>JAXDQF010000106.1:0-19570 GCA_034668025.1 Gammaproteobacteria bacterium | reverse complement strand
AACGAAACGACTGCGCTCGTGTTGGCGAACGGCGGCAGCATTGCTGACGCGAGAACGAGCGATGAACTCCACCTCGGCAGAAGCATCACCTGTGACACTCATGTCGATAACACTCAGGCCCAGCCACTTCTGATTCTTGCTGAATGGAACAGAATCAGGTCGCGTGCTCGGGTGCCACGTAGCGAGCAGGTATTGCTCGTTACACAGAACGTAGGCCGAGTAGCGCGATCGCATGAGTGATTGCGGATCGGGGGCGGGTCCGCCGGCGTGCCAAGGGCCGCAGCACTCCGCGTATCGGCGGGTTGAACCGCAGGGACAAGAATCTCGGGCCGACTTCATGAATGCGCTCCGCATTCAAGAATAGCGAAACGATTGACGCTTCGCATCGCCGTCTGTGCGACCTCGCCCGAATGCCCCCCGTGACGCGCCGGCAGTGAAAAGCTGCCGGCGCGCAGGGATTTGCAGAAACTACGTTCGCACTGGATCTCTCATCGCTTGCTTACAGTGATCCGAGGAAGGCAAGCAGAGCCGCACGATCTTGTGTGCTCAGTTGCATGAATCGCTGCTTGCTCGTATTGCTCTCACCACCGTGCCACGCGATCGCCTCCGTCAGATTGGCTGCGCGGCCGTCATGTAAGAACCCCACCTGGATCGCGTTGCCGGCTCTTTCCTTGCCGGCAACCCATTGGGTGTAGCCGACACCCCATAGCGGCGAGGTGCGAAACATATTGCCCGTGGCCTGGCCCTCGGTGAAGCCGTCGGCCAGATCGGGCCCCATGTCATGCAACAACAGGTCGGTATACGGCGTGATCACCTGGTTGCGTGTTTCAGCCAGTTCCGAGCTTGCACCGGTCTTCCACTGCTTCGTATGGCAGCTCGCGCAGCCGATCGTATCGAAGACCTTTGCACCGGCGGCAATCTGTGTCGGATTAACGTCCAAGTACGGTAGCGGCGCGACTCCTTTCGGAAAGCCGCTGACCTGACTGCGCTGCGCGGGCACGCCGAGCAGGCTGACGTAGCGCGTCATCAATTGCACAGCATCGTCGGAGATGCCGGGCTCAACCTTACTCTTGTTGCACTTGGCGGGTCCAAACAGACAGTCACGGTTAGGATAGAGCGACGACGTCACCGACATATCCTGCAGCAATGCTCCAGCAACCTGGTGCTGTACGGTGCACTTGGCTGCTTTCCACCCGAAGCGCCCAACACACGTGGCTCCCGTTGCCGGGTCATATCCGTAGTTCACAATGCCCTTCACACCGTCGGCATCCGGGGCAGTGCGAGCGTGCGCGATGATGTCGGCATCGGGAATCGCTGCGAGCATTCCCATGCCAACCACCGGCGGAGCACTCCGAAGCGAATATATGCTGGGAGTCGGACCGTCGAACGCTACCTTGGGCTTGCGCAGTTGAACCGTTGTACCGTCAGCGAACGTCGCGGTCATGGTCTGGAAGTCCGAAACGTATGCCCCGAGGCCCCAGTCAGTCGTGACACCGGCGGTGGACTGCTGCGAGTTCATCTGCAGGGCCACGCCATACATCGGATGTGGCACCTGGTGTCCGTTGCCGTCGAGCGCTGCAGTGAAAACCGCCATCGTATCCAATCGTTGGTTGATGACTGACGGAGCCACCGAGCGGCCGTTGTTAATATGGCAGCCAAAACAGGTCTTCTGATTGAAGTGCGGTCCGAGCAGCCCCACCGCATCCGCGTTCACGTCGTTGCCCTCTTCCGTATGTTCGCCGGTATCCATGTAGGTATGAAACCACCGGCGCCCTTTGACGAATAGGTTCATGTCCTGCATGCCGATGTTGTTATCCGGCTGCTGGAACATAAACTCCGGGTTGTCGGCATAGTCATACGACACCGACCCGAGACCGCCTTGCAAGGTATCGGCCGGCAACGGTGCGTTCATCAGCCGCGGCTGCACACCCATCTGCGGGACCAAGCCCGTACCCACCACGTAGGTCCACTCGTTCGTATAGTAGCGAAAGGCACCGTCATCGTTCAGGACCGCCATGAAGGCTGGCGTGGAGAAGAATGACGTCGAAACTTCCACGACATCCCCCACCTGCAATGGACGTGACGCAATGGACTTGCCATTGGGAACGAGGACGCCGTTGGCATCGGGACTGAGATCAGCGTGTCCAGGGTAGTTATCGACCGTTACACTGCAACCATTGTTGAGTCCGCTCGCGCTGGCCAACTGACCCTCTGGCGGATACGGCACGACCGGACAGCTTGCAGAACCGGCCACAAGATCGTTTGTATAGACCTGGGGATTTACCAGTGTGCCTGCAGTCATCCAGCCGTAGCCTGTCACACCGGGTCGATCAAAGCCGCGGAAGAACGACTCACCGCCACCCTTCTGCTGCACCTTGAAGTACTGGTTCATTCTCAGTGTCGGCTTGGTCACTCCGGCCACGTGGCTGTTGTCGATGATTTCGATACCCCAGGTGCGGGCATCCTTGAAATAGTTCTTCACGAACGTAAGGTAATTACCCGGTCCCTTGTCTACAGGGTTGCCGGCGGCGTCGACAGTATCGTTCGGCCCATAGCCGATCTCATTCCAGTCTTCTCCACGCTCGCGGCCATGGCGCCCTCTGCCAACGGTGCCCCAGCGGGTAACCAACGTCCCATCGGGCAGCGAGAACTGCAGACCTTCCAAAGGAGGAGCCGCGGGCGGCGGCGGCGCGAGCTGAGCGCCATTGGCCGGGAATGGAATGGCCGAGGCGGTCACACCGGAACCCAGCGTGTTGTCGCTGCCCGGGGATTCGAACTGCACCTCAAACAACGAATAGCCGTACTGCGTTGCTCGCTTGATCCCAAGCATGCGCATGTAACGAGCGTTGGAATCGAGGTTCATGAATTGCTCGGTAGCACCCGGGCTACCTACAACGTAGCGAAGTTGGTACCAGGTCTGGCCATCATCAGAAACCTGAATCACGTACTCCTGCGCGTGAGCGTTTTCCCACACCAGCTTCATGGAGCCGATCTGGGTCTTGGCGCCAAAATCGAACTGGATCCACTCGTTGTCGGTGTGGGCGCTCTCCCATCGGGTGGTCGTATCGCCGTCGACAGCCATTGCCGCGGTATTAGCTCCCAGCGCTGTCGAGGCAATCACGGCCGCCGGTTTCACTACTACACCCGGATTGCTCATGTCGACGCCCGAAGGCAGCTGCAGTGCAGGCGGCACCGAAGACACAGGCGTCTGTGGAGCAGTCGGTAATGTTGGAGCCGTCACGACGGGAGGAGTCTCCGTCGCGGGTGGATTAGGATCGTCGTTTAGCGCCGGTGGTTCCTGAGCTGTTGGGGGCGGAGTCGTAGTCGGGGGCGTCGTAGACACCGGTGGAGGTGCATTGGAGCCGGCCGAACCACTCCCACCGCCATTTCCACCACCACCGCAAGCAACCAACACCGTAGCCACCACTACGCCCGTTAGTAAATTCCTATAGTTGATCATTTTCAGTTCTCGAGACCCGTTGCAGAAAGACCGCGCGCAATGTACGAATTCACAGTCGGCATGCGCGCGTCGTCGGCAAGCGACGTCGCTGACGGGAGACAGCTTCGAGGGGAACGCTCGGCCGCAGGAAGGGGCTATCGAGCAGGATCCCGGTAGACCACAGGAGTGGGTCGCAAAGGAAGATAGCGCGGGGGTGCAGAGATCTCGAACGCGGATGCCGCAGCAGCGCGGCGGCAGTTCAATCTGTCATCTATGGGCGTACTCCGTGAAAACGTAGTCATGATCTTTCACTATCGTGTGACACCCAAATCCACATTTGGCGTCGTTTCCCTGAGGAGGCTGGTCGGCAGTAGTTGCTGGGGTAAACGTGTCTGTTGCGGTGTCATACTTGAACGCTCCGTATCCCCATCCGGCGCTGTCCGCAAACCGCTTGCTGTCCTTCACCATGAAATCGACGTCGCTTTGTGAGCTGGGTTGCAACGGTTGGCCGGGCTGTGCCTCGTTTTTCTTGATATTCCAGTGGACCTTCGCCATTTTGGCACCGTCCGGGAAAGGCTTGCCGTTCCCGGGAATGCCGGCCTGATACGCCTCAATCATCGCGGCATTGCCGAGGATCAGGGCCAGATGCGGTCCATTGTGACTGACTGAAATCGTCCGCCAGCCTTCGTAGCCTTTGAACTCGGAGAAAGCCAGCCCATTCGGCACTTTGACGGTGTACTTATCCTGAGCGGAAATCGCAGCCCCGGTTGCCAGAACAGCCAGCGAGACCGTTGCGCCCACACTGAACAACATGGTTTTGACCTTCATCGCCGCAGCTCCCCCGTTCTCTTGTTGAGCGACGAAATCACAGTTCGCAGCTTGGGCGCCATCACACTTTTGTATTAGATACCTCGGCGTCGCCTTTCCGCAGGATGGGCGGCTCGTGTCCACATGCCTTCACGCCCGCTTTTCCCTGGCCATGAGCCAGGCACGCACTGGAAGCTAGTGCTCAGCGCGAGGTTTCGCGCCAACGCTGTGCCGATAACGTGCATGTCGGCGGCAGAGTCCACTCGCTGTCCGTGGCGTGAGCCGGCATTCCGAGATTGCCCGGATTGAGCATGGCCTGGGAGATCCGCAGTCCGATGGGCCAAGTTGCTTTGATGAACGCGAGCGTCGCGATGATCTGTTGAGTTGTCAGCACATTGCGGAAGGCTGGCATGTATGACGGTGCCGTCGGGGGTGCCCAAGGAAACCGCCCTTCCAGCGTCATGTAGAAAAGGTCTTCGTCGGAATGACTCCACGTATGACCCGTTTGGTCGTGCGCGGGGGCGCGTCTTCCTTCGAACTGATCCTTCAGTTGCCAAAGCGGCTGACCTTGCAGTCGCTTGCCGTGGCAACCGGCACACGAGCTCATGTAAATGAGCTTCCCCGCAGCGACTAATGCGGAGTCGTCCGCGTCTGCAAAGTGTTCGGTCGCCGGAGACCTGGCAGTCGCGGCGGAAGTCGGAGTCGACCCACGGGCGTTCCATGCCGCCACACCAGTCAGTATCAGGCAGGCGCAAAGCAGCTCCAATCGGACTGCCGCGCGAAGTCGGCCACGTCGCATTTCCATGCAAAGTTGACCGACGAGGAATGCGCGGCGTGGCATCAGCGTTAGCGCTTTGCCGCCTGCCCTTGCCTGACGAGAGTCCGGAGCTCCGCAGCCAGCTGGTCTGAGGACAGCGTGTCTGCAAGCAGCTTCGAAAAATGACCTTCTGGGTCAATAATGTATAGAAACGAGCTGTGATCGACGGAGTAGTCGCCGCTATCGAGGCTCCGTGTCCGGTAGTAAACGTGGAACTGTCTTGCCGCATCCCGCGTCTGTCCCGCATCACCTCGCAGTCCGATTACCCGTGGATCGAACGATGCCATGTATTTTGCCAGGTGCTCCGGCGTGTCCCGGGCCGGATCCACAGTGATGAAAATCGGCTGAACCTGACCCGCGGCTGTGCCGATCGAGGTCAACGCCTGTCCGATGCGCAGGATGACTGTTGGGCAGACATCCGGGCACGAGGTGTATCCGAAATACACCACGAGCCACTTTCCTCTGAAGGTCGCATCGGTAACCTTGCGGCCATCGGTGGCATCCAGCGCAAAGTGTCCGGAAATCGCCGCCGCCTGTGTTGGCGGCGGCGCCGGTGGGGCATCGGCAGCCAATGCGATGCCGATCAAACTGAACGATGCGGCCAACGAGAGCTTGCCGGCAAGCAACGCACCAACGGGTTGATTCCGCACGAGCACATTCCCTATGGAGCCGGCAACACCCTGATTATTGCCATCATTCCACCATCCTCGTGCCCCAGGATGTGACAGTGATAAACGAAGTCACCGACGTCCGGGCCGCGAAAGTCGGCGCGAACCTTCACGCTGGGGTACGGCCCTGTGCCGCTCCAGTAGGGCACCTGGATAGTGTCGTAGAACTGCTGCTGGGTGGGCGGAACCGGCACGCCATTCACTGCAAGCAGCAGGAAGTGAATCTGATGCAGGTGAAACTCGTGGTTTTCGGGACTGCGATTTTGAATCGTCCAGTCCTCCACCGCGCCCTGAGTCGTGGTGATGGCAGGCGGATTGTTCGGGTCGAACAGCGTCGGCGTGGCTCCATCCACCGTAATGAAGAAGTTGGTGGGACTCGAGGGATCGCTGGGATCTGAGATAACCTCGGAGAAATACAGCGTGCGGGCGGCAGTGGGTTTGGCAGTGGCCAGCCCCGCGAAGCGATTTCCCGGAATTGCTGCGGATGAGACTTCGGTCACCGGCAGGCCCGTAGAGGCCGTGCTCGCCTGAATGACAGCGAGCGGGCGGGTGGGATCATTGTCTCCGGCCGGGCCCGTATCGATATTCAGTGTTTGAAACACGGCCTTGTGGACCGCCGCTGTGGGAGCAGTCACGATGAATTCCGCTCGCCCCGCGGGTGCAATCAACACGTCCTTCTGAGTGATCGTGCTGCCCGGGGCCGTCCCGTCCTGTGAGTTCACCGGCACTCCGTCGAGTGCCACAATCTGCAGTGGCTGAGCGACGTTGTCGTAGAGCAGCTGCAGATCCAATATGGTGTCGGCCGATGAGTTGGAAACGCGCCAGAACTCTCTCTGTCCGACCTTCATCTTGATGATGCTGGGAATGAAACCGGGCTGCGGTGTGCTCACGTAGGGAATCGGCACGTAATTGAGCGACACGTCCCACGCGGGAATGAGTCCCCCCGGCGTCGGCGAGCCGGCGACATTCTGGTCGCGTACCACGAGCACACGCTCGGGCAGCCCGGCGACCGCAGGCTGCAGGCTCGCGATCCCGCCGACGATGATGGCCCCTGACGCGCCGCCCTGAACCGCGGCCTCGGCGATACCATGCACGTGCGGGTGATACCAGTACAACCCCGGCGGCTCATTTGTCGGGAACTGCAGGCTGTACTGAAAGCTTTCCCCCGAGTTTATGATCGTATGGATCACCTCGTCGGAATGGCACTGCGGGGCCGTGTTGGTGCCGTGATAATGCACATTCAGCGAGGTGATGGTCATCGTTGCGTCGCCGCAGGTGTTGCCAGGCCCCGAAACGACTTCGGTCGGCGAGCCCGGCGGTGGGGCCGGCACCTGGTTGGTCACCGTGACGTTCAACGTATCCCCTGGCATTACGTGCAGAGTCGGTCCCTGCGAGCCGTCGGCGGTCGTGAAGCAGAACAGCGTGCGACCCTGGGCGTCAACCGATGTGAAGTAGTTGAAGACGACATTGAGAACCCCGTTGTGGCTGAACAGCTCGGGCGGCGGGCTCACTACACTGCCGGGTGCGGGGCGTGGACACGGCGTGGTACTGTTGGCGAATACGGTCAGCGGTGCAAACGCCAACAGACCGACAATGATCCAGAGGCGAATTCCTTGCCTTGACATGTTCTTCTCCCGTGCCGTGTTTGTATCGGCGGCGGTCAACTTTTTATCACAAAGCTAACATGGGAAATATGGACTGAGCGATGCAGTCCCGCCATGGATCATTGGATCTACGCTGCGAGCGTTGACCCGTGCTCCGCAAAGCTTTCAAGCAGCTTTCACGGTGGGTCGTGCCCGATGCAGCAACCGATACAGAGTAGGCAAAACCCACAGCGTCAACAGGGTCGACGAAACGATTCCACCGATGACCACGGTCGCCAACGGGCGTTGCACCTCCGAACCGGGCCCGACGTTGAAGGCCATAGGTATAAACCCAAGCGACGCCACCAGGGCCGTCACGAGAACCGCGCGCAGCCGTCCCTGCGCACCACGTGTAATCGCCTCATCGACCGAGAAGCCCTCATCGATCAGGCGTCGAATGAGACCCAGCATCACCAGCCCATTCAGGACGGCCACCCCGGAAAGCGCAATGAAGCCGACACCGGCGCAGATCGACATGGGGATGTCCCGGAGCCACAGCGCCATGACGCCGCCGGTCAGGGCCAGTGGAACACCGCTGAAGATTGTGATTGCATCGCGCGTCGACCCATATGCGGTGTAGAGCAGCCCAAAGATGAGCAGCAGCGCAACAGGAACAACAACGCCCAATCGCCGGCCCGCGGAAATGAGCTGCTCAAAACTTCCCCCATAGTCGATCCAGTACCCGGGCGGCGCGGCAAGATTCGCGTCGATGCGCCCTTGCAACTCGGCCACGAACCCTCCCAGATCCCGCCCACGCACATTGGCGGTCACGACGACCCGACGTTTGCCATTTTCCCGATTGATCTGGTTGGGACCGTCAACTTCCGCGATCCGGGCCACTTCCCGCAAGGGTACGAAGTTGGGCTCTCCCGCGGACCAGTTTGCACCTCGGGATACTTCGTCGTCATTGGGATGGCGCGCGTGGGAGATGGGAAGATCAGCAAGCCGGTCCGGGTTCTGCCGAAGGTCCTCCGGCAGTCGCACAATGATGTCGGCGCGCCGGTCACCTTCAATGAACTGACCTGCGAGCGTACCGCCAATTGCCGTCCCCACCGTACGCTGCACATCCGTCGGGTTGAGGCCATATCGCGACAGGGCCTGTCGGTCGGGTGTAACGACTAATATCGGCAGCCCCGCCGTGTCTTCAACGCGGACGTCGGCGGCCCCTGACACTTTTTTTGCGATTGCTGCCACCCGTGCGGCGATCCGGTTCAAAGTGTCGAGGTCGTCCCCGTTTATCCTGATAGCCACATCGGCGCGCACCCCGGAGAGAAGCTCGTTCATACGCATCTGAATAGGTTGCGTGAATTCGTAGTTGCTGCCCGGCAAGGATCGCGCGGCGCCTTCGATCTCCTCCAGGAGTTGGGCCTTGGGCTTGCGAGCATCCGGCCACGCAGACCTGGGTTTCATCATCACGAATGTATCTGCCAACGAGGGCGGCATTGGATCATTGGCAACGTCGGCAGTGCCGATGCGGCTGAAGACGTTTTCCACTTCAGGAAGCCTCGCAAGGCGTCGCTCCAGGGCCCGCTGCATTCCGAGTGCCTGAGTCAGGCTGGTCCCGGGAATGCGCAGCGCGTGCACCGCGACATCGCCCTCGTCCAGGCCAGGTACAAACTCCGAACCCAACCGTGTTGACAGGAATGCGGCCAACCCGATGAGTATCATGGCTACCGCCATGACTGGCGCACGATGCTCGAGCGACCAGCGCAAGACTGGCTCATATCGGCGTTGAGCCTCGCGTAACACACGATTTTCGTGCTCGGCAACACGCCCGCCCAGGAACATCGCAATCGCGGCGGGCACAAAGGTCAGCGATAGCACCATCGCGCTGGTGAGCGCGAGTATCACGGTGATCGCCATGGGATGAAACATCTTGCCCTCAATTTCACTGAGCGCAAAAATCGGCAGATACACCGCTGTGATGATTCCAACGCCGAACAGACTCGGGCGGATCACCTCGGCCGTCGCGCTCGCAGCCAGGTCGAAACGTTCGTCCCGAGACAGGGCTCGCTGCAGCCGAACCTGCGACTCGCCAAATCGCCGCAGACAGTTCTCAACGATGATCACCGCTCCATCGACAATGAGTCCGAAATCCAGGGCTCCCAGGCTCATCAGATTTCCAGACACGCCGCCGCGAACCATGCCCGTGATGGTCATGAGCATTGCGAGTGGAATGACTGCCGCGGTGATCAACGCGGCTCGCAGATTCCCCAGCAGCGCAAACAGGACTACGACGACCAGCAGCGCACCCTCGATCAGGTTTTTCTCAACCGTCGCAATGGTGCGATCGACGAGACTCGTACGGTCATAGACAGCCCGGATGGCCACTCCCTTCGGGAGGCTCTTCTGGATCTGTTCGAGCCTGGCTGCGGCCGCGCGCGCCACGGCGCGGCTGTTCTCTCCAATCAGCATGAACACGGTACCGAGCACTACTTCGCGGCCGTTCTGGGTCGCCGCGCCAGTTCGAAGCTCCATACCCTCTCCCACAGTCGCGACATCCCGGATGCGTATCGGTACGCCATCGCGTCGATCGAGCACAATTTCCTGTAACGCGTGCAGATCCTGTGCCTGGCTCGGGATGCGTACAACGAGCTGCTGGCCATTGCGCTCGATGTAGCCGGCTCCCACGTTCTGGTTATTCTGTGCGACCGCTTCCACGATTTGGTCCAGATTAAAACCGTAGGCCAACAGCTTTGCAGGGTCCGGAGTCACATGGATCTGGCGTTCATAGCCGCCGATTGTGTTGACCTCGGTGACACCTCGCGTCAGACGCATCTGCGGGCGTACGACCCAATCATTCAGAGTACGAAGATCGGTGGGGCTCCAGGTCTGGCCATCCGGACGGCGCGCATCGGGATCGGCGGTGAGGGTGTATAGGAAGATCTCGCCGAGGCCGGTTGCAATCGGACCGAGCTCCGGCTCAACACCATCGGGCAGTTGGGACTTCACTTGCGCAATGCGCTCCGCTACCTGCTGGCGCGCGAAATAAATGTCCGTTCCGTCGGTAAAAGCCACTGTGACCTGGGAAAGTCCATAGCGGGAGAGCGACCTCGTATAGTCGAGTCTCGGCATGCCCGCCAATGCATTCTCGATGGGAAAGGTGATGCGCTGCTCGGCTTCGAGTGGAGAATATCCGGGGGATTTGCTGTTGATCTGCACCTGGACATTGGTGATGTCCGGTGTCGCATCAATCGGGAGCTGTGTGAAGCTCCATACACCCAGCGCGACGATGCCCGCACTCAACATGAGTACGAGCCAACGGTGTGCGATGGCAGCTCGGATTATCCGCCCGAGGCCGGGGTCGGACTCAGTCTTCATCGGCGACACTCGACTTTTCCAGATCGGATTTGACGAGGTAACTTTGCTCTATCGCGACGAGATCACCCGCCTGAATGCCTTCGAGCACTTCCGTGTTATCACCATCTCGCTCGCCTATCCGTACGCGCCTGGCCGTGTATGTATCCCCTACGCGCGTAAATACCACTGTGGCATTTTCGAAGGTTTGCAGCGCGGTGTTGGGCACGATGAGTGCCGCCTCGCGCTCCGATACGGTCACTCGCGCACGTACTGCCATGCCGGGTCGCCAACGACCGTCCGCATTCCGGATGGTGGCCCGGGCCACGGTGCTCTGACTCGCCGTAGCCGTTCCGGGCAGTATGCGATCGAGCTTCGTGTTGATTGTGGCGCCGTCACTCAGGCGAATGATTTGGACGGGAAGGCCGGGCGTGATGTGTTGTGCATCGCCCCCGAAAAGATGCAGATCCACCCAAAGCGTCGACAAATCGGCGAGCTCAAACAGCCATTGATCGCCGGCGAGATCCCCTGCTCCCACCTCGACATCGAGAATCGTACCTGCAAACGGCGCTGTCACAGCATAACGGGACAAACTCGCGTTGCTTTCGATAATCGCGAGGGTCTGGCCGGCTTTGACCCGATCACCGACGCCGACACGCACCGCCTCGACGGGACCTGGAAAGCGGGCACGGATGCGGGCATGCCGGCCCTCGACTGGCGCAAGCAGTCCTTGCACATCGTGGGCATCACGTATGACACCTGGACCAACAGGTGTGGTGCGAATGCCGCCCTCTTCTGCCACATCCTTGGCGATGGTTGTCTGGTCCGTTCGAGCGGCTTCACCGTGTTTTTTGGAGGATTCGGCAGTGCCGCGCGCGCCCGTCGACTCGCCGGGCACGACGTGCTCTTTGCCACAAGCAGCGAGTAGAAGCATGAACAGCCACAGAGCAATTCCTGGGTTAACTGATTGCGCTTTCACGGTGACGACTCCGCAGCGGTGGTGAATTCGGCCGCGTTGAAGGACTGACCAGTCAGACGTTGAATTTCAATCAACGCCCGATGCGCCTCGATCGCTGCCTCGAGTTGCTCCTGACGAGCCGTTGTAGTGTCAGACTGAAGCTGGGCCCACTCGAGGTAGCTGAGCGCGCCCGCCCGATAGGCGCGCTCAGCGGCCTGTTCGGCTTGCCCGAGCCGCGGCAACAGATCTGTACGCACCAGATCTGCCTCATCCCTGGCGGCCATCACCCGGGCGTGTGCATCAATGAGCGTTTCGTACAATGTGATTTCTTCAGACTCGTGCTCGAGCGAGAGTGCGGCCAACTCGGCCTGCGCCGCCTTCACCCGTGGCTGTGCTCGAGCACGTGTTCCAAGCGGGATCGATATACCGAGCACGGCAGTCCATTCCTTCGTCGATTCCAGCCGGCGCACACCCGCCTGCCATTCGATATCAGGGGTGCTCGCGCTCCGGGCCAGTTGGACGCGCGCTTCGCGAAGACGTCTTTCATCGGCAAATTGACGCAACTGCGGGTTATCCTCGAGGAGCGCGCTCAGGGCGTCGAGCGAGGGAACTGCGAAGGGAACGAGCGGATCCCCCGCAGCGCGATCGAAGTTGGCCGAGCGGTCGTTCCAAAGCGCGGCCAGACTGCGGGCGACTGCGCGGACCTGTGCCTGTGCGCGGTTGCGGCGGAGTTTTGCGCGGGAGACGGCGGCCTCGGCCATCAGGCGCACTGAATCCGGGGAAGCTCCGGCGCGAACTCGTTGACTCGCTGCTTGTACGACTTTCTCGCGTTGACTGAGGTCCGCTTCCGCAATTTCTACCAGGTACTGACCTGCGAGCAGATCGAGGAAGCGCCGTGCAACTTCGGCGAGCAGGTCGAGGCGACGCGCTTCCTCTTTGAGAGTGAGGCCGTCCAATCGCGCGCCCGCCACCTGGACCCGCGCAGCGCGCTTACCCCCAAGCTCCAACTCAGAGGCGAGACTCAGAGTCACCTGCGCTTCGCCCGGACCCGACTTTGAGCCAGTGCCTGGCCAGTTCTCGCTCTCTATTCCAGCGCGGAATTCCGGGCGCTGTGCCGCCTCGTCAACTTCCGCCTGCGCGCCTTCGCGCGAATATCCAAAACGCGCAAGATCGGGGTGTCGCGCAATGACTCGGGTAAACGCTTCATCGAGCGTCAGTGTTCCGGGCTGTTGCGCCCACGGGCTCGCGCACCAAAGGCACATCGCGGCAGTAACTGCCGTGCGTTTCAATCGCATGGAAGATCCTCTTCAATTGACCGTCACAAGTGGCCGGCGGTGCCGGCGCAGCCGTCAAGCGGCGATGGGCGGTCGAAGAGGATCTGAAAATGAATTCGGACAACGCCCATGCAGCGGGGCCTCAGGATTTGAGGCAATGCGCTCTGGCGCAACAAACACGGGAAATGAAAGCAGCGGTGCAACAGCATGACTGCACCCGCCGCCGCCACTGCAATCCTGGCAAAAGATGCAGCAGCCAACTTCAGTCGCCGGCCCTGGCATGCTCACCGATGCGATTGGCGCGGCCCCATCGCTCATTTGCGAATGCGAAGCTGCAAATGCATCCTGGATGGGACAAACCGCGGCCAAGACCGAATTAAAGCACAGGCTCCAGGCAAGGATCAGCAGTATCCCCCGGCAAAAACGGCTCCGCCGCAGCTCGATCGGCTGCTTTCGCGCTGGATACGGCGTAGCCATCATCTACCGGGACTGCCTCCGAAAACGTCCATCATAGACGTCCTCGCTGTTGCCGTCGACGGCGACACAGCAAACCCACACTTGAGCTCAAATCATCTCCAGCGGCCGCTTCCCGGTCGGCGCAGCAAACGCGAGATCGAGCTCGCCGATGTCCGCCGACGTCAACTGAATATCCAACGCCGCACGATTCTCTCGAACGTGGTCGGGATTGCCCGACCGCGGAATCGCGATGATATTTTCCGCTCGCAACACCCACGCCAGAGCCACCTGCACGGGTGTCACACCATGGCGGTCTGCGATTCGACGCAATTCGGCGCGGCCCAATACCCTGCCCTGCTCGATCGGTGAATAGGCCATGATGGGAATGCGATGGGTACGGCACAACGGCAGCAGATCTCGTTCGATGCCGCGGCGTGTCAGGTTGTAGAGCACTTGATTCGTAGCAACCTCTTCGCCACCATTCAGAGCGAACAGCTCCTCCATGTCGGCGTCGTCGAAATTGCTCACGCCCCAGTAACGTATCTTCCCCGCCTTCACGAGCGCCGTGAACGCTTCCAGGGTTTCGGACAGCGCGACCGACCCGCGCCAGTGGAGCAGATACAAATCGATCACGTCTGTGTTGAGTCGTCGCAGACTGGCCTCGCAGGCTGCGATCGTCCCGCGGACCGTGGCGTGATGTGGCAACACCTTGCTGACGAGGAAGACCTCATCGCGGCGGCCTGCAATTGCCTCGGCCACCAGCTTCTCAGTGGCACCATCACCGTACATCTCGGCGGTATCCATCAGCGTCATGCCGAGGTCGAGGCCGAGCCGCAGCGCTGCTATCTCGGCCTGCTTTTTGCGCGGATTCTCGCCCAACTGCCAAGTTCCTTGTCCCAGGATGGGGACGCTTTCGCCGGCGGGAAGCTGAGTGAGTTTCATGGCCATCGCAGTGCCCTACCTAGTAACGGGTCGTCGTACCGGTGCGGGGGTTGGTCAACGCCAGATCGCCGTTGCGATCGACCGCAATCTGCAGAGAATACCGGATGTCTCCTCGGCCTGACAGGTTGGCGATGTTTGCCGGCGGCGCATTCACCTCGGGATGCTGTTCGGAAAAATGAACCTGCCAGACGCCGCGGATACGTGGGGAGGCCAGCGCGGTTGAAATGCTCTGTGCTGCCGCGCCCTTCGTGGGTCCGTTTTGGAAAACCACCACCCGTGGCTGCACAGTGTTGACCAGCTGCGGGCTGCTGGCGTTATCACTGCCATGGTTGTCCGCGAACATCAGGTCCACGGGACCGATCAGATCCCGGGGACAGGCCAACCGGTTTTCCACATTCCAGGTGGTATCGCCCAGCGAGAGCACGCGAGCGCGGCCGTAAGTGATCAGCACGCCGAGCGAGCGTGGATTTTCCTCGCCGCCCAGATCGTCGTTGGTGGTCGCTCTATCGCAGCCGGCACCCGGCTGGCCCTGCCCAAGTGGAGTCTTCAGGACCGCGCCGTCACTGTTGACGGCTGTGATCTTCATTTCGTCAATCGACAGAGTATCGCCTGGCTGCAGCACGCGATGCGGGCGCTGGCCAATTGCCTCCAGGTATTTTGGATAATTGGTCGCGGGTGCGGCTGCCAGCGCGCGCGGGCTGACGTTCTGCGCTGGCTGTTCGCGATTGGGCCCGTGATCGATCACCGTCCCCACCGGAAGCAAGGACATCAACTCCACTGCACCCCCGATGTGATCGACGTGATAGTGAGTAATCAGCAAATAGTCGATGCGCGTCAGACCAGCCGCTCGCACAACAGCGACGATCCGCTCCGCACTGCCAGGAGTGGGCAGCACGGTCTCTCCGGGCTCAGGTCGGATGCCGCCCATACCGGAAGGCCACCCCGTGTCGATCAGCAGGGAATGCCCCTGAGGGGTGACATACAGCGTGGCAGCACCGCCCTCCACATCGATAGTGGTAATCGCGAGCGCCGGTGGAACATTGGGCGGCGATGCTGCCATCACTTGCCCGCTTCGGGGGTGCAGCTCGTGCGGCTGGTATCACCGAGGAAACAGATCAGCCACTTCCCGTCAATTTTTACGAGACCCAAAATCACCCGAGTAAATGGCACGACAGTACTCCTTACAAATACGGCCGGCGCAGCCTAACGCTGCCCCTCGGGGAGTGCAAAGCTGTACAACGTATTGCCCGCCGCAATTGCAATGAATTGCGTGCCATCCACGCTGTAGCTCATCGCCGCCCCCAGAATGGGGGCGCCGGTCTGAAAGTGCCACAACGATCGGCCGGTACGCGCATCCAGCCCGAGCAAGTTGCCCTCGGCCGTGGCGGCCAACACAACTTCACCCCGCGTGGCCAATACCCCAGCCTGCAGTGACAAGCGCGTAACCGGAAATGTCCACAGCTTGCGTCCCGTGAGGACATCGAGCGCCATGACTCCCTGTACGGGCTCGTGTGAGGGCGGCAACCGTACGCTGAAGTGGGCGCCGTTAAAAACCTGCCCGCGCTCGTACTGAGCGGACTGGTAGCTGGCGGTCGCTTCGGCGTCCAGAAAATTCAGGAACAGCACACGGCGCACGGGATCGTAAGAAGGCGGCTGGAAGTTGGTGCCGCCCACTCCGGGTGAGATGCGATGTCCCTGAGGCGTCGCGGGCGAAGCGGGATCGACTATGGGGCGCCCATTGGCCGTGAAACCTTTGTTCCAGGTCTGACGCACAAATGGTACGGCCGAAATGAACTGACCCGTTACACGATCGAGCGTATAGAAAAAGCCATTGCGATCTGCGTGCAACAGCACCTTGCGCGGATGCCCGTTGATGGGCACTTCGGCCAGAATGAAATCTTCGTTCGAGTCCCAGTCGTGTGTGTCATGGGGTGAGAACTGGTAGTGCCAGACCAGGCGACCCGTGTCCGGATTCAATGCCAGCACCGAACAGCTGTACAGGTTGTCTCCCTGGCGCTTTTCGGGATCGAAGTCAGGACCGGGATTACCAACCGACCAGTACAACAGGTTGAGTTGCGCGTCATAGCTGCCCGTGAGCCAGGTTGCCCCGCTCCCGGTCTTCCAGGAGTCGCCCGACCAGGTTTCGTGCCCGGGCTGACCTGGCCCGGGGATGGTATCGAAGCGCCAGAGTGAGTGGCCATCGCTTGCATCGTAGGCATCGATGAAGCCCCGAATTCCCATCTCGCCGCCAGACACGCCGACGATGACCTTGTTGTCCAGCGCCAATGGTGCGCCCGTCATTGTGTATCCGTCCATGGTATCGGCGATGCGCTGTTGCCAGAGTACGCGTCCGCTTCGCGCGTCCAATGCGATAAGACTGTTGTCGAGCGTTGCGACGAAAACTCGCTGGCCCAGTACGGCCACACCGCGGTTGTAAGGATTCAACTGGAACGGATTCACCCTCTCCTGCCGGCGATGAAACTTCCAGATCAACAGGCCGCTGCGTGCATCCAGTGCGTACACGTCCCCTGGCGGTCCGGAGACGTACATGACGCCGTCGACGACGAGCGGGGTTGCCTCCACCGGTGAGTTGCCGATCATCGGCACAGCCCACCTCACCTGCAGCGCCGCCAGATTGCGCCGATCAATCTGCGTGAGCTCACTGAAATGCTCTGCAGCGTAGGTGCCCCAGTAGGTCAGCCAACTATGTGGCTCTTTCTGCGCGTTTTTGAGGCGGTTAAAACTGAGCCCGGCGCCAGCGGACGCGCCGTCGATCTTGACGGCGGCGCGTTGTTTTCGTTGTGTCAGATACCCGAGCAGATCGGCCATCTGCTCTGATGACAGGCGCTTCGCAAGGTCTGTGGGCCCGAGCGTACGCGAGCTGTTGGTGAGCGTCCGAATCCGGCGCCGATCGAGGAAACGATAGGCGCCATCCAGGGTCTGCAGCACAATCGAGTAGCTGTCTTCGTTTTTTACGAGCCCCTCAAACTGCGTGCCGTCCTGCAACGTGATTTCGACATAGCGTTGATCGGGTCCCAGGAACACGCGGAGCGGGTTAGGTTCGTGCTCCATTCCCACCTGGATGTGGCCCGGTGTCTGCCTGCCGATCTCAGACAGATCCGCTGCCAACGGGAGCCCGCGGCCATTGACCTCGTGGCACGAAGAGCACTGGCCTGTACCAAAGAACAGTTGCTCGCCGCGCGCCGCATCGCCAATCGCAGGTGCGGCGGTCACCGTGGAATCGGTCCGCGACAGGCTGCGAACGTAAAACACCAACTGCCAGAGCTGGTCCGCGCTGAAGGATGCAAACGCGGGCATCTGAGTTCCGGGCACACCCTTCTGGATGGTTTGAAAGATCTCGAAATCCTCACCGCCGTGTGTAAATCGTCCCGTATCGAGGGATGGCGCACGCTCACTGCCCACACCGCCGGCACCGTGACACGGAGTGCAGGCTGCATCAAACAGGCGCTTTCCCCCAACAACAGCAGCGGGATCGGCAGCTAACGGATTTGCCAGCGTGTCCGGTCGCCCTTGGGCATGAGTGACCTGGATGGCGATCAACATGAATGCGGCAGCCAGCCTCATGGGATTCCCCGGGCCGCCGGCGCAAGCGTGTATGCATACAACGTGTCACCGGCAGCCAGCACAACCCACTGCTTACCGTCCAGCAGGTAGGTGATAGGGCCGTTGGATTGCGCAGCACTGGCCCGGAAGTGCCACAGGATTTCGCCCTGATCGGCGCCGAAGGCAATCAGGTTACCCTGATCATCGCCGGTGAACACCAGGTTGCCTGCCGTGCTCAGCAGTCCAGGGCCCAAGGTAGCCGGAGCGCCGTTGAGGTTGGGGTACTCATGCTGCCACCGGACTTTACCCGTGTTGACATCAATGGCCTTCAGGAATCGTGTGCTTGTGCCCAGGACATTGACCGTACCGCCGTAGCCTGACGGTTTCGGGTCAGTGTCGAGAAGATAGTAGATGCCAAAGCCTTCGACGGCGTTGACGTAGAAGAGGCCCGTGGCAGGGCTATAGCTCGGCGACATCCAGTTGGTGGCGCTGATGATCGTCATGCTCCCTGACACGGTCGGTTGTACTGCCGGATCGGGAATCGGCTGACCGCGCTTGTCCACTCCCTTGGCCCAATTCACTTTCACATACGGCGTACTGACGAGCATCTTGCCGTTGGTTCGATCGAGCACTACAAACCAGCCATTGCGCGCGGCCTGCGCCAGCAGCTTGCGCGGCCTGCCATCGATATTGGTATCAACGAGCACCGGCATTTCGGTGTTGTCCCAATCATGCGTGTCGTGCGGTGACACCTGGAAATGCCACACCAGCTTGCCGGTATCGAGGTTGAGCGCGACGATGCTGGTGGTGTACAGATTCGCGCCCTTGCGGCCCTGCCCCGCGAACACGGGATTGGTGTTGCCCGTACCCCAGTAGATGAGGTTGAGCTCCGGATCATACGTTCCCGGAAGCCAGGTGCCACCACCGCCGTGCATGGCGGCGTCCACCGACGGCCAGCTCTCGATGCCGGGCTCGCCGGCGCCCGGAGTGGACCACCATTTCCACTGCACGTCGCCGGTTTCCGGGTCGAGGGATACGAGGAAACCACGGATGTCCATCGCATCGCCACCCACGCCAACCAGCACATGGTTCCTGACAACCAACGGAGCCGTCGTGGTGAAGTATTGCAGTCGAGCGTCGGCGATCTGCTTGCGCCAGCGCTCCTTTCCGGTGTTGGAGTCAACACAGATCACCCAGTCGTCGGGCCCGAGGAAATACAACCAGCTTTGGTACATTCCGAGGCCGCGATTGCCGACCAGATGCCCGCCCTCATCTGCCCAGGAATAGCTCCAGAGCGTCGCGCCCGTGCGCGCGTCAGCGGCATATACATGGTTCGGAATCGTGAAATAGAGCGTGCCGTTGACCAACAAAGGCGTCGATTTGATTACCGGCACAGGTGCGCCCCGCTGCGCACCGACTTCGGTGATCCGGTAGCTCCATTGCAACTGCAACGACGACACGTTGGAAGTGTCAATTTGCTTCAGTGAGCTGAAGCGGTCACCTGTGTAATCACCGTTGAATGTCGGCCATGACGTAGTGGGTGGCTGGCCCAACGCCGCCGCATCGAGCTGGTTGGCATTCGCCGTTGAAAGCAGCGCCGCAAGACAGAGGACCTGCCACACAACACGATGGTGCTTCACTGCAGCGTCTCCAGGTAAGCGGTGACATTGATCATGTCGGAGTCGGCCAGATTGCCGATCATCGC
>JAXDQF010000105.1:0-24501 GCA_034668025.1 Gammaproteobacteria bacterium | reverse complement strand
ACAATTCCACCATACCCAATACACGGGTGCTCCCGAAGAACCTGCTGGTTTGGGCGTTGGGGCTGCGCATGGATCTGGGATACATCGCGGGCTTCCCGAAGACTCAATCGAGTGACTGAGCGGTCAGCGGCGTTTGGTACTGTTTCGCCGCGTGGAGCCGGTCGAGAGGTAGTCACGCGAAGGCAAGGTAGCGGGGTGCCCCGTCCGGAAGGGGGCTAGATCTCTGCCGCCGCGAGCGCGCGCTGCAAAGCTTCCTCGCGCGCATCCTCGATGATCACCAACACGCTGTCTGGATCGGTCGGCGCTTCGTCCCGCGCGAAGACGCCCGTCAGCTCCGTGTTGGCTGTCAGCTCGCCCTGCTCAAAGAGAGACCACATCTCCCGGGCGTATTCCGTCTCGAGCAGCTCCGGCGCAAAGCGACCCAGCGTGCCCCGAATGTTGTTCACATCCCGCTCCAACATGGCCAGCGCACCATTGTTGCCGGCCGCATTCACGACCTGTGGCAGGTCAATGATCACGGGTCCGTCAGGGCCGACGAGGACGTTGAACTCCGAGAGGTCGCCGTGGATGAGGCCGATGCTCAACATGCGCACAATCTGTTGAATGAGAAACCGGTGATACTCGCGTGCGGTCTCGGCCGGCAGGTCTACCTCGCCCAGGCGTGGTGCCGGGTTGCCGGCGCCGTCGGTCACCAACTCCATGATGAGCACATCGTTGAAGTATCCGTAGGGCTTCGGCACGCGGACATCCGCCGCGACGAGCTGATACAGCGCGTCGACTTCGGCGTTCTTCCACGCGGCCTCCTGCTCCTTGCGGCCGAAACGGGTGCTTTTGTTCATCGCGCGTTCTTGGCGGCTGCCACGGACTTTGCGCCCTTCCTGGTAAGTCGCGCGCTTTTGGAAGCTTCGCTGACCCATGTCACGGTAGACCTTTGCGCAGCGAACCTGTGACCCTGTGCGCACCATATACACCGTGGCTTCTTTGCCGCTTTTGAGCGAGCGGATGACTTCATCGATCACCCCGTCATCTATGAGGGGTTGCAGGCCTGCGGGTGTCTTCATGGCTCCTGGGGGGTGGCCGGGCGAACGAGGGCAATAATCCCCCATTATAGCCGAAACAGCCGATCCCCGTTGACGTCTTCGGAGCGCCGTCTGCGTGTTATCGGACACCCGGCGTCAACGCCTTGCTCAGCTTCGCCCGAAGACTCTTCGGATGCAGGCGGTAACGCCATTTGCCATAGGCTCCGAAGTGCAGGATCCAGGCGCGGCGATAGTCGTCGCTCTGGTTCGGGCCAGCATAGTGGAGATTGACATCCTCCCGCGCCTGGAGGCACGAGATTCCTACCGCGCTCGGAAGGCAGCACTGAACCCCCTCTCGAGTCGCTTCGGCGGGTTCCTGCTGCTGGCGATGTCACATATCGCTCACTTCACAGGCGCTACGGACGTGTCCCGCCCTGAGCACGTTGATCGCGCCGACCCGGTCGGCGTTTTCCTCGAAACCACAGGCGATGCAGGCGAACCGTGATTGTGTCTGCCGGTTCTGTGCCGAAACACAGTCGCACTCCGGACATCGTCTGCTCGTGTTCTTCGGTGGTACGAGGATCAGTTCACCGCCGCTCCACCCCAGCTTGTAATCCAATTGCCGGCGGAACTCGAACCAACCCTGATCGAGGATGGATTTGTTCAGGCCGGACTTGGCTCGAACCTGCTTGCCCGGAGTTTCGATCGAGCCGGCCGCCGACTTGGACATGTTCCGCACCTGTAAGTCCTCGATACACACCCTCGCGTGGTTTTGGCTGATCGCGGTTGAGGTCTTGTGCAGGTAGTCGCGGCGAGCATGACCGATACGGGCATGAATACGCTGGATGCGCGCTTTCGCCTTCCTCCAGTTGGCGCTGAATTTTTGTTTGCGGCTCAGGGCTTGCTGCCCTTTGCGTAGCGCGCTTGCGTGCCGCCTGAAGCTGTTGAGCGGAGCGTAGACCGTGCCGTCTGAAAGCGTGGCGAACCGCACCACGCCCAGGTCGATGCCGACCGCGCCGCCTCGAGGCACGGGCCGCTCAACCTCTCGCTCCGTCTGAATGCTCACGAACCATTTGCCACAGGTCAGACTGACGGTGAGGCACTTGACCGTCCCGAGCACTGTACGGCTGTTACGGTAGCGCAACCAACCGAGCTTGGGCAGGAACAGGCGCGAGTTCAGTAGGTCGAGTCTGATCTGCTTCGGGTCGGGATAGCGGAAGCTATCGTGTTGTCCCCTCTTCTTGAAACGTGGGAAGGCGGCCCGCTGGGCGAAGAAGTTAGTGTACGCGCGTTCCAGGTCCCTGAGCGCCTGTTGTAGCGGATGCGTCGGCGCATCCTTCAGCCACGATGTTTCCTCGTCGCTGCGCCATTGGGTCAGCAGCTTGCACAGCTCGGCATAGCTGAGCTTCTTCTCGCCCGCCTCAAAGCGCGTTTTCTGCAAAGCCAGCCCTGTGTTGTAGACAAAGCGACACGACCCGGCGAAGCAGCGCATCTGTTGTCGCTGCGCACCGTTGGGGCGGAGTTCGAACTTGAAGCCTTGCAGGCGTTTCATCAACCCATGATACGGTTGGTCTATGAACAATGAAAGCAACATTCGCTGCGGCCAACACTGTGTTTTCACGTTGCACGTGCATTTGATCTTCGCAACAAACGATTGTCGCCGTGTGTTTGACGCGCAGGCTATCGACGTCCTGCGGCGGCATGTTCGCCGACGTCTGCTCGGACGCGCACGCCACGCTGGTGCAGATGGACGGCGAAGACGGCCCCGTGCACCTGCTCGTGGAATATCCTCCCAAAGTGGCCGTCTCCTCGCTCGTGAACAGCCTCAAGGGTGTTTCCAGTCGCTTGCTGCGCCAGCAGCGCCCTGACATCCGCAAGCTCTACTGGAAAGGCGTGCTCTGGTCGCCCGGCTACTCCGCTTCCTCCTGCGGCGGAGCGCCCATCAGCATCGTGCGCCAATACATAGACCAGCAGAAGACCCCGAATTGACATTCACGGCAGCGTCGCTGTCGGCGCTATCCTTCCCCTAAAGGACGGGGCTTGCCGCGCGTCCTGGTCAAATAGCAAACTGGCAGCGTCGCCACCCGGCGGCGCGTTTTGCTGTCTGATGGGAACAACTGCATGAACCGGACAATGTTGGCGATGCGATTGCACGCGGCGGGAAGGGCTCTGTCGCTCGACTCCGTGCCACAGCCTGAGCCTCAGGACCACGAGGTTTTGTTGGATGTGCTCGCCTGTGGGGTATGCCGCACGGACTTGCATCTTCTCGATGGTGAGTTGCCCGATGTGCGGTACCCGATCACACCGGGTCATGAGATAGTCGGCCGGGTGGTTGCGCGTGGACGTTCTGTCGACGCTATTTCAGTTGGCGACCGGGTGGGGGTTCCCTGGCTCGGACACACTTGCGGCAGGTGTCGTTACTGTAGGGCCGGGGCTGAAAATCTCTGTGAGTTTGCCGGCTTTACGGGCTACACGCTCAACGGCGGTTACGCACAATTCGCGCTCGCTGACTCACGTTATTGCCTGCCTTTGCCGCCACGATATTCAGACGCCCAGGCGGCTCCATTGTTGTGCGCTGGCCTGATCGGCTATCGGGCGTACCGGGCCGCCGGCGAGGCGCATAATCTCGGTCTCTACGGTTTCGGCGCGGCGGCCCATCTGCTTGCTCAGATTGCCCGATCTGAAGGTCGTCAGGTCTTCGCCTTCACCCGTCCGGGTGATATCGAAAGCCAGGCGTTTGCACGGTCACTGGGGGTTACCTGGGCCGGGGGTTCAGACGTCTTGCCGCCTGAGCAATTGGATGCTGCCATCATTTTCGCGGCTGCCGGCGAGTTGGTCCCGGTGGCGCTGCGGGCCACGCGCAAAGGAGGGCGTGTGGTATGCGCGGGAATCCACATGAGTGATATCCCGAGCTTTCCGTATGACTTGTTATGGGGAGAACGATCGATTGCCTCGGTCGCCAACCTGACACGGGCTGATGGGGCTCAATTCATGGAGATCGCTGCACGCGTAGATCTGCATCCCAGTGTTGAAGTCTTCGGATTGCCCGATGCCAACGAGGCGCTGGAGCGCTCGAGGCGGGGTGCGTTGAACGGGGCGGCCGTGCTGGTGCCGTAACGGGCATGATGCATCGCGGCCGATGCGTACAATTCCTGATGGCACGCAGCCCCTGCCAGTCTCAACATGGAGCTCTCAAATCGCGAAAGGCAGTTCCATGTCTGAGAATGTACAAAGTGCCGCGGGCTTGCATGTCCCGCGCAATAATCCAGCCCCGATGCCGGATCCTTGCCCGCTCGCCGCCCAAGCCTGGCGCGAACGAATGGTCAAAGAAGCCGCCTACTTTCACTTTCTGCATCGAGGCTGCGGGCCGGGCCGGGAGCTCGAAGATTGGGATGCGGCTGAACGCGAAGTGGATGCGTTCATGTTCATGCCGACGGGCTAGCAAGGAGTGCGGTGCACTCAGTCGGAGCGTTCCGGGGCCGATACGTACTTGTACCTATAGACCCTGAGCCATATGCAGTGGGAAAAGAGGCGCCGTGTGAGGGGTCCGGTAGGGGAGCTACTTTTACTTTGCAGTTAATGCGACCATTTCGATGATTGCCCTGCTGGAGGCCCGCCGAGCGGGACTATTGGCGGCCAACCAATGGCTGCCCAACATCATCGCCGGCGTGATCGTGGGCGTGGTGGCGCTTCCTCTGGCAATGGCATTTGCAATTGCTTCGGGCGCCCGGCCGGAGCAGGGCCTCTATACCGCGATCGTGGGTGGCGCATGCGTATCGATTTTCGGTGGCAGCCGCGTACAGATTGCCGGACCAACCGGTGCGTTCATTGCCATTCTCGCCGGTGTCACTGCCAAATATGGCATCCCGGGCCTGGAGGCGGCCACCTTCATGGCCGGCATCATACTCGTGCTGATGGGTGTCACGAGAATGGGCGCGGTCATCCGGTTTATTCCCGCGCCGGTGATCGTGGGATTCACCGCCGGTATCGGTGTGATTATCTTTGTGGGGCAGTGGCGTGATTTCCTAGGGCTGCCCGCCGTCACCGGCGAGCACTTTCACGAGCGCCTGTGGCACTTGATCCAGGCGTTACCGCAGTTGAATGTGGCGACCGCCGCACTGGCTGTTCTCAGTCTGCTGTTGGTCGTCTACTCCCCGCGGTTGAAGCTGCTGGCGCGCGTGCCTGGACCGCTGGTGGCGATGACTGTCGCTACCGTATTGGAGGCGACACTGCACCCGCACGGCGTCGCGACCCTCGGAAGTGCATTCGGCGGTATCCCACTGGGCCTGCCTTCGTTCGCACTTCCGGACCTTGCTCCCGCCCATGTCATTACTTTGATCGGGCCTGCGTTCACGATCGCGTTGCTGGGCGCGATTGAGTCCCTACTGTCCGCGGTTGTTGCGGATGGCATGGCGGGAACCCGCCACAACTCGAATCAGGAGTTGATAGGGCAGGGTATTGCCAACATTCTGACGCCATTGTTTGGCGGCTTCGCCGCGACCGGCGCAATCGCGCGTACTGCGACCAACGTTCGCAACGGTGGGACGAGTCCCCTCGCGGGCATCACACATGCCTTCACATTGATTGCCGTACTTCTATTTCTGGCGCCGCTGGCCTCCAGTATTCCGCTTGCGTCACTTGCCGCCATTCTGTTTGTCGTTGCGTGGAACATGAGCGAAAGCCGGCACTTCCTGATGCTTCTGCGGCGGGCTCCCATGGCGGATCGCGCCATCCTGATTATCACGTTTGCGCTGACCGTGTTTGCCGATCTGGTTGTGGCGGTCAATGTGGGGGTGATTCTGGCGGTGCTGCAGTTTCTACGGCGTATGGCTGATACGGTGGAGACTCAGCCGGTGGGGTCGCGGGCGCTCAAGGTCGAGCTGTTGGAGCTGGGGGTGGCCGCGTTGCCAGCCAATGTGGTGGTGTATGAAATCGCCGGCCCGATGTTCTTTGGCGCGGTGGAGAATTTCAGGCGCCCGCTGCTCGAGATGCGGCCTGTGCCGCAGATGCTGATCATCAGGCTCGATCGTGTGCCTTTCATGGACATCACCGGCATCCAGACGTTGGAGGAGGTAATTGGCAAGTTGCGCAAGCGCGGTGTGTTGGTTCTCTTGTGCGAGGCCAACACGAGGGTGTATGCCAAGTTGCAAACGGCCGGCGTGCTGGGTGGTGGCGCGGGGCTCGGCCACGGCGGGGACGGCGAAAGTATCTACTGCGAGTCCCTGCGCGAAGCGCTGCTGCGAGCCAAGGTTGGAGCGAGCGAGGCGTCCTTGCCGGCTACAGAATGAGCGACTACTGAAAGCCTCTCAGTTGCGTAATGAGCTCGTGGCTGGCCGCTGCCGGCGACCGAAGGCTACTGAAACGTGTAGTTGAGGCTCACCGACATGCCGCCTCCCTGCGCCGGCCCGATCGCTACATCGAGTGGCGGATGCCGTGCTTCCCGGCGATTCATGGCGAAGCGAGCTGTCGCGGCACCCAAGGCTGCGCCCGCAACCGTGTCTGACAGCCAATGAACGTTATCTTTCACGCGAATGTAGGCGGTTGCGCCTGCGATTCCGTATCCGAGTACTCGTCTCACCCAGCGGTATTCATCGCTGCCCGACTCGGCCAACACGGTTCCTATCGCGAATGCCGCGGTGGCGTGCAGCGATGGGAACGAGCTCCCGCCCGCTCGCCAGTCGTCGACGCGGTTTGATTCATTCGGGCGGGCACGGCCCGCGGCAAACTTGAGCCCTTCCGCGGTCACTGTGCTGAATGCTGCGGCCTCGAGCATGGTGAATGTTTCGCGGTGGCCCTGATAATCGTCAGTGAATCCGGCGTAGGCCCAGGTTCCGAGCACTACCAGAGCCGCGGGAGCCGCGTCCCGCAGTGAATGAGTGTCCTTGCCGTCGAGAACCGGCGATTGTCCCGCAAAGTGTCGCCGGACGTCACCGTCGTACTGGTGGGCTGCACCAATGGCGGCCACCGCACCTCCGAAGAACAGCCAGTCCTGCGTGTCCCAGCGCAGCGGCGAAGTGAAATACAACTTCGTGTCGGTCCAGACATCGGCCGAAAGGGAGGATTGAGCGCGGCAGGGGGCGGTTACGCTGAGCGCGGTGAAGCAGGCACAGAGCAGCAGGATACGAGACAGGGTAGGGGACAACAGCCGAGGTCTCCGTCAACGCAAAATGTAATGTAGCTTTGCATGGTAAAGTACTTTCACAATGAGGTACAACCCCCCAGTGCCGTCACCGTCATGATTGCCGTATACTTTACGGTGCGAAGCAGTGAGGGTGTCATGACCGAACTACATCGGGCGCTGGCGGAAATCAATGCGATTCGGAACCAGGTGGCGCGCGGAACCCAGTTTCGCGGCTACGGGCCGCGAACCGTGGCTGCAAGCGGTGTTCTCGCGCTGATTGTCGCGGCACTTCAGGCGCGCTGGTCAGCCGGCTCCGGTCACGATGCGACCAGTTTCGTCGAGATCTGGGCAGCCGTTGCCGCCGTGTCGGCGGGCTTTTCCGCCTGGGAGACGATCTCCCGCTCGCGGCGCGTCCATGTCGGGTTCGCGCGCGAGATGATCAACTCGGCCGTGGAGCAATTTCTGCCGGCCCTGGCAGTGGGAATGCTGCTGACCGTGGTGCTCCTGCGCTGTGCGCCCCAGGCGCTGTGGATGTTGCCCGGTCTGTGGCAGATTTCATTCAGTCTCGGCATATTTGCGTCGTGTCGCTTTTTGCCCCGGCCGATGTTCGCGGTTGGCTTGTGGTACCTGGCGGCAGGACTCGTCTGCCTGGTCGTCGAGAGCGGCCCGCGGGAGCTGTATCCCTGGGCCATGGGTATTCCTTTCGGAGTGGGGCAACTGTTGGTGGCGCTCACTCTGGAGCATGGGTATGAGGAATCCGTTGAAGAAAGATAAATCCAAGGTGCGCGGTGCGGCGACGTTCGCGTACGAAGGGCTGGATCGGGTCATACATGAGCATGCCCGCCTGAGCGTGTTGACCTCGTTGGTCACGAACGCACATGGATTGACTTTCGGTGAGCTGAAGCAGCTGTGCGCGCTCACCGACGGCAATCTGAGCAGGCATCTGCAGGTGCTGGAGGAGGCCGGGATCATCTCAATCTTCAAGGGCATCGAGCACAATCGGCCCCTGACTCTGTGCCGGGTCACAGCCACCGGTCGCAAGCGCTATGTCGACTATTTGAGCGTGTTGGAACAGGTGATCCTGGACGCCGAATCGGCGGTCAAGAGCGAGCGAGCCGCCAAGGACGCGGACAAACCAGCCCCGGCCTGATTGGCCCAGCACCGCCCCCGCGAGGCAGGCGCCCGTTTCCACGGGCCGAACAAGAGGACTTGCGCCCGGCCCGTACCCTATGTAGAGTTACAACCATGGGTAAGCAAGATCGCGATGTGCGGATGTCCCTCCAGACCCTGCGCACGCTGGAATCCTTCCTGGAGAACCCCACCGACGAGCTGTCGGGTGCCGACGTGCAGAAGCGCAGCGGCCTCGCTTCCGGCACGTTGTACCCCATTCTTCTGCGGCTCGAATCGGCGGGATGGTTTGTCAGCCGTTGGGAGGCCGTCGACCCTGCGAGCGTTGGACGCCCGCGCCGGCGGCTGTATCGACTGACACCAACTGGACTTGCACGGGCAAGCGAAGTCTTCGCAAGCTTTGGTCGGGGGGTACTCACATGAACAACAAATGGGTCGATGGATTCTCACGCTCGTTGATTCAACACGCTGCGCGTACCGCTCCAGCGTCGCTGTCGGAGCGACTGGAGGAGGAGTGGTCGGCTGACTTCGCAGAGCGCAGTGGCCGACTGGCTCGCCTGCGGTTCGCTGTGGGGTGTTGCTGGGCCACGAGAGTGATCGCACACGAATACCTCGAGCCGAAAGTGGTCGCCGCTACAGCTGCTGGTCCTACAACAGGGAGTAGAGTCATGAGCGCTTTTGCGCAACCGGATTACTCGTTCCTCTCACGCCGCACAACCGCTTTTGTGCTCATCATCGGCCTGCACGCCGTGATCATTTACGGCTTTGCGACTGGTCTTGGGCACAAGGTCAAAGACCTGATCTCTCGGCCGATCGACGCGCGGGTGTGGGACGCGCCCAAGCGGGTTGACTTGCCGCCCGAGCTCCCGCCACCACCCAAGCTCACCCGGACGATAATCGAAGTGCCGTCGACCGAAACGAAGATCGAAGTAGACAGATCCGGCCTTCAGGAAGTCGTCACGGCGCAACCGACGGAATTCCGGGGCCCGGGGACAGCAGAATCGCCGCCCCATGTAGTCAATCGAGTGTCAGGCGGTCCGGGCAAGTCATTCCCCAACACAGACGATTACTATCCGGCCCCGGAGATCCGGATGGAGCACCAGGGACTCGTCACAGTCCGCGTGTGTACGGATGACAAGGGAAAACTCACTGCAGCCCCGACACTCGCTGAAACTTCGGGCTGGCCGGGTCTCGATCAGGGCGCTCTGAAGCTGGCGCAGGCGGGTTCCGGGCGCTACCGGGCCACCACGGAAGATGGCCGCCCTGTGAGCTCCTGCTATCCGTTCCGCGTGAGGTTTCAGTACAAGAACTAACGTGCACGGATCAACCGCCGTATACCCAGACAGGTCCCGAAAACACTGAGCAACGCCATCCCCACGAGTGCTGTCAGCATGAAGACATCTCTCGTGGGGCTGGCACGGACCGCGGCGCTGAAATCGACCGGTGCAGCGCTCGATGCAACCAGCGATACCAACGGCCGTCGCGATCAACCATCGAGAAGACCTCTCCCGACACGGGATCCAGGTAGTAGCGTGTTTGTTCTGAGTCAGCGAGGACCACCCGGTACGCTGACGCGTCAGGGAATGAGCGTCAGGAACAGGAAGGCGGCGAAAATAACAATGTGAATCGCTCCCTGCATGACCGACGTTCTGCCCGTGACGAGGGTGATGGACGTCACGAGAAACGTGAGTGTTAGAAGCACCAGGTCTTTCGCTTGCAGCCCGAGCTCCAGCGGTGTGCCGAGCAGCAGGGAAGTCAATGCCACGGCGGGTATCGTCAGTCCGATGCTCGCCAGGGCTGAGCCCAGTGCCAGGTTGAGACTGGTCTGCAATCGGTTGGCCATCGCGGCCCGCACCGCCGCCCAGGTCTCCGGCAGCAGCACCAGCACGGCAATCAACACCCCGATGGTGGCCTGCGGCGCACCGACACTGACCACCGCGGCCTCGATGCTCGGAGAGAGCATTTTCGCAAGCCCCACCACCACCGTCAGGCCAATCAACAGAAAGCCGAAGCTCACCCATGCGAGCCGGTTCGTCGGCGGTGCGGCGTGGACGTTCTCATCGGCGGTGCCGCTAACGGGGAGGAAATAGTCGCGGTGCCGAATGGTTTGCACGAATACGAACGTGCCCCAGAGGACCAGGGATGCGATCGCGGCAAACGACAGCTGCGATGTGGAGTACGTGAGTCCGGCTGAGCTGGTCGTAAACGAAGGCAGAACCAGCGACAACGTCGTCAAGGCTATCAATGTGGCCAGCGCAGCGTTGGCTCCCCCGATATTGAAGGATTGCTGGTGGTGCCGCACGCCTCCGATGAGCAGGCACAGGCCGATGAGTCCATTGCAGATGATCATGATGGCCGAGAAAACCGTGTCCCGCGGAACAGCGGCCGTCTCCGGACCACCAGACAGCATGATGGAGACGATGAGAGCGACTTCGATGATGGTCACAGCCAAGGCGAGCACCAAGGTGCCGAACGGTTCTCCCACGCGATGCGCGACAACCTCTGCATGATGCACGGCGCAGACCACGGTTCCCATGAGCGTGAGCAAACATATCCCGGCCATGAGGGGAGACATCGGGAGAACGACGGCGGCGATCAGGACCAGCACGCCCAGAATCGGAATCAGCTTGGACAGGACAGGGGTCATGCGTGGGGCGGGCTGCTACGTTGGCGCGGTCCACCCCAGCTTATCAAGAAGCCCCTGGCGAGAGTTAATCGGGTGCCGGAGTTAGTCGAGCCGCCTGATCCGACGCTGGGCGGCACGTGAGACCGCGTAGGCGATGGGCATTCCGAACAGAAACACGTGCGAGCACAACTCGCCTATGACACTACGCAGCTTCATCGGTCCTGACTTCACAGCTGAGAGCGGGACGATTAAGAAACGCATGGTGAGGAAGACCAGGATGCCGAAAATGGCGCCCGTGAGGATGATGCGGCGGGTCAGGAGTGCGAAGCGCAAGCTCGCCAGGTAGTAGATTCCTGCCGCGCACACACTGATAAAAAAGTGGCAAAACGCGCCGAGGGCCGCGCTTTGCAGACCCATCTGGAATGACCCTTGGCCCAGCAACCCGCTGGCAATGAATTGCAGGATCCGTACCGGCGTCGCTCCCGACGGCCCGTAGAACAGGAAAGCGAAGGTCAGGTCGAGGGCGCCGGCCACCAGGCCCCCGGCCAATACCAGTCCCAGTCCGGGATGGCGGGTGCCGGCGGGGGTGTGGGTCGACGTGCTCGTGTTCATGGACACACGATAGTTCGGGGCAAAGCCGGGGTTTAGGTCCACTCCGGCGAATTCGCACTGACCCAGTGGGCCACTTCATCAACGGGCGCGCTGAGCGTTGGCCGGCGCCGTACCTACCACAGCACGGCGCGATGGGATCAGTATGACCAGGCCGAGAGCAAGCGCCGCGCTCAGGAGTGCGAAGGCACTCCATCGCGATACGCGCATCCCCAGATCACTGATGGGATCGAAGAAAGTCAGCTCGGCGGCTCCAGATCGAACGCGGCTGTCCGGGCAGGTCGCAACCAGGTTGTCCCGCTCGCCCCGTGTGAGCAGGCAATCCGGCGAGCTCCATCCAGTGTGATATGCCTGGTTGAGAGTGATGTGCAACAGCGTGCCGCCCGCCTGGGAAGCAGGCGGAGCGGCAATGCGTATGCGGTTCCAGGTCACGAACCCCGCCTGCAGAACCGCGGGCGGCGAACGGCTGTCGCCGTCTATTCGAAGCGCCTTGATGAGGCTCTTGCCGGGCGTCACAGGCGCGCGCGTGAAGTCATCCATGTCATAACAGTTGACGACCCCGCGGACCGGGGAAATGAACTCTCCCTGGGGATGCGGTTTGGCCTTGGTACCGGGATTCACCACCATCTCAATCTCGCGCGGGGTGCCGTCAAAAAGTCCGTGCAGCGCTGCGTCTGTGTGGGGGACTGAGGGCCACCACGCTGAGGCTAACGATTCACCTTGAAACAGGAGTTGACTCAGAAGCGCGCCGAGGAGCAACAGGTTGCGATGTTTGGGACGGGGCTCGAGCTGTGCATAGTGAACCACAGATGCGGTTGCGAGCAGGCTCAGGGGTAACGCAAGAAAACACCAGTATCGACCGGTGGCATTCATGGATCGGAAACCCGGCAGCGGGCGCAGCCAATCAAACGGACTCAGCCAGACCGGTACGTGAGCCACGTGCAGGCTACCCATGCCGAGCCAGATCGACACTGCGCTCACGAGCAGCGTCGGCAGCAGGACTTCGCGCGGAATCCGCGCCAACACCACGTGCCGGAAGCGCCAGATCAGATAGGCGAGGAACGGCCCGATATACACACTGAGCTCGATGCCGGTGCCGTTCGCGGGCAGCACTTTGCCGCGCATGGGAATCAACATGAACCAGAGCAGAGACCAGGGTCCTGTGAATGTATCGGGCATGCGGCGTGGGAATTCGGTCTGTGCAACGAGCATGGGCCACAGGTAGCCGGCGTCGAGTACGCTCGCCAGGCAGCAGGCTGCCGCGAATACCAGCACTGGGAAAACAGACTTTCTGACGCAGCCGAGGCCAATGGCATACACACCGATCCAGAACATCAAGTGGATGATTGCAACCGGGGAGCCATCGACCACCATTGAAAACAAACAGCCGAGCAACAGTACGGCCAGGATGCGCCGCGCTCCTGTCAGCAGACGCGCTGCCGGATCGGAAGTCTCATGTACGGTCCAGAGCGCAAGCGGCAGTGAGAGAAAGGGGAGGAAGTCCAGGTGTCCGTGCGAGATTCGGCAGATGAAGAAGCCGTTGCCGATGAACAGGGAGGCGGCCAGAAGACGGGCTCGCCAGTCCTCGAGCCACAGCCCCGAATAGAGGTAGGCGCCGATTAATCCGATGGTCAGGTAGGCGTAGGTTCCGGCCATGATGCCGATGGACGGGCCCAACAGATAACTCAACAGCATGGTCAGCGAGGCGAACGGGACCTGCGGCTCTCCGGCCAGCGACAGTCCTGAGCACATGACCGGGGTCCACTGTTTGGCGAGCCCGAACAGGTTGGCGTTCCAGTACTGCAACTCGTGAAAGACGCGAAACTGGTCGTAGTCGGAGGGTCCGGCGTGGTGCGCGTAGGGGATCAGCAGCGCGAGGTAGAGGCCGGGGATCGCAAGGGTTAACGCGGCGAGCCAGCGACTGGGCTCGTGGGCCCGCGAATTCGAGGAAATGATTTAGCGTCCTGCCCTAGAAACAATAATTATCGTTTAGGTTTCTTTCGAAATCCTTTCAGATTGTAACAGAGATAGCTCGAGCGAGGCCGTGGTGATGACACCCGGTTGTGTGAGACCAAAGTCTGGGAATGACCGGCGACGTTAGTCCCGGCCGAACGCTCGTGATCCCGCCGCCGGTCAGCCGGCGGCTCGAATCAAAGCGGTATCGCGCCGGCCATATCCTGTTGCCCGCCCAACACGCGGTCGCTTTGCGCAAACCGCTGGCGCAGGGGCTTCAGAACGAGCAGGGCGAGCAGGGCAGTCAGGACATCGAGCGAGATGGCTGTGCCAAACACAGGGATCCAACTCCCTGTGTGTTGGTGGAGCAGGGCAGCCAGCGGCCCGCCGAACACGGAGCCGACACCGAATGAAATGTACAGCCAGCCGTAGTTGGCGGTCGCGAACCGATTACCGAAGGTATCAGTCAGGGTCGCGGGGAAGAGGGAGAAGATCTCGCCCCATCCAAGGAATACGACCCCCGACAGCAACACAAACAAGGTCGGATCACTGCGCAACGTCAGCCACGCAGTCATCGCAACCGCCTCCAGCGAAAACGCCACGAACATCGTCTGCTCGCGCCCGATCCGGTCGGAAATGAAACCGAAGAGCGGCCGGGTCAGGCCATTGCAGAAGCGATCGATAGTCAGGGCCAGCGGCAGGGCGGCGAGGCCAAACACGACGGCGTTGCTGATGCCAAAGTCGGCGGCGAAACTGGCCATCTGGGAGGTCACCATGAGACCGGAGGTGGCCATCATGGTCATCATGACAAACATCAGCCAGAAGACCGGTGTTCGCAGGATTTGCGAGGGCGAGCGGTCGCGACTCGACAGCGCCGTATCGCCGCCGGCCACCGCTGTGTCGGACGGCATCCGTAGGCCCTGCGCGGCCAGGAAGCCCACCACCGCGAACACGATGCCGTACGTCCACAATGTCGATTCGACACCCCGGGTTTTGAGAGACGCTGCGATCGGGAATGTGGTGACGATTGCGCCCATTCCATAGCCGGCGGCGGCGATTCCCGCTGCAAATCCACGCCGCTTCGGAAACCATCTGACGACCAACCCAACTACACCAACATAGACGATGCCCGTTCCTATGCCGCCCAGCACGCCGTAGGTCAGGTAGAGCATCGCCTCGCTGTTGGCATAGGATGCGAGGATCCAACTGGATCCCGCGACGATCGTTCCCACCGAGATCAGGGTTCGGGCGCCAAAGCGGTCGATGAGACTACCCTGGAATGGCGACAGGAAGGCCTGTAGGAAAACCAACAGCGAGAAGGTGACTTGCAGCTCGGGCGCGGTGACGCCGAACTTGGCCGCGAGCGGCTTGGTGAACAGAGTCCAGATGTACTGGGGGCTCGAGATGGACATCATGCAAACGAGACCGAGGACGAGCTGAATCCAACGGGCGCGCACCGATTGAATCATGGGTCGATTCCTTGTTTCGAGTTGGCATTACCAACCAGCGACCGCGCCATCGCTGCGCGGATCGCTGCCCCCCTCCAGGGTCCCATCCGGATGGCGAATGATCGCTCCGGCGTGGCCCAGACTCTCATCATATGCGTTCACTCGCTCGACGTCGTGTCCGAGTTGACGGAGCGTGGCGAAGGTCTGATCGGGAAAGCGCGCCTCCAGCTTCAAAGATTCCGAAGACTGACCCCAGGTTCGGCCCAGGAGCCAACGGGGCGCATCAATCGCCGCCTGCACGCCGTTCCCGAAGGTCGCCATGCGCGCGAAAATGGCGGCCTGAAATTGTGGTTGGCCGTCCCCGCCCATGCTGCCGTACACCGAAGTCCGTCCATCGGTGAAGCAGGCGGCGGCCGGGTTCAGTGTATGAAAGGGTCTGCGGCCGGGGCGCAAAGAGTTGAGCGCCCGTGGATTCAACGAGAAGCTGCTGCCCCGGTTCTGCCAGATGATGCCGGACTCGGGCAGCACCACGCCGCTGCCAAACTCGTGATAGATGCTTTGGATGAAACTGACGGCCACTCCTTGGGCGTCGCAGGCTCCCAGCCAGACCGTGTCACCGGGCGACGTTCCCGCTTGCCAGGGGGCCGCCTTCTGCATGGAAATTCGCCCCGCCATGGCATCGAGCCGCTCCGGGGCCAACAGCTCGGCCGGCTCGACAGTCATATAGTCGGGGTCCGTCAGCTGCGTGTCCCGAATCTCAAAAGCCCGTTTCGTAGCCTCCACGCACGCGTGCACAAACTCCGCCCCCACCGGATCCATATCCCGCCTGAGAATTCGATCCAACTGTCCCAGGATGAGCAGTGACACGAGGCCCTGAGTGGGTGGCGGCAGGTTGTAGATCGTGCCGAGAGAATGCTGCAGTGACAGGGGAGTGCGAAAGCGGGCTCGGTATGTCTCGAGGTCGGACAGCGACACGGGACTGCCCAGTTGCTGCAGGTCGCGTGCGATGCTGCGAGCCAGCTCGCCGCGATAGAAATCGTTCAAACCGGCACGGCAAAGCTCCTCGAGAGTCGCACCCAACCGCGGCTGCCGGAAATTCCCGCCCGCGGGAATGGGTTGGCCGCCGGGCAGATGAACGTCGGCAAATCCCGGAATCGCCTGCAATGTCGCGCGGTGAGCCGCCGTTGCCCGCTCCTGACTGGCGGTTACCTCAACTCCATCGCGGGCGTAGCGAATCGCGTCCTCGAGCAGGCGTTTCAGGGGCAACTTGCCGCCCAGCACATCCTGGGACCAGTGGTGCGCTGTGTCCCAACCTGACACCGTGCCAGCGACCGTGTTTGCGGCAAGCGGCCCGCGAAAGGGAATGGCGCTCGAACCCCGTTCTCGGTACGACTCGATCGTGGCCGACCGGGCGGCAACACCGCAGGCCTCGATGCCAACGGGCTCCATTGCGGGTCGTAGAATCAACCAGAAGGCATCGCCCCCTATGCTGTTCATGTGCGGGTAGACGACGGCGATGGTCGCTGCCGCGGCTATCATTGCTTCGACTGCGTTACCGCCATCTCGCAGGACGGACGCCGCACTCTGTGATGCGAGCGCGTGGGGCGCGGTCGCCATCCCATTTTTCATATTCATGCCTGATAGCTTAACGCCATGTTCCAGGAGATGGCACGCGCGTATCATTCCGCGAGGCCGTGGAGCAGTTCATAAAGTAGGCATATGCGAAACCAACACATTCTGATAGGACTTCTAGCTTGGTCTTTCTGTGCGGTGGCGGGGGCGGCAACGCCCGTGGCATCGCGCGTGGCTGAGCAGAATGCGCTCTTTGAAGAGCAGTACGAGTCGGACCTGAAAGCACACCCTGAAACCGCCACAGCGTTTGGCGACTATCGCTACAACGACCAGTTGAACGATGTTTCGCTGTCAGCCGCCAACAGCCAGCACGAGCGCGACGTCGCCTTTCTAAAGCGGCTGAACGCCATTTCCACCACGGGATTTCCTGAACAGGACGCGATGTCGCACCAGGTGATGGCGCGCTCACTGGAGCAACGTATCGCGGACTACGGCTTCAAGGAATACGAGATGCCCGTCAACCAGATGAGCGGGCCGCACACTCACCTGGCGGACCTGCCACTTGCGGTCCCGCTGGATACGCTCCAGCAATACCAGGACTACATCGCGCGCTTACACCAGATCCCCCGAGTCTTCACCCAAACTGAAGAAGTCTTGAGCGCCGGTAAAGGTGACCAACTCATGCCGGTGCGCTTTCTGCTGGAGAAAGTGCCCGCCCAGTGCCTGGGCGTGATTGCGGCCGACCCGTTCCTGCTGCCCACGAAAAAGTACCCGGCCGGCATTCCGATCGAAGAGCAGCGGCAGCTCACCCGGGAGATCACCGAGACGGTGGTGAATGAGGTTCTGCCTTCCTACCTGTCGTTCGCCAGTTTCATTTCGGAGCAGTACGCCCCCTTCGGTCGTACGACGCTCTCGGTTGCCTCACTCCCGGGCGGTGAGAAGCGTTATTTGAACAACATCCGCAGCCGGACCACCCTCAGCAAGCTCACCCCGGACCAGATCCACCAGATCGGTCTACACGAGATCGAGCGCATTCGAGCGGAGATGCTCGCCCTCGCGCATCACGCGGGTTTTGCCGACCTCGAAGCGTTCCGTGCGGCGGCGAAAAACAACCCGCAGTTTCACCCGGGCTCGGCGGACCAGATTGTCACGGATTTCCGCAAGTACATTGTGCAAATGCAGCCCAAGCTGCCCGACCTGTTCGGCTTCGTGCCCGGAGCGCCGGTCACCGTTGAGCCGATGCCCGATTTTGAGCCCGGCAATGCAACTCACTATCAGACAGGTACGCCGGACGGCAAACGGCCGGGTCGTGTTGTAGTAGCCGTCGCCAATGTCACGCAGCGCTCGCTCATTGACGATGAGGCGACCGCGTACCACGAGGGAGTTCCCGGGCACCACATGCAACTGTCAGTGGCCCAGACGTTGCCCGACCTGCCGAAGTTCCGGAAGCATGGCGGCAACTCGGGTTATGTCGAGGGTTGGGCGCTGTATGCCGAGCAACTGGGTAAGGAAGTGGGTTTCTACCAGGATCCGGTCAGCGACTACGGGCGCCTGTCCAGCGAGCTGTTTCGCGCTGTGAGGTTGGTTGTCGATACGGGCATCCATTCCAAGGGATGGACGCGCGACCAGGTGATCGAGTTCTTCCGCAAAGCCGATGCGGTGGATGAGCCTACTTTCCAGGCGGAAACCGATCGTTACATTGCGTGGCCGGCGCAGGCGCTGGCCTACAAGCTCGGCCAACTCAAGTTCCGCGAGCTGCGTGAGCGTGCCACCAGGGAGTTGGGGCCCCGGTTCGACATCCGGGCGTTCCACGATGAGATGCTCAACGGGGGCGTTCTGCCGTTGGACTTGTTGGACTCCCGGACCAACGTCTGGATCAAGGCGCAGCAGCACAAGCCGGCGGCGGTTGCGGCGAACTGAACGGATATCCGCGGAAATAACAGACTGCCCCCGGTCGTCCGTCGTCACCGGGAATCCGGTGAATGGAGCCCCGGTAGCGATAAGTTGCTTTCGGGCCGAGGTTATAGTCGAAGAGATCCGACACCACGGACATTTCGCCGGTCGCCACGGTATGTCGAACGCGCTCGAGCAACTCATTCACATGAGAAACAGGCCACAGCTGTCGGGTGATCTGCTCGATGTCGCGGCCCACGAGGTCGGGAATGTCCCCGAAAAACGTGCGTGCCATGGGGTTGGCTTCCCGGATTCGCAGGTCCGCGTCCACCAGGTAGACGCCCAGGGGTGTTTGGTTCAGCAGAGTCTCGAATTGCGCCGTGCGCCGTCGCAGATCCTCTTCGACTTTCTTGCGTGCCGTGATATCCCGCGTCGTGCCCGCAACCGCCTCCACGGAGCCGTCGGCCGCGAAAATCGGCGAGAAAATGTACTCGTAGTAGCCGCCGACACCGGTCGGACTTTCATAGGCAGTCTCGTCTGACAGTGTCTTGCCGGTGGCGATCACTCGCTGGATCTGTTGTTGCAATCGGACGGCGAGCGAAGGGGAATATTTCAGGTCAATGAAGTCCTTGCCGACCGCCTCAACCAGGGTCAGGCCCCAGAGGTCCAACAGCGCTTTGTTGGCATACCTGAATTTCCCGTCGAGGTCGAAGACGTAGACGAAGTCGCGGATGGCCGTCAGTGTAGTGTCGAATATCCGCGCTTGCCGCAGGGAGTCTTCGAGCACGCGCGTGCGCTCTGCCAGTAATTCCCTTTGACGCGTAACGTCGATGGCGATGCCGGGCAGGCTGACGGCGACACCATCCTCCCGTCGCTCAATCGTGCCCCGCGCGCGCACCCACAACTCGTGACCTGCAATGGCGAGGCGGTACTCCATCTCGAAGGAATCCGTGCCGCCGAGCGGTACCGAGTGGCCGACGGCGTCCGAAATTCTATGCTGACTGTCGGGATGGAGGCTTTGGGAGTAGTCCACGGGCAAATGGGGGCCGGCATCCGCTTCAGATGCGGCTCTTGGACGAATATCCCAAGTCCATCCCCCGAGACGTACCCCTTTGATTGTGACCGTTGTGTAACCCTCCGTGCGGTAGGGAAGCAGACACCATACGCTCGCAATGTCCGGACAGATGTACCGGGTTACCGGTAAGCGGCCCGCAGCAAGTGCTTCTGTATCTTACCCGACGCCGTGCGGGGCAGGGCGTCAACAATCTTGAAGAGTCGCGGGACCTTGAAACGGGCGAGACGCGCGTTGCAGTGCGCTTCGAGCATCGTTGGGTCGAGGGATGAGCCCGTTTGGATCACCACCAGCGCCGCTCCAGTTTCCCCCCACGTCTCGTGGGGTACTCCGAACACTGCAACCTCACTGACGCCGGCCAGCTCAACAATGACAGCCTCCACTTCCGCGGGGTACACATTCTCCCCGCCGGAAATGAACATGTCCTTGATGCGGTCGATCAGAATATAGGAGCCTGCAGCGTCGCGCACGGCGATGTCGCCTGTACGAAACCAGCCGTCGACAAATGACTGTGCATTCAGGTCGGGTCGCTCCCAATACCCCGGAGTAACACTCCAACCTCGAACCCAGATCTCGCCGGCTTCTCCTGTGCCGACCTCCTGGCCGTCAGCACTCACCAACTTCATGTCGATGGTCAGATGTGGCAGACCGATGGCGCCGGGGTTGGCCAACAAACGCTGCAGGTCGCCGAGCGGTTGCGCCGTGCCGGAGCAGATCTCACTCATTCCCCAGGCATTGATCATGGCGACGCCGTCGTTCAGCCATCGCCGGATGTGTGGTTCGGGATTGGGGGCGCCCCCTGTTATGAGGGCTGTCAGCCGGGCCAACCGACGACCGTCGAATCCGGGCACCTGACGCATCGACATGGCCATCTGGGTGACACAAAAGTAATGGGTGACGCCGAGACGTTCGTCTGCCAGCCGCTCATAGGTCAGCGGGGCATCAAACTTCTGACTGAGAAGCACCGCACCGCCCACTGACAACGGGGTGCGTGCGGCACCAAACAAACCCGCCGTATGAAAAAGCGGCATGTCGCAAAGAAATACACTGTCGGCCCCGCAGCGCATGTCCAGCGCGAGATTGAGGGAGCCTGCGAATGCATTCAGCAGGGTGATGATCACACCCTTTGGCTTGCCTGTTGTGCCGGAGCTGTAGAGCAGCGTGATCGGCGTGTCGGGCGCTGGAATTTGCCTGACAGGCCGCCCGGGCGCGGCAGGAACTGCCGCCATTCGTGCATCCAACCCTGTTGGTCCGGCATCGATCCAGATGCGCTGACAGTCGCTGCCGGCCACGAGCGCTGCCCATTCGGGTTCGGCAATGATCAGGGCCGGGCGGCAGTCGGCCACAATCAGCGTGACTTCCGCGGGGGCGAGGCGCCAATTGACCGGGACAAAAATCCCACCGCAGCGGATGCAGGCGAAATGCACCACGAGCATTTCGGCCCGGTTGCGCGCAACGACCACAACCCGTTGGCCAAGCGGGTCGCCCAACAGTTCCGTCAGTACAACACAGGCTCGCTCGATGGACGCGTCGAGTTGGGAATAGGTGAGTTGCCGTGACTGTGCCAGATCGTGCACGGCGAGCTCGTCTGGCGTCGTGCGGGCGAAATGCGCGATAAAATCCAGTTGCGTGGCTCGAGGCGCGGCCATCGTAGGTTACTGATCCGAATCCCACAACGCCTGCAACGTCGTCAGGAAAGCATCGCGGTGACCTGCTGGAATTTTCGCCAGCAGAGCCTCTTCGTGCGACTTCATCACCTTCTTGGCGCGCACATTGAGCGCGCGACCTCGCGAAGTCAGCGCCAACCCATGCGAGCGGCCGTCCACAGGTTGGCGCTGCACGAGCTCCCGTTTTTCCAGGCGGCTGACGAGCGGCGCCATGTTGGCACCGGCGATGTCGAGCATGCGCCCGATCTCGCTCTGTGTGATGTTGGGATTGGATTCGATGACCAGCAATACGCTGGCCTCGGTGGGGCGCAGATCCAACTCCGAGAGCGCCCGCGCGAGCTTCTGCATCGCAGCAGATGACGCGCGCCGCAGCGCATAGCCGGGCAGGTCTTTTAGCGGATCGACTGGCAACACACTCACGGCTCGCTTGCGCCCGATCGTCGAATAGCTATATTGTATAGCAATCAACGGACGCAGGGAAGGGGGCGGACGGCATGGAGAATTTGATCACGTTGCACCGAGCGGGAGCACTGCGATGACTGCCGACAATCAGAATGCGAATACAGTGAGCGAGCGCGCCGAGTCGGACACGGTTGCGTACGAGGTGACCGAACGGGTTGCGTGGGTTCGATTCAACCGCCCCGAAAAGCGCAACTGCATGAGTCCCAGGCTCAATCGCCAGATGCTGCGCGTGCTCGATGAGCTCGAGTTCCGCACTGACGTGGGCGTTCTCGTGTTGACCGGTGAAGGCTCAGCCTGGTCCGCTGGCATGGATCTGAAGGAATATTTTCGCGAGACCGAGGCCCAGGGGCTGGGGGCAACGCGGCAGGCACAACGGGAAGCCTACAGCTGGTGGCGACGGTTGCGTTGGTATCAGAAACCCACGATCGCCATGGTCAACGGATGGTGCTTCGGCGGTGGCTACGGCCCTCTGTTCGGCTGTGACCTCGCCTTTTGTGCCGAGGACGTCCAATTCGGTCTGTCAGAAATCAATTGGGGCATTCTCCCCGGCGGTGGTGCGGCCAAGGTCGCACGCGAGCTGCTGTCATTTCGTCGCGCGATGTATCACACGCTGATGGGCGAGAACATCGACGGCCGCACCGCTGCGGAATGGGGCCTGGTGAACGAGGCTGTGCCGGCGGCGATGTTGCAAAGCCGCGTGGCGGAGGTTGCGCGCACATTACTCGAGAAAAATCCCGTAGCGCTCAAAGCAGCCAAGGATGCCATCCGTCGTGTTGGCGAAATGACTTACGACAATGCCGAGGATTATTTGATTCGCGCGCAGGAAGCCGCCAACTCCTTCGACGGTGAAGGGCGCAAGGAAGGCATCCGGCAGTTCATTGATGAGAAGGCTTACAAGCCCGGCCTGGGTGCATACGATCGAACCCGGCGGTAAACATTGACAAATTCAGGACCGGCCCCTATTTTTGCAAGTCCAGTTGGTAGCGCTACCAGGTAAATGCCGGGGCGCGCGCAGGGGGGGTGATGGTTTCGAAGCTGACGGCGTATTTTGCCGGCCTCGCAGGCGCGCTGGGGTTCCTCACCGCTGCCGCTGTCCCCCACCTCGAGACCCAGGGAACGGCCTCTCGCCTGATCGTCAACGGTCAGCCGCTGATGATTCTCGGCGGTGAGTTGGGAAATTCGAGTGCGTCCAGTGCCGCATATATGGCACCGCATTGGCCGCGCCTGCACCAGATGCATCTCAACACGGTGCTGGCGCCTGTTTCCTGGGAGTTGATAGAGCCGGCGCAAGGGCGTTTCGACTGGAGCTCCGTCGACTCCCTGCTCGAGGCTGCCCGGGCCAATCAGCTCAAGCTCGTCGTGCTGTGGTTTGGGGCCTGGAAGAACAGCATGTCCACCTATGTGCCGGCATGGGTGAAACGCGATCAAGCGCGTTTCCCGCGGGCGCAGTTGCCGAATGGCCAGGGTCTCGACATCCTGTCAGCTTTCGCTACGGCAACGCGCGATGCCGATAAGAAGGCGTTCTGTGCGCTTCTCGCCCATCTCGCCAAAGTGGATGGCCACAACGAGACCGTGGTGATGCTACAGGTGGAAAACGAGATCGGAATGCTGCCTGTCGCCCGGGACTATGGCGGCGCCGCGAATGCAGCGTTTCACGAGAGCGTGCCCGAAGAACTGCTACGCGGCCTGGCAAGTCCCGCGCGTTTTGCGGGTACGGCGGTGGGCAAGTCGTGGGAGGCGCACGGCAGGAAAACCAGCGGAGATTGGACCGAGGTTTTCGGCGAGAGCGATGCCACCGCGGAAGTTTTTACGGCCTGGTATTACGCCCGCTTCGTCGAGTCGCTCGTTGAGGCCGGGAAGTCTGTGTATCCCATTCCGATGTATGCGAATGTCGCCCTCAATCGACCGCTGAAGGCCCCGGGCGAATACCCGAGCGGTGGCCCGCTGCCACACTTGCTCGATGTCTGGAAGTTGGGAGCGCCCGCGCTGGATTTCCTCGCGCCCGATATTTACTTTTCCAACTTCAGCGACCTGGCTTCACGCTACAAACGTTCTGACAATCCACTGTTTATTCCAGAGGCGAACCACGCGGACAAGAGCGAGGCTCCCGCGAATGCTTTTTATGCGTTCGGCAAGTTGGATGCGATTGGATTCGGGCCGTTCTCCATCGAGTCAGTGGATACGGCTCAGCCCAACCCGCTCGTGGCGGCGTACCAGGTACTGCAACAACTGAGTCCGGCTATCCTCGCCGCGCAGGGTCGCGGAACCATGACCGGCTTTCGCCCGCGGGTTTTGGAAGACGGGACGGTCATTGCCACCCCCGTGACCGAGTCTATCGGCGGCTATCAATTCACAGTGTCATTCGTTGACACCCAGGCGCCGCAGGCCGGCCAGAACGTCGCCAGTCATGGTGGGATCATCATCCAGGTAGGACCCGAGGACTACCTGATCGCAGGCCAGGGCTTCATTGTCACGTTCGCGCCCGTGGGAGACGGTCCACCCCTGGCGGGCATCGACAGTGCCTGGGAAGGCAGTTTCAACACGGCGGGCGCATGGGTTCCCGGCCGGCTGTTGAATGGCGATCAAACCCACCAGGGACGCCACGTGCGCCTGGCGCCTGGTGAATATCAGATTCAACGGGTTCGTCTCTACAGGTATCGATAGCGTCGCGCCTGCAGCGGCTGCCGGGTCGCGGTGCGAGACGCTTGCCGAGTCCCCCCATGGCTTCGCGCCGTGCAGACTTGCCCCTGTTCTCTTTCGGCATGCGCGAAGTGTGTTTCGGTAAGCGAAAGGCGCAACCGAATTTTACAGGGCGTTTTGGTACCGCTACCGTACCCGGCCATGAAAACCACACCCATCAGGGGCGCCTGCGCGGTCCTGTTTTTATTCTGTGTTTGCGCTCCCGTGCTGGCCGCTGCTCACGGGGGCGGC
>JAXDQF010000104.1:0-6872 GCA_034668025.1 Gammaproteobacteria bacterium | reverse complement strand
CGGTCAGCACGATGCTGTCGCATAGGAGCTTGCTGGAACGGCCAAACCCCAAGATGGTTACCTGGCCGGTCTTCTTCGCGCCGGTGACGATCCGGAACGAGCACCCCGGGGCAACGATCGCATATCCGCAAGCGATCGCTGCTTGCCACGCGTCCGAGCTGTCTGCAGCTCCGGTCGGATCGCCGCCGTAGCGGCGCAGATCCCCGAACGGAAAGGCAGGGTCCTTGGGCACGATGCCGGCAGCCCGCTCGGAAGCATCCTGCGCCTGAGCCGAAGCCGGTGTTGAAAGCAGGCCGGCTCCGGTTGCCGATGCAATGAGGGCCTTGGACAGATCGCGGCGACGCATGCGCGTTAAATCAGCCGTGCGGTACCGGCAGCGAGTCGAGGTGCGGCGCTCGAAGTGCGGTCGTCACCTGCCGGTTGATGACTCTTCTGTCGGGATCGAAAAACCAGCCCCACTTGTTGAAGTAGCGGCAGTTGTTGAGTACCCCGTGCCAGGTGCCTCGCAGAGAGTGATTGCTGTAACGACGGTACTCGTGAGTGATCCGGGCGTCAGGGATGTAGAGAGTCTGCGCAACCTGGTGGATCCGCCGGGTCAGATCGATGTCTTCCCCGTACAAAAAGAAGCGTTCGTCAAAGCCCCCGATCGCGTTGCACAGAGGTGTCCGGAGCATCATGAACGAGCCCTGGAAATAGGGGATGTTGGCCACGTTTGCATGATCCCACCAGCGCAGCTCGTACAGCTCATCGGCACGCTGGGTCATGCTCGCCCAGGGCAGAAAACGTCGCAGAAACAAGTTCGCAGGGGTCGGCAGCAGCCTGCAGACATACTGCAATGTGCCGTCCGGATACAGCACCTTCGGGCCGGTCAGACCCACGCGCGGGTTGGAATCCATTACGTCTACGAGTCGCAGGACCGTGCCCGGCTCGTAGGTGATGTCTGTATTCATCACCAGGTTGTAGCGTGCCCGGTCCTTGGCCGCGCGCACTGCAATGTTGTGCGCGCGCCCGTATCCCAGATTCGCATTCGCGAAGTAGTACGAAACGCGTGTCGGATCGCACGGCGGCAGTTGCAGGGGAGTGGGTGAATTGTCGATGACGCACAGGTGCGTCTTCAACGGGACCAGTAGAAACTGCCGGATGGCGTTGGCTATTTCGTCGGGGTCGGTCTTATAGAGAACGATGGAGCCCACGACGTCGTAGGCGCCCTCTGGCAGTGAGATCGACATCCGAGCCTCAGCCGACCCTCAGTAGGCACCCTTGCCGCCCAGGACGACACCCGTTGTTTTGCACAGGATGTACAAATCGAGCACCAGATTCTGATTGCGGACGTAGTAGGTATCCAGGACGACCCTGCGCCGATAGTCGGTATTGTTTCGGCCCGTGACCTGCCACAAACCGGTGATACCTGGTTTTGCGGCCAGGTATGCCCCGACATTGCGGCCGTAGCGGAGCAACTCCTCGCGGACCACTGGACGGGGGCCCACCAGGCTCATTTCGCCTCTGACAACGTTCCAGATCTGGGGAAGCTCGTCGAGGCTCGTTCGGCGCAGGAAGCGGCCAACGGGGGTAACCCGAGGGTCATCGCGCAGCTTGTGGTCACGCACCCATTCGGCCTTCATGGCCGGATCCTGCTCCAGCAATGAGCGCAGCACCTGGTCGGCGTTGGGGACCATGGTGCGGAACTTGAGGCACTCAAACATCCTGCCGTCCCGCCCCACCCGGCGGTGTTTGTAAATCACCGACCCGCCGGAACGGTGCATCAGCAGGAAAATGGCCACGATCAGGGGCGAGAACACCACGGCGAGCACAACAGCTCCCAGCAGATCCAGCTGGCGTTTGACGGCGGAGTTGAGGGCCTTGCGGCAGGCGGCAATATCGGCGAACCGGCGAATGGATTCTGACCAGGCATGCGTCTCAAACTCGGGCCGCTCGGCGGCGCGCAGTTCCATAGCCCCGTCAGTCTCAATTGACATTTCGCTTGCCTCGGAGTGATTGCGCTTCTCGCTGCTGCTGACGAGATGGGGGCGCGGATGGAAGGCTCGCGCACTTCCGGCATTGGGGCGTGAGCTGGCTGCGTCGTTAGCCGGTTGCGTCGACAACTCGAGGCTCCTTCAAAAATAACAAACGGTTCATAACCGGAATGTCGCAATCGCGCGACATAATCTGCCGCCGATACGCGATATTCACAGGTGGCGCCAATTCAATCAAGAATTTGCTGCACAATTCGAGACTTAACGTCGGGCCGCGAAACGAGTTGACCCGGAATCGGCGCGCCGTGCTGCGACGCACTTCAAGCTGCTCGGCAAACGCCCCCGCTCGAAGCGAATTTTCTCGCCGCCCCGTGGACAGTTGCAGCAAGTGCCGGGCCTGCGCACGGTCGCTCTGCCGTGTCGCATTTCCGAGACGTAGATCTCGGTGGGCCGAAACAGAAGGGATTCGCGGTCGAGGGGGCGGGCCATCTTGGCCAAACATCCAGGTCCCCTAAAGTGTTCCTTATTCAATGATCCCTGCATCAACGCCGCGGGCACGCGCGAGTATAGCCAGAGCGTAACAGCTTCATGAATAATTTCATGTTGCGATTGGTAGCTATTTTGTTGCCAAAGCGTTGCATGATCCGGCCCACACTCTCTCGAGAGGCTCTTGAGAGCAACTGGACCATCCGTTAGTCTGCATTGGTTTCCTCAATAGGTTCAAGAATTTAGATGCGAGTTACGATTTTTGGCTCCGGCTATGTTGGGTTGGTGACTGGCGCGTGTCTGGCTGACGCCGGTAACCATGTAGTCTGCGTCGACGTGGATGCAGGCAAGATCGAGCGGTTGAATCGCGGTGAGATCCCGATTCACGAGCCAGGCCTGGATGCGCTCATCAAGCGCAACGCCGAGGCGGGCCGCATCGAATTCACTACCGATGCCGTGAAAGGCGTCGAACACGGACTCTTCCAGCTCATAGCAGTAGGTACCCCCCCGGACGAAGATGGTTCAGCCGATCTGCGCTACGTGCTGGGAGCCGCCCGCACGATCGCAACGCACCTGAACCGGTATTGCATCGTCATTACCAAGTCGACCGTGCCGGTTGGCACTGCTGACAAAGTCCGCAAGGAAATCACGACGACGCTCGCCGGCCGCGGTGCAAACGTTGAGTTTGACGTCGTATCAAACCCTGAATTCCTGAAAGAAGGCGCGGCCATTCAGGATTTCATGAAGCCTGACCGCGTGGTCATCGGAACTGACAACCCGCGGACCACGGAGCTCATGCGCGCCCTCTATGAGCCGTTCACCCGCAACCACGACCGCCTGATCGTCATGGATATCCGCTCGTCGGAACTGACGAAATACGCCGCAAACGCCATGCTGGCCACGAAAATCAGCTTCATGAACGAGCTGGCCAACATCGCCGAGCGCCTGGGGGCCGATATTGAAAAGGTGCGCGTGGGCATCGGTTCCGACCCGCGAATTGGATACAGTTTCATATATCCGGGAACGGGCTACGGCGGCTCGTGTTTCCCCAAGGATGTGCAGGCACTGATCCGCTCCGCCCACGAAGTGGGTCATCCCCCAGGCATCCTCGACGCGGTCGAGTCGGTCAACAACCGCCAGAAGGAAGTGCTCGTCCACAAGATGAAGCGCCATTTCTCCGACCAGCTGAAAGGCCGCACCATCGCGGTTTGGGGGCTGGCGTTCAAACCGAACACGGACGACATGCGTGAGGCACCGTCCCGCGCAATCATCGATCTCCTGCTCGATGCCGGTGCCAACGTCCGTGCCTATGATCCCGTGGCGGCCGCGGAAGCCATGCGTATTTACGGTGATCGCAAGGGCTTCACGATCACGAAAAACGCCTACGAAGCTGCCGACGGAGCGGATGCCCTGTGCATCGTTACGGAGTGGCAGGAGTTCCGCAGCCCCGATTTCGACCGGTTGAAGCAGATCTTGAAGACAGCTCTCATTTTCGACGGCCGGAATCTCTATGATCCGGCGATGGTGGGTCGCTTCGGCTTCACGTACTACGCTATCGGACGAGGTAGAGCGGCCACGCCGAGCTGAATAACACAAAGCAGGTTTCCCTGATGCTCACTCCAGTCATTCTCTCCGGGGGAGCGGGCACGCGGTTGTGGCCGCTGTCGCGCGAGTTGTATCCCAAGCAACTTCTCGCTCTGACCGGTGAGCGCACCATGTTGCAGCAGACAGCGCTGCGTCTCTCAGGTCTTCAAGCGGCTGCCCCGGTGGTGGTCTGCAACGATGCGCATCGGTTTCTCGTTGCCGAGCAGCTGCGGCAGTTGCGCATGGATGCCCGGGCCGTGGTGCTCGAGCCGTTCGGCCGGAATACGGCTCCTGCCATTGCGTTGGCAGCGCTGGCGGCGTTGAAGATGTCATCGGCAGAGCAGGGTGCCGACGATCCTGAGCTGCTGGTGTTGCCGGCGGATCATGTCATCCGGGATGTGCCCGCCTTTCAAAAAGCAGTCCGGGTCGCGCTGCCGGCAGTTCAGCAGGGCAAACTGGTTACTTTCGGGATCGTGCCCAGCTCGCCCGAGACGGGCTACGGCTACATACAACGCGGCCAGTCGAGTGCCGACGGCGTCTACGGGATCACCCGGTTTGTTGAGAAACCTTCGCTGGACCGCGCTCAGCAATTCCTGCAGTCCGGTGACTACCTGTGGAACAGCGGTATGTTCATGTTTCGGGCCGGGCGCTATCTGCAGGAGCTGGAGCGCTTCGCACCGCAGATCGCTCGCGTCTGTCGGGCCGCCATAGAGCACGCTAAATCCGACCTGGATTTCATGCGTATCGACCCCAAAACTTTCGAGAATTGCCCCAGCGATTCGATCGATTACGCCGTGATGGAAAAGACCTCCGACGCCGTCGTGGTGCCGCTGGATGCCGGTTGGAGTGATGTTGGATCGTGGTCCGCTCTCCACGAGGCGAGCGATTCCGACGCACACGGCAACGTATCCCGGGGCGATGTGATTTCTGAGGACTCCAACGGATGTTACCTGTATGCCGAGAGCCGGCTGGTGGCGACCGTGGGTCTGACCGACCACGTGGTTGTTGAGACCAAGGATGCAGTGCTGGTCGCACCGAAAAATCGCGTCCAGGATGTCAAGAAACTCGTCACCCGCCTCAAGGAGGCCGGCCGCTACGAGCACTCGCTGCATCGCGAGGTTTTCCGGCCCTGGGGCAGCTACGACAGTATTGAGAATGGCGAACGCTTCCAGGTGAAGCGCCTGAAGGTAAAGCCGGGTGCAACCCTGTCGCTCCAGATGCACCATCACCGGGCAGAGCACTGGATCGTCGTCTCCGGGACAGCGCGTATTACCCGGGGCGAAGAGGTTTTCCTGCTGGAGGAAAATCAGTCCACCTACATTCCCATCGGCGTGAAACACAGGATCGAGAACCCTGGCATGATTCCGTTGCACATCATTGAAGTTCAGTCGGGCTCGTACCTCGGGGAGGACGACATCGTGCGCTTCGATGATCGTTACGGCCGCAAAGGCACGACGAACTGAACAACATGACCAACCCCAAGGTAATCAATTTAAATTCCTTCAAGGCGTACGACGTCCGCGGCCGGATCCCGGACGAGATCAACGAATCCCTCGCGTATGACATTGGCCGCGCCTATTGCGCCTTCGTGAAGCCGCATCGGGTGGCGGTTGGATATGACATCCGGCTGTCGAGTCCGCAACTCGCCACGGCACTGAAGCGTGGACTGATGGACAGCGGTTGCGACGTTCTGGATATCGGGCTGTGGGGTACAGAAGGGTCGTACTTCGCTACTTTCGCTGAAAAGCTCGATGGCGGCATCATGGTGACCGCCAGTCACAACCCGCCCGACTACAACGGGATGAAGTTTGTGCGCGAGGACGCACGGCCCATCAGCGGTGACACCGGGCTCCAACAGATGCGCGCCCTGATCGAGTCACAGTCTTTCCCCCCGAAGGCGGCCAAGCCGGGTGTTGAGCGTCCCCTTGACCTGCGCAAGAAGTATCTCGAGCACCTCTTGAGTTACGTCGACCGCTCCAAGCTGCGCAAATTGAAGGTCGTGGTGAACGCGGGCAACGGCGGCGCCGGCCTGATCGTCGATCAGATCGAGCCGTTTCTGCCCTTCGAGTTTGTAAAGGTTAACCACGAGCCTGACGGAACGTTTCCCAACGGCATTCCCAACCCGATGATTCTCGAGAATCAGGCGGCGACGGCGGATGTCGTTCGCAGTACCAAAGCGGATCTCGGGCTGGCCTGGGATGGCGACTATGACCGCTGCTTTTTCTTCGACGAGCACGGCCAGTTCATTGAGGGTTACTACCTCGTGGGCCTGCTCGCGGAAGTCTTCCTGAAGCGCGAGCCGGGCGCCCGCATCGTCCACGACCCACGGCTGACCTGGAATACACAGGACATCGTTCAGCGAAACGGCGGCGTACCCGTCTTGTGCAAATCCGGCCACGCGTTCATCAAGCAGAAAATGCGGGAAGTCGATGGGGCCTATGGAGGCGAGATGAGCGCCCACCATTACTTCCGCCAGTTTTCCTACTGTGACAGCGGGATGATTCCCTGGCTGCTGGTGCTGCAGGTCATTTCTGAACGCGGCATGAGCCTGTCTGAGCTCGTAGGCGAACGCATGCGCCTGTTTCCCGCCAGCGGTGAGATCAACCGGCGGCTCAACGGCGACCCCAAGGCCATCCTGAAGAGAGTGCAGGGCATCTACGAGAAAAAGGCCGTGAGCATCGACTTCACCGACGGCCTGTCCCTGGAATTTCCACAGTGGCGCTTCAATCTGCGCAGCTCGAATACGGAGCCGCTGGTGCGGCTGAACGTCGAGTCGCGGGGCGACCCGGGCCTGATGCAGGAAAAGACTGCAGAACTGCTGGCCTTGCT
>JAXDQF010000103.1:0-2635 GCA_034668025.1 Gammaproteobacteria bacterium | reverse complement strand
TATATGAGTGGGCGCGAAGTACGGTTGCGGGCCGCAGGTTCAATATCGCCCTCGCTGGCGAGGTACCGGATGCCGTTTGCGAAGCGGGTCCCTACAGATACATCCGGCATCCTTTCTATCTGAGCTACGTCATCGCGTTCCTCGGGATGCTGGTCGCTACAGCAACGCTCGTTGCTGCCGTGGTATTCATGTTCAACCTGGCGCTGTTCACCTACATGGCACTGGACGATGAGCGGACCTTGGAACGGAGTGCTCTCGGATCCGACTACGGTACTTACAAACAACGTGTTGGGTTTCTTCTGTTGCTGCCTCGCCGGCGCTAGCCGGCAGCCTTCAGGTCGCTAAGGTTGCCAAAGGTCCTTCATGTTTGAGCTCGTCACATATTCGAGCGCGCCACCCTTCTTCAGCAAATCCTGAACCGCTGGCCAGGAGAGCCGTGGCGCGGGTCGCGTGTCGACATCGGCGAAAACGTAGGCTGTAACTGCGAGCATGGCGGCACCGGCGGCCAGGTCATGGGCGTCCACTTTGTCCAAGGTGTCGGCGGGCTTGTGATGCAGCACCGTATCGTACTGATCATCGACCACGTTCAGATTGAGCGCTGGGACACCTGCGATCAGAAACGAACCGGAGTCCGTGTCGAACTGCAGGTCCTGGGTGACACCGCTGCCACCGAGCCGCGCCAGTGTTGTCGTAAGCGGTTGCAGCGCATGCTCCGTGTCGGAGCGTCCACTCACGTTCCAGCCCAGCGGCCGTCCGGCGCCGCTGTCAGTGTTTAAATACGCGACGACGTTTTTCATCTCCGCGCCGTGGGCGCGCACGTAGGCCATGGAACCGTTGAGTCCCTGTTCCTCCGATGCCCACAATGCAAATCGCAGCGTGCGCTTCGGTGGAGTTGGCAGTGCGGCCAACGCGCGAGCGGCGTCCATGACTTGCGCCACGCCGCTGCCGTTATCCTGGGCGCCAGTGCCCAGGTCCCAGGAGTCGAGGTGTGCGCCCATCATCACCACTTCAGGGGATTTGGATGCGCCGCGCAGCTCGGCAATCACGTTGTTCAGTGTTACGGGGCCGGTTAGCGTCGTGTCGAGGTGTAGGTCCATTTCGACTGGGCCGTGTTGCGTTTGGCGCTGGAGGAGGAGGGCATCCTCACGGCCTATTGAGCCCATGGGGAGCGCTAAAGCCTCTCCTTCGGGGACGGGATCACTGGTGCGCAGAACCTGGTTGACGGTTTTGGTGTAAACCAGCAATGCGAGCGCGCCGGCCTCTTGCAGCCGTTTATCGATGGTGTCGTAGCGACGTTGGCGCTCAAAGTCTTCGACGGTGCTGTTCTGAAATGCGACCGGACCGGTGAAGGCGAGGCGATCGACCAGCACAATGGTTCCCTTGACGTGAGCCTGCTCGATGGCAGCGTCAGTGCTGTCGGTGAGGAAAGTTACAGGCGCTCGCAGGCCGCCTGCCGCAGTTGGCGGTGACCAACCAAACGCGGCAACATGCAGTGACCGTGGCTGGGGCCCGATCAGCGTTGCTTCCGCGCGACCTCGTTGCCAACCGTGATGCAGAACGACGGGTTCCAATCGGACATCTTTGATACCCATCGCGTGAAAGCGATAAGCGGCCCACGCCACGGCCCGCTCGTAATTCTGGGAGCCTGACAGACGCGGCCCGAAGTCATCCGCGATGTGCCCCAATAACTCCAGGCTCGCACCGTTCGCGTAGATGTCGCCTGTCAACACGCGACAGTTTTTCACCATCGCGGGCGGCAGTACGCCATCTTCCGCCTGGACGGCGAATGCGGCAGTTATTGCACAGGCTAGAACGGCGGCAGCTTTGATTCTCATTGGTGTTTTCCACGCCTTCGATCGGATGCAGATCCTACAGCCAAATCAGACGGCGTGAATGCGGACAATTGGGAATGATGTCCACGGGGTGCCACAATTGCCGCATGGACACCCTGTTGTATGTCATTGGTGGAGTTCTGATCGCGGTGGGCCTGGTCGGCGCCGTACTGCCCTTGCTGCCGGGAATTCCACTGATCTTCGGCGGCATCTGGCTGATTGCAGCCGTGGATCACTACCGCCACCTGGGGCTGGGGTGGTTGCTCGGCATTGGCGTGGTGGGCGGGATCGGCCTGCTGATGGATCTGCTCGCGGGCGCTTTCGGTGCGAAGCGCTCAGGAGCCAGCCCGCGGGCGGTGTGGGGTGCTTTGCTGGGGACGGTAGTCGGGCTGTTCTTCGGGTTACCGGGTTTGTTGCTCGGGCCCTTTCTCGGCGCGTTGCTTGGCGAGCTTGCCGCGGGCAACAGCGTGTTGCGCTCGGCTCACGTGGGTGTGAATGCCTGGGTTGGTTTGATCTTCGGTACGATCATCAAGCTGGTCGTATCGATCATGATGGTGGCGCTGTTCGGCGCGGCCTGGTGGTGGAACCACGGCCCTTGAGGCGTCAGGCCTTTATATCGAGAAGCGTGCCGAGCGTTTTATCCGCAATCGAGAAGGCGCGTGCGGAAGCTTCAACGTTGAGTGCTTGTTGGTGAGCATCGAGCAAAGCGTGTGTGGGATCGCTTCCGGTAGCAGATGAGCTGGCTACGGTTTGGGCGTCCTGCGCCACCCGTGCCATGCCACGCGTGATCCCGAGCTGCGCGT
>JAXDQF010000102.1:0-11558 GCA_034668025.1 Gammaproteobacteria bacterium | reverse complement strand
TGACTGCGTGTCTCGCCAACACCATCCCGGCGCCGGTAGCGCCGCGAGACTCCACTGTCGATAGTGTCTTTGGCACCCGCATCCCCGACCCCTATCGCTGGATGGAAGGCCCCAAAAACCCCGCGTTCGCCCAATGGTTGCTGGCGCAAGCATCCGCGGGCCGAGCGCTTCTCGATGCGTCTCCCGCGCTGCCGAAATGGCGTGCCCGGCTCACCGCGGTCAGCGCCGGAACGATGATCAACCGCGACCAGCACAGGGTGGGCGACCGGATATTCTTTCTACACCTGGAGTCCGGCAAGCAGGGGGTTTTGCGAGTCCGGCTGGGGGACGGCTCGGAGAAAGTGCTGTTGGACCCGAATGTGCTGGCCGGTGCGGCGCATGCGTCGATTACCCGGTACACCGTGTCACCCAACGGCAGGACAGTGGCCATCAATATCGATCGCGGAGGCGATGAGATCACGAAGATTGAGTTTTTCGATGTAGACAGTGGTCGGAAGTTGGCCGACGAGATTGAGCCTGTCTGGGGTGAGTTCTCCACTGACTGGAGCGGCGATGACGCGGTCTTCTATACCCAGATGGCTGATACACCCGGTCAGACCGACAAAATGCTGGGGATGCGGGCGCGTTACCACAAGCTGGGCTCCCCGACCGGAAGCGATCGGACTGTTGCCGCGGTCGGCATCAATCCGACGTTTAGTCTCGCTCCGCAGGAATTTCCCTTCATAGTCACCGATCCGGTGTCCGACTGGGCGCTGGCGTTTGCTGCCGGTGCACGTGCTGAAACGCGCCTCTGTGTCATCAAGACACGCGAGTTGCTCACCCCCCATCCCCGTTACAACTGTCTGATCAACTATGAGGACTCGATCCAGGCCGCAGCCTTGCACGATTCCACGTTGTATCTGCTGTCCGTCAAAGGCGCACCCAACGGCAAGTTGCTGGCGCTCGACTTGAGCACTCCCAATGCCGCACTGGCAGACGCCAAGGTTGTCGTGCGTGAGGATAAAGAGGCGGTCCTCACCGGCTTGGCGGCTGCGCGCGACGGGCTATATATCAAGCGAATGCGCGTGGGGATCGACTCACTCGCGCGACTGGCCTACGGCGCAGCGCCTTCGATCGAGCCGCTTGCTGCTCCCTATGAAGGGCAAATGGCCCTGTTGGATACCAATACGAACCAGGACGGATTGGTGTTTACCCTTCAGGGGTGGACCCGGCCGCGAGCCCTTTACAGCTATGATCCGCGGAGCCGCTCGCTGACGGATCTGGGAGTCGGTGCGAGTGCGCCGAAGGACTATACGCAGCGGGTGGAGGCGATCAACAGCGAGGCGCGCAGCCTGGATGGCACCTCGATACCCATCACCATTTTGAAAGCCAAAGGTGTCAAGAGCGGGCCGGATACGCTGGCGATTGTAATGGCGTATGGCGCCTATGGCATGGTCATCACACAGCCCGCGTTCAATCCGTTGCGGTTGGAATGGGCGGCAGCCGGTAATCTGTTTGTGTTGGCGGGTATTCGCGGTGGCGGCGAAAAGGGTGATGCCTGGCGGCTGGCCGGCAAGGGTGAAAACAAACACCGGGGAATCGAGGATATCGTCGCGGCGGCTGATGCACTCGTCAATCAACACTACGTCACTCGCCGGCACATAGCGTTGTATAGCGGGAGCGCGGGCGGGATCATTGTGGGTGGTGCAATCGATCGCTTTCCCGACCGCTTCGGCGCCGCCATTGTCCATGCGGGCATGCTGAATCCGACGCGCCTGGCGGTCGATACCAACGGTGCGAATCAGTACAGCGAGTTCGGCGATCCGACCACCGAACGCGGCTTCAAACAGCTCTATGCAATGGATGCGTACACGAATATCAAGGACAAGGTGGCCTATCCGGCGGTCCTGCTCGATGTCGGCCTGAATGACAACCGCGTCGCTCCCTGGAACAGCGGCAAGTATGGCGCACGCCTCCGTGCGGCCAACACCGGCACGCAGTCCATCATCTTCCGCACCGACTCGGACTCAGGCCATTTCGGCACTTCACTGAGCCAGGAAGCGGCAGAGCGAGCGGACGACTACACCTTCGTTGAGATGACGCTCGCCGGCGGCCAGCCGTAGGCCCAACGCCACATTTCTTCGTTTGAGGTCCGTAGTGGCGCATGGGAATATCGGGCGAACAATAATGTGATTTCTGGCGACGGGAGCTCTCATGCAGATGCGAAATAAGGTCGTGCTCAGTTTGGTGGCGGCCGCGTTTACGATGGTGCAAACCATGGCCATGGCGGACGACGCTTCGATGCCGGCCTTGCGCGCCGATCAAACCGCCTATCTTGCGCTCTACAAAGAATTTGTGGAGACCAATACTACCCTGTCAGCTGGCAGCTGTACCGTGCTGTCCGAGCACATCGCTGCCCACCTGAAGTCGGCAGGGTTTGAAGACAAGGACATCACTCTGTTCTCGGTACCCGACCATCCGAAGGAGGGTGGCGTCGTTGCTGTACTCCAGGGGAGCTCGAAGTCCGCGAAACCCATGTTGCTTCTCGGGCATCTCGACGTAGTCGAAGCGAAGCGCGAAGACTGGGTCCGGGATCCGTTCAAGTTCATCGAAGAAAACGGTTATTACTACGGGCGCGGAACCTCGGACATGAAGGCGCTCGATGCCACCTGGGTCGACGCCCTGATGCGCTTCAAGCAAAGCGGTTATCACCCCAAGCGCACCATCAAAATGGCACTCACCTGCGGGGAGGAGACGACGTACGCCTTCAACGGCGCAGACTGGCTCGCCAGGAACAAACCGGACCTGATCTCGGCTGCTTTCGCCCTGAACGAGGGCGGCGGGGGGCGCACGGACGGCCACGGCAAGCTGGTGGTGGAGTCGATTCAGGTGGGCGAGAAGGCGGCGCAAAACTACCATCTTGAAACCACCAATCCCGGTGGCCACAGCTCCATCCCCATTCGCGACAACGCGATTTATCAGCTTGCGGATGCGCTGACTAAAGTTCGCGACCACGAATTTCCGGTGAAGCTGACTGACACGACGCGGGCGTTCTTTGCGAAGGCCGGCGCGGCCCGCAAGGATGAGCTGGGCAACGCCATGGTGGCGCTCTCGCAGAATCCTAACGATCAGGCCGCAGAAGCCATCGTCTCAAAGGATCGCAGCTATCACAGCATGCTGCGTACAACCTGTGTCGCTACTCTGTTGGATGGCGGACACGCCAACAATGCACTTCCACAACGCGCCAGTGCAAACGTCAACTGCCGCATTTTCCCCGGAGAGTCGGTGGATGAGGTTCAGGCCGTTCTCGTAGCGACGATTGGCGATCCAGGCGTCAAAGTGACACAGGTCCCGCCGGTGCGGCCCATCGCGATTGCGCCTCCGTTGGATCCCAAGATCATCGGGCCAGCGGAAAAGTTGGTAGCGAAATATTTCCCCGGCGTGCCGCTCGTTCCGACGATGTCAACGGGAGCGACGGATGGCATCTTCCTCGAGGCCATCGGGATTCCGGTCTACGGCGTCCCGGGTGGCTGGGGAGATCCGGACGGCAATGGTGTGCACGGGCTCAATGAGCGCCGGGCCGTTAAAGCCGTGTTCGTGGGGCGGGATTTCCTGAACGAGCTGATCAAGGTTTACGCGGACTCGACGCGCTAGGTTCACTTGCAGCCAGCTCGGCGCGATCCAGGATTCGCCAGGCTTCGCGCCGAGCCTCGTTGCCGTCCGACATGCGATCGAACGAAGCGATCACCGACTCGTAGCTGCGGGTTTGCAAGGCCGCAGCGTAGTCCTGCAATCCCCGATCCCACCCAATCGCTGCCGCCATCAGTTCCTTGCGGATCAATGCCGTCAGCGCCCCCTCGTCAGGGGAGTTGGAAGCCAATTCGCCGTACAGGGCGCGCCACTGCGGAATCAGCCATTTATTGATTCCGTCGACGAATTCATCCTGGGAGAGGTGGCCGGATTGAAGCGCCAGGAAGGCCATTCGATACTGCGCCCGCAATCCATCGATGCGATCGTCGAAACGCCGCATCTGAGCAAGGGCGCTCGCAACCTCGGCTGGGGTTGCACGGGGTAATTCGACAGCTGCGGGAGCGGGAACGGCCACAGGCGTCGGAAGTTGAATCCGAACCGGATCGGTTTTTGTCTGCCGGAATGCGAAGTTGGTGATCAGCACCGAGGTGGCGCTAACCAGTCCAACAACCAGCGCAATCGCGAGAACCCGGCGCTGCGACCGGCGTCGTCGAACCGATGCCGAAAGCCTCGGCGCAGGCATGGGCTCGGCCGCCGTCCCCTCATATTCAATGGTTCGCGTCGTAGGCAGCAACCGCACGATGGTTCCCGCAGTCGCGGGGTTGCCAGTCCAAAACTGAAAGAACGCCCCGCGTCGTTCGTCACCGCGGAGGTCCACTCGCACCGAGTCGCCCTCCCGATAGACTTCACATATCTCCGAAGCCGGCACAAAACGCTCGTCCGCGGTGCGGAATCCAAACGGTGAGCGACGCCGGGTCATGACCAGTAGCCCGCGCTCCAGTACGTGAATCGTTCCGAGTCCCGTCCAGCGGAACGTATTGGAGCGTGAGTCGGAGCGGCCGCCCGAAGCGGCGCTGGGACGCGAAAACTGCACCTGAAATGCGGGGGAGCCCGAGGCTTGCGGGCTCAACTGGGGTGACGGCTCCTGCGAGCCTCGACCGACGGCAGCGATCATGCAGCAAATATGGACCTCACTCACCGCGGACGCAACAGGACGAGGTCTCGCAGCCGCCGCCCCGTCTGAGTCGAACGTCCCGCCCTGCTTCGCCCGCCGGATTGTGTACAAAAATGGGGCGTTCTGCGTACAAGTTGGTGCGTGCCATCCGCAGTTGGCGCGTGGCATCCGCGCATCAGATTTCGGGCCTACGCGTTCCGATGCTTCAAACGCAGTGTTGCCGCGGAGTTCTTACGACTCCCGTCGTACGCCACGTGGTGCGCATGATTCTTGCACCCAGCCCTTTCCAAGGTTGCGACCGGCATGCACCGGCTCGTGTTGTGGAAATCGGGGAGGACAATAATGAAGCGCTCACGGGACGCACTTGGCGTTCATACGTTTTGTATTCTGGCGTTGGTTGGAGGAATCGGCGTGCCGCAACTGTTGCTGGCGGCTGACGACGCGGGCCCGGCCGCACCTAAAGGTGACAGCCTGGAAACAGTGGAGGTCTCGGCTGACAAGCTGCACGTCCTGCCCACCGAGCCCATCGAGTCGGTTTTCGGTTTCGGCAAAAACATCATTGAGACGCCCCGTGCGCTGACTTCAATCAGCAACGAGATGCTCGACCGGGTCAACATCACCGATATCAACGACCTGGTAGCCCTGTCTCCCGGCGTCTTCACGCAGTCGTTCTTCGGCGTGGCGGGTTCCCTCGACATCCGCGGCAGCGCGGGCGAGAACTATTTCCGCGGTATTCGTCGTGTCGACAATCCTGGAAACTATCCACAAGCCATCGCCGCAAGCGATCGCATCGACATTGTGCGTGGACCCGCTTCCCCGATCTACGGCCCGTCCAAGGTGGGCGGCTATCTCAACTTCGTTCCCAAGTCCGCGCGTGCGGATTCGGGCGCGTACCTGACCGAAGCCAAGGGAGAAATCGGCATCACCACCGGCCGCTGGGACCAGAAGACCCTGCATGCGGAATTGGGCGGACCGTCGACGCTGTTTGGCGTGCCCTCCGGATACTACGTTTACAGCGAATTCGAGAACTCCGGCAGCTACTACGAGAACTCCTCCACCCGGCAGAGTATTTTCCAGGCTTCCTACAACATGGATTTCAATGACCACCTGCGGATCGAGGCAGGCGGCATGTACCAGGATTTCTCGGGGAACCAGGTCGCCGGCTGGAACCGGCTCACGCAGTCGCTCATCGACAATGGCACGTATATCACCGGCAGCCCGAGCAATCTGGATACCAACCACAACGGCCTGCTGGATGTCTCCGAGGCGGCGGCGGCCGGCATCACCACCGACACGAATTTCATCTTCAATCCGCCGGGGCAGACGCCGGCGGATATCCGGGCGGCATTGGCCGCGAGTCCCAACCTGGCCCTCCAGAACCCGGGCATCGGGCACTTGAGCGGCAACCAGGTTCTGGTGGCGCCGGGTGACAAGCTCACCGACGGGGTGACCACGTTGTATTTCGACACGATCTACACGCCGTCCGAGGGCCTGAAGTTGAGCAACAAACTCTTCTACGAGGATTTGAACAACCTGAACGAGAATGCGTACGGTTTCTCCCAGGTGGCGCATACCTGGGTGGTCGAGGACCAGATCACTCTCAGCTACTCGGCCACGTTTGCCGATTTCCTCAAGGCGAACTTCCAGGTGGGCCCGCAGTTGCGTCACGAGGATTTTGAGACCGGCGATGATTTTGCCGGCGAGTTCTTCGATCGCCGCGACCTCACTCAGCCGAGCTCAGTCATCGACAGCCGCTCGCTGGCAACCCGGGGCCAGTCACTCTATTCGGATCATGCCAAGGGCTCGTATACCGACAGTGGGTTCGCCTACCTCATGGACCTCACGTTTTTCGACAAACTGAATATCCTGGGCGGCGCGCGCTATGACATGTTCCACGTCACCTCGCTCTCCCTGGCCGATTCGCTGACGGATCCAGGTCTACAGGCGCGCGACAATGTCGGCAAAGTGTCCTGGTCGGGCAGTGTGTCCTATCAGTTACCGTTCGGTCTGCGCCCCTATGTGACGCTTGCCCGCCAGGCTTCGCTGACCACCGGTGAGGGCGGCCAGGTAGAGCCATTCCAGGTCGCCGCGCACGGGGCGGTGACCGGGTCGAGGCTCAACGAGTATGGCCTGAAGGGAAGCTTCCTGGACGGCCAGCTGTACGCCGCGGTGGACTACTTCGATCAGAAGCGCGTCGACTTCAACTCCCAGGATGAGGTCAGCAACAACAGCACGCGGGCGAAGGGTTACGAGTTTGAGACCCGCTGGGTCGTCAACCGCTCCGTCACGGTGACGGGTGCCTACACGAACATCAAGGTCGTCAACACCACTGCCATCACGAATGGCGGCCAATTTTCATTTGTCGGCGCGGGAGATCTGCAGGGCGTGGATCCTGCGTTGATGTATGGTGGCGCCGTCGGCGGGGTGTTCCTCGTTTCGAACGACCAACAGGCCCGAAAAGCGGGTATCCCGGAGAACCTCTTCAGCATCAACGGGATCCTGAGTCTCGATGAGCTCGCCGGCGAAATGGTGGGCGGCAATCTCAAAGGCGTCACGGCCAGCGTGGGAGTGACCCACGTCGATTCCACCTTTTCAGGATTCTCCAAGACGGTCAAACTCCCGGCCTACACTCTGCTGAACGCAGGACTGCACTTTGAGAATGCCAAGTGGAAAGTCGGTGTCCAGGGTAAAAATCTGACCAACGCGCGCTACTTCCGCTCGAACTTCCCTGACCTGTTCGGTGAGTCCGTGGTGCTCCCGGAACTGCCGCGCAATTGGATGGTGCAATTGGGGCGTAAATTTTGAATATGCGTCAGGTTGCCGGTTTAGCGGCGTCAATTGCAGGCGCGTGGCTCGCGTTGAGCGGCGCCGCGGAAGCTGCGCCTATCGAGATCAAGGTCGTCGTCGTGACGATGTTCGAGATCGGCGCGGACTCCGGCGATACCGCCGGCGAGTTTCAACTCTGGCACGAGCGGCAGAAGCTGGATACGCGGCTGCCCTTCGCCCACCACCACGACCTGTTTCTGAACGAAAAAACCGGCGTGTTGGGGATGGTCACGGGCGAGGGGACAGCCAATTCCGCCACCGCGGTGATGGAGCTCGGACTCGACCCGCGTTTCGACTTGTCGCACGCTTATTGGGTCGTGGCGGGTATCGCGGGCGTAGACCCACAGGACGCCTCGATTGGATCTGCGGCGTGGGCTGATTATGTGGTGGATGGGGACCTTGCGCATGAGATCGATGCACGGGAGATACCGCCGAACTGGTCGTCAGGGTATTTCCCTTTGGACTCTCAGGGACCGGACGACCCCACCGCCAAGACGCCGCCGGGACAAGTCTTTCAGTTGAATCCCGGCCTGGTGAGCTGGGCTTACCAGTTGACACGTAATATCGACCTGGGAGACAGCGCATCACTGCAGAAGTCCCGCGCCCGCTACACGGGCTTTCCGAACGCGCAAAAGCCGCCCTTCGTTCTCAAAGGCGACAATCTCGCCTCCATGACTTTCTGGCACGGCAAGCTGCTCAACGATTGGGCGAACGAGTGGGTCAAGCGCTGGACCCACGGCAAGGGTAACTTCGTCACCACCGCGATGGAGGACAGCGGCACGCTCGTCGCACTCACGTATCTGGGGCCGACAGGAAAGGTCAACAAGGATCGGGTGTTGGTACTGCGTACAGCGAGCAACTACTCGATGCCGCCGCCGGGTGTTACAGCGGCCGATAACATGAAGAAAGAGAACGAGGGCTATTCAGGCCTCGGCGCCTCGGTCGAGTCGGCGTACCGCGTCGGTTCGGCCGTCGTCACCGAGATCCTCAAGAAGTGGCCGACGTACCGGGACCACATGCCGGCCGCCAAGGAGTAAACGCCCGCGCCCCGCGCTCGCACGGCCCCGCGCCCCGCCGGCCGCCGCGTCAACTCACGGCACCGCGGCCGCTTGCGGGATAGCGTCGGCATACTTTTCCCAATGCGCCAGAATCTCGTGCACCACAGGCACGCCCACCCTGTAGTTGGCCTCGTACGCTGCCACCTGACCGGGCGCCTCGTCACCGATCGTCGCCAGCGCATCGGTTCCAGGAGGCGGCCCGGATGGGTTGCTGGCGGTTCTCAACACCATGACGCGCTTGGGATCGACGAAACCCTGTTTGCCGAATGACTGCATGGCGCGGGCCGCAGCCTGGCTCTCCATGTTGGTCATGACGAACGTGCCCTGGCCGCGAGTCCACAACTTGACCCAGTCACGTGCCCATTGAGTGCGCTTGGGTCCGTGCCAGTAGCGTACCGATCCTAGAGTTTCGCCCATGAGGACAAACGGCGGTCGCTGCGCGTTGGGGTAGCCTTTCCACGCCTCGCGTTGCTGCTTCAGGGCTGGCGTGTCTGGAATCACCACACCCTGGGTCATCGCGTAGGCCCAGCGTGCGAGCCCTTGGTTCAGTGGATAGGCCATGGCGAGATCGTCCGCGGACTCCGCCGAGCCAAAACTGTTTGGATCCACCGGCAGGCTGTTCGGCTTCTGTGCCCCGATCGCGAACAATCCATAGGGCCATCCCGCCGGGATTTCCCGGTCGTCGATTTCACGCAACTCGTCGCCGTTGATGACCCAGCGCGCCCACGCGGCGCTTCCGACGGAGGCCACGTCCGGGTCGACTCCTGAAATGCCGGTGAACAGCCAGTAGGTCTTGGAGAAATCGAAGCGCGCATCCAACAGAAAGGGCGTGAGATTCTCCAGCAGCAGGCCATACAGTCCCTGCGAGTTGCGCCGCACCGGCCGCGTGGCCCCCCTGACGGTGACCGTATCGGTGAGATGCTCGCGCTCCACCCAGAACTGGAATTCGCCCGGCTTGTCGCCCATGTCCTGGCCATTCTCGAAGTTCGCGACCACCACCATTTTTACGGGAATGGCCATCTTCACCGGAATGGCCGCGCCGGCTGCCCCTCCGACACACACGAGCAGCGCGAAAGCGAGTCGGGTTGCTATTGAATGCATAGTTGATAGTGCTTGCAGGTGAACGCATAACTGACCGGCTTCACGTCGCGAAGCCCCTGCCAGCCCTTGGTTTGAAACTGGCGGGCGAAGCTCGCAACGCGGCGATCGTATTCAGCCAGCAGCCGCTGCTTCGTGGCGGCATCCAGGAATGAGTGCACCAGGGAGTTGCGACCCAGTCCGATCATCTCTTCCCACGACAGATTGAATTCCTTCACGGCCACAAAGTATTCGTCCGTCATGTTGGAATCCCACATGCCGCGATCGTCCGTCGACAGGGCCACTGGAATGCCCACACGCAGATATTCTGGAAACGGATGTTCCGAATAGGTCTTCACATACTCGAGGACCAGGTTGCTGATGAGGTTGATTTCCACCAGGTAGGGGCCGTTGCGCATCAGTACCATCGTTTCCGGGTCGCGGATGAGATTCACACCGTGGCCGATCCTTTTCGCCCCCAGGAGCAGGGAATCGCGGATGTGGTAGTCGGGCTCATCTGTCTCGCCGGCGTGGATGGACAGGTTGATGTCGGGATAGTGATGGCGCAGCTCGCGTAGCACCGGCAGGAAGCGCAATGGATAGCCTTTGCCATTGTCCTCACGGCCGACCATGTTGATGCCCACATACAGGTCGCGGTAGCGATCCGTTATGGCATACAGCTCACGCAGCCGATCCTCGGCGTTCGGCGTGAAGCGCAACAAGGCATTCTGAAATCGAACCTCGACGCCCGTGGCTTTGGCTTCTTTGCTGGCCAGCTCAGCCCTGTAAAGGGCAGCGACTTCATCCTCCGTGAACCCCGAGCCATCCGGTTTGCGGAAGTGATCAACCTCGGTCTGGGTTTCGAGATACAGGAGATTTTCCTTTCCAAACGCCTCCAGGTTGCGATAGAGGATCTCATTCACCAGGTAGGGGTTTTGCAGCAGCGCATCGATCCGGCGCCACAGCGCCTCGAAGAATTCATCGCGGCCTTCATAGGGCTGATCGAGCCGCAGACTCGAGAGCCACGCCGCCCGCTCGCGCGCGTCGAGATCCTGCAGCCGCTTGAACTCGGAGCGCCCGCAGGTGTCGAGCTTGTCGTAGTCGGACGCCTGAAGGTTCTTGAACAACAGCAGGTACGGAGCAAAGCCGAACTCGTTGGTACCGTAGTCGCGGCAATTCTGGATTTTCACCTTGGTGTAGTAGATATAGCCGTGCTTCTCTTGCGCGAGCGCGGCGTCCCACAGCCACTCCGGGCGCGCCGCGCCGCCGAGGTGGTTGTGCAGGTCGCCGCCTTTGGGCAGGGCATATAGGAACGTGTAGAGCTGAAGGGGTGTGGCCGTGGACTTCAATTCTTCGAACCAACGCTCGGCCGCTGAAGCCGCGCCGCCGTACCCAAACAGCACCGCCGCGACCAGGGCGACCAGGGCGGCGCCGACGGGCCGCAAGTGAAACCGCATTCAGGAACCTCCCGCAAGTACATCAGCGAGCGTACAAGCAACCGTAGCGGTCGCCCGCCGCAGATCATTCAACCGGAGGCACTCGTTAGCTCCGTGTCCATTCGCCTCCCCGAGCGTGCGTGGCCCTGCGCCATACAGCACTGTTGGAACACCGAATTCGGAGTAATGCCGGGCATCGGTGTACAGCGGCACGCCGTGCTCCCCGATGGCAACCCCGAAAAAAGTCCGGCCGTGACGCTGCAACGCCTGGGTCAGGCGCTCGGCGCCCGGCAGGGGTTTGAGCGGCAGCGCCAGCATGATCCGCCGGATCTCAACGTGGATGCCCGCCTGGGCACCGGCGGCCCGCTCGATGAGCTGCCGCAACTCGGCTTCCGCCTGGGCGGGATTCTCTTCGGGAATGATCCGCCGGTCGATTCGGAACGTGACCTGATCCGGCACCACGTTGGTGTTGATGCC
>JAXDQF010000101.1:0-7121 GCA_034668025.1 Gammaproteobacteria bacterium | reverse complement strand
TGTTCAAGGTGGTCGTGCCGGGTCAGGGTAGCGCAGTGATTCGGTATCGGACTGAGCATACTTCGGTGAAGGCGGACCGGTCGGCTAGCTGAGGGCGGCCGCTCCGCTGTAGCATCCCTTGCTTGGGAATGCTGGAGCATCTCATTGTCTTCGTTTTCCGATCCCCAAGCGGTCGCTCGCTATGCCGAAGGGCCCGTCAGGCAGGTTCCGGGCTTTCACGCGCTTCAACAGATGGCGGCGCTGCTACTTGCCGAGAGTGTCCCTGCAAATGGCCATGTGCTGGTTCTCGGTGCGGGCGGTGGCTTGGAGTTGAAGGTCCTTGCAGACGCGCAACCTGCCTGGTACTTCGTGGGAGTCGACCCATCAGCCGAGATGTTGAAGCTGGCAGAGGCTACTCTCGGCCCGCTCGCATCGCGCGTGGAGCTCCGAGAAGGCTATATCGACACCGCTCCACAGGGGCCATTTGATGCCGCCACTTGCCTTCTGACATTGCACTTCCTTTCTCGCGACGAGCGTCTGCATACACTGACCGAGCTTGCACGTCGTTTGAAGCCGGGTGCGCCACTTGTTGTTGCCCATCACAGCTTTCCTCAATCCGAACATGAGAAAGCGCGTTGGTTGGATCGCTACGCTGCCTTCGCAGTGGCATCCGGGGTTCCGGCTGCGAATGCCAGAAATGCGATCGCCGCAATCAGCAGCCGACTTCCTGTTCTAACCCCCGAGCAGGATGTTGCACTGATGCGAGAGGCAGGGTTCGACGGGGTCGAGCTCTTCTACGCAGGCTTCACTTTCAGAGGCTGGGTCGCTTACAAACCAGCGTAGCGACTGTGGGTCGGATGGACCCAGGTGAAATGGTCGGGGTGAGGCCATTTGCTCTGTTCCTGCAGTGGCTGTCCGGGTCCGTGTGAGATAGTACGGGGAAAGTTCTCTGAGTCCCCCACGAAGAAGACCGGTGGCTGGTCATCCTCCGACTCGGTCTGGATTCTGGTTCGATCGAAAAAACGATAAGGAGCCACTGATGTCCGGCGCACCGTTCGAGTACTCGATGTCCAGGCGACAGGCACTGACCCTGCTGGGCACGAGCGCGATCGTTCCATTTGACAGGATAAAAGCCGCCACATCACCTTCGTCCGACGCGCTGCATTACCTCGGCCTTCAGGAGGCGGCCCGCCGGATTGCCTCGCGCGAGTTATCGCCGGTACAGCTCACACAGCACATGCTCGACCGCATCGCGCAGGCCGACGCGATCCTGAAAAGCTATGCCACGATCATGGGCGAGCAGGCGCTTGCCGACGCACGGGCGGCTGAGAAAGAAATTCAGTGCGGCAGGTATCGTGGCGCGCTCCATGGTGTACCGATCGGGGTCAAGGACCTGTGCTACACGAAGGGGGTGCGCACCATGGGCGGGACCGCGGTGCTGAGGAATTTCGTTCCGACCTTCGATGCTACTGTGGTCTCGCGGTTGCGGGCGGCAGGTTCGAGGCATGCGGATCGGGCTCGATCGCGATTATGCGCTGAAGGGAATCGACGGGGGTCAGGCGGCGGCTATTGAGGCAGCGTTGAAAGTGCTAACCGGCTTGGGTGCACGCGTCGTTGACGTGCGCATGCCCGATCTCACGGGTGTGATGGATGCGTGGTTCGCGTTGTGCGCTTCGGAAATCGTGGTCGCTCACGCGGCAAATTATCCGTCGCGCGCAACAGAATACGGTCCCTATATGCGCGAATTCCTGGAGACGGGCGCTCGGATCCCTCCGCAGCAGGTGGCGGCTGCGCAAAAAAAGCGCGCGGAGTTCACGGCGCAGTTCAATGGCGTTCTCGAATCAGTCGATGCGATGGCTGGGCCGGCTGGCGGCGATCCGGCATGGCCGATCACACACGCGTTACAGGTGGGCTCGCTGCCCGAGTATCACAAGGCGTGGTCCGCTGCGGCGCCTCGCAGCAGCGAGTTCACCATGCCGATGGATCTTGCCGGGGTGCCGGCAATCTGCCTGCCGTCGGGTTTTTCGTCGGACGGGCTGCCGTACAGTATTCAGTTCAGCGGGCAAAGGCTCAGTGAGCCGACGTTGTGTCGGATCGCACATGCATATGAAAAGACGACCGGGTGGCACACGCGTCACCCGAAGGTGGAGGCGATGGGCTGAGTTGAGGTTTATGCCGAGAGCGGCCGCAAGATTGCCTGCGCTCGCCCGCAACTGGCACAGCGCGGAAGTCAGTAGCTTCCGGTGGAATGGTCCCGAAGAAGCCTTACACACTGTTCCTGCGGTCATGGTGCGCGTTCGCGTACGATGACCGCTCTCGCTTGAGGCCGCCGAAATACGTCGAAATACTCTGTGATGCGACTCACGCTCTAAATGCGTTCAGCCGGCTCGTCTGCTTGCCGCCGTTGTTGCGTTGATCACGCAGATCGTCAGCGGCGTGCTTCGGGCATCAACCTGCCACCCTCGTTGAACCAGAGTGCGCCGTCCGCAGATGACAACTTCACGCCAGCCGCCCAATCATCGATGGGGTTGGTGGGATAGTTCGAAGCCTTGCCTTCCAGTACATCCAGCCCAAATGGTGTCAGCGCCACTTGAACATCACGCATGTTCGCGCGGTCGCCGCTGATCTCCAGCAATGGGGCTGGCAACTGCGGATCGCCGAGGCGCAGCAGGCGTCCAAACAGATAGAGGTCACCGACCAGGTCAGCGTCATCCCAGAAGTCGCCGATCGTGTGACCGATTACGCGCGCTGCCTTCGGTCCATGCGAGCGCACTACGGTCAACAACGTGAAATCCCACCACGGCACTCCGGATCGCTTGTCCGGGTACCGCCGCAGTAAGAGCTGCATAGCGCGCTTGAGCCATTCATTTGCATTCGGATGGCTCTGGCTAAATTGTTCAACGAGAGTCGGATCCGGTGAGGTGAGTGCCGTCCACGCTGCGCGATAGTCTTGCAATGCGGCAGCCGAGACGGCCGTGGGCTGCGGATGTTCGCTCATGTGTTGCTCGTTGAGCTCGCCGGTGCCCAACACGCGCGCGTTGCGGTTTCGCAGCGTCTCGAATTGCACAACGTGGATCTTCGCGGCGTCGACGCCACACTGTTCCGCGCGATGAACGACATGCGCGATGAAAAGTTGCTCGTTGAGGCCGGTGGCAGCCCAGATCGTGACTCGCTCCGCTTTACGAAAGCGTTCGCTCTCACCGAATAGCCCAAAGTCTGCGGCCTCCGGCTCGAGAGCAGAGCCTGGTGCCACGCTGCTCCAAAACGCGCGACGCATCTCACACCAGGGACCGAGGTCATTGCAGCGTAGTGTCGGGCCGCAAGACAACACGTCGCGATCGATCACCAGTCGATCGCCAGGATGAAACACACGTCGAAATATCCCGGCGGCGGAATCCCCGAGGATGACGTGGACTCCAGGTGGAAGCGGCCTTGCGAAACTGCGTTCGGTCAACGGCGTCTCCTGCTATCGCCCGTAGAAAGCGTACCTCGCATAGCTCCTTCGCTTGCGCCGGGCGAATATATTTCTGTGGGTAGCTTATATACAAATCCGACGCCGCGAGCGCGCCGGACCGGCGGGAAAAGCTGCTCCTCGCGGATGTCCCAATGGGTCGAAACCCCGCTGCTCGGCGGCTCGGCGTACCCGTTCAAGCAGCGCTCCAGAGCCCTCGGCAGCCCTGAGTGGATGCAGGCAATTCCGAGGAAGCGCTACGCGCTGTTCCTGCAGCCCCAGTGCGGGTACGCGTGCGGTGACCACGAGACGTCCGCTATCGGGCCATGAGCCGTCATCATCCAGCCGCGAGTTGCGTCCACGGCGTTCTGCAGCTTAACGTAGCGGTGCCGTGCGCACGGATCGCCTCGGCCAATAACAAGACAATACACAACAGGAACGATCCGCACGGGAGGCACACAGGTATGCAGCGGTTTCGGCGAGTGATCGCTGCTGCTTTCGAGGACGCGGGGATGAAACGGCAGAGAGCTGGCTTGATGTGGGAGTGGATCTCGTTGCTGGCATTGTGCGCCTTCGTGGCCGCGCCGCCCGCCTGGGCGCGGCATGAGACGGGCTTTCTGGACCGGTCCGTCATCTTCCACGGTGTCGAGTATCGCTACACCGTTTATGTGCCGCGGGACTGGACACCCGCGCGACACTGGCCCGTGATTGTGGCGCTCCACGGCGGCGGCACATATGGGAACGATGGCCTCACGCCCACTGAGGGCGCGCTGGCCAAAGCTATTCGAATACATCCGGAGCGATATCCCGCCATCGTCGTCTTTCCCCATGCGCACGCCGACGGGCTGGGTTGGCAGGGTCCGAACGGTGAGGCAGCGCTGGAGGAGATGCGCAATGCCTTCGCTGAGTTCCACGGCGATCCTACTCGAGCCTACCTCACCGGCTTTTCCGCGGGGGGCAACGGCGCTTGGTGGCTCGCATACCATTACCCCGGCCATTTCGCCGCGGCGGTCATCGTGTGCGGCTGGGTCACGTCTTTCACCGGGCGACAGAGCCATATCGACTATCCGCCGATCGCGCCGGCTGCGGCGGGCGACACCTACACTGCAGTCGCAAATGGCGTCGGCCGCCTGCCCATCTGGCTGGTGCATGGTGACGCAGACGAGACTGTGTCAGTGGAGGAGTCCCGCCACATGTTCGCGGCGCTACAGGCAGCAGGTGATGATGTCCATCTCACCGAATTGCCCGGCGTTGATCACCCTTCATGGGATCCTGCCTACCAGAACCCCGACATCGCCGCATGGTTGTTCGCTCAACGGCGGCACTGAGGTACGCCGATCGCCGGACTGTGCAGCAGCACTCCTGAGCGCTCACCAGTCTTCAGTGGATGCAGGCAATTCCGGAGAAGCGCTACACGCTGTTCCTGCAGTCCCCGTGCGCGTACGCGTGCGGTGACCTCAGCTTTCGGTCAGCAGCGTACATCCTTCGCTCCCGGAAAACTCTAGACCGGACTGCTACTCAAGGCGGGGGGACGTCGCCAAGCCACGCAATTTCGACCGGATGTCGGAAAGGGTGCGCTTGCTTCGTCCTCTGCCCAAGCACACAGCGGCTGATGAGCTGATGAGCTGATGAGCAGCCGCGCCAACATCGGACCGCGTCAACGGAGGATTGCAAAGATGATTACCGTCTGGGGAACAGGGCGAGGCTTCCGGGTCGTCTGGCTGCTGGAGGAGATGGGACTGCCCTACCGGGTGAGACCGGTAGACCTGCTCGCCGGCGTCAAAAACAACTCCGAGTTCCTGGCCATCAACCCTTCGGGATTCATTCCAGCGCTCCAGGATGGCGACGCCATCATGGTCGAGTCGATCGCCATCATGGAGTACCTGATGGCCCGCTACGGACCGACGCCGCTCGCGCCCGCCCCGCAGGATTCCGCCTTCCCGCTCTACCAACAATTCCTACATCTCGGCGAAGCCGGCCTTGCAATGTCAATGTACATCGTCGTCGTCAGCCGCAATCTCGCGCCCGAGGTGGACAAGAACAACTGGGGCGCCCGCAAGGCGATGGAGATATTCGAAAGCCGCCTGAGGCTGGTAACGCGCCAGCTTGCTCGCGCGCCATACATGGCTGGCGAGACGTTCACGGCGGCCGATATTGCAGTGACTTACGCCCTGGAGTTCGCTTCACGAACCGTCGACTACCCCTTTGGCGAAGCGGAGCGAGCGTATGTCGCCCGCACCATCGCGCGCGATAGCTACAAGCGCTCGATGGATGCATGCCCGGACACCAAGGCCTGGGCCGCCAGTGTGGCGGCGATGAGGGTTGCCAAGTCGTAACAGGCTGCTCTTTCGCGCGACGCTGAGTAGCAGCTGGGCTGGATGACCGCGGATGCAAACTACTGGTAGCCGGACGGTGCGAGGTGTGAACCGGACGGTCTCAAGTGACTGGAATGGGATCGGAACCGCGCCGTGTCCCGCGGGCAGATCGGACCAAGATCTGTAGTTGAGGGCGCCCGCACCGGCCCGCATGTACTTCCCGGCCGTCGCGACATATGGTGCCGTCGTTGGACTGCTTCGGGTAGAAGCTGTCGTCCGATGCAGCGCTCCTGAGCGCGCAGTAACCTTCAGTGGATGCAGGTAATTCCTAAGAAGCACTACACGCTGTTCCTGCAGTACCGATGCGGGTACGAGTGAGGTGATCGTAGGAACGCCTGCTTTCGGGCCAGGAGCTGTCAGTGGAACCGGCTCCGGCGCTTTCAGGAAGCCGGTCGTCCGTGTGAGCTTGGCGTTTTTAGCCGGGCGCACCAGACCGCCATCGATGCTATCTCTGTTCTCGGCACTTCAGCGGCAAAGGAATCGTCTTGGCTCCGAGTGCGCGCGGCTCACCGCAGCGCTATGTTGCCGCGTCAGCGCGCGTCGCTTAACCTAGGCTTTGCCCCGCTGACTGCGTCGCGTCTAACAATAAGAGAACACAACGTGGCACGAATCGCATTCATGACATTTGGCGTCCTGTACGAACCTCGGACCCATTCGCGTTCTAAAGGCTTTATCAACCGGATCCCGGCTACCTACGAGGTAGCGGAGCGGAGCGAGGGTTTCATCGACCGTTCCCATCTCGATCCAGATACAGGCCGGCACAGTTGGGGAGAGCTTGTCTGCCCGCGTTTCCTTCCTGACGAGCTTCACCCGAATGTCGCGCGTACGCTGACGCTCTGGCGAAGCCTGGAGTCGGTGTTTGCTTTCTCTTATGCGGACCTCCATGGCGAAGCGCTGACGCTGCGCGCCCAGTGGTTCCGGAAACCGGAATTTCCAAGTTACGTCGTCTGGTGGGTCGCGGACGATCACGTGCCGACCTTCATCGAATCGACGGCCAGGCTGGAGCGACTACACGCCAATGGCCCTGACCCGGACGCTTTCAATTTCAGGCGTTCCTTCGATTCGGACGGTAATCCAACGGTCTTGGACCGCGTACTTGCTAAGGAGATCGTTGCCCGAAATGCCAAAGCCAGGTAAAGGGCCGCCTGCTGATCGAAGGCGGGTCGGTGCGGTCTGCAGCTGAGCGGCAGACGCTGCCGGATTGCGGACATTCATGAATGCCCGCCATGGGTCGCTCGGTGCATTTTGTCCAAGCAGCGCTCCTGAGCGCTCAGCAGCCTTCAGTGGATGCAGGCAATTCGGGGGAAGGTATTTGC
>JAXDQF010000100.1:0-8699 GCA_034668025.1 Gammaproteobacteria bacterium | reverse complement strand
CAGGGTTTCCACGCGCAATTCGGCAAGCTCTGGCGCCCGGCACCCGTGCTGGCGGAACTGGCCAACAGCGGTTCGGGTTGGCCGGCCGGCGAGGAGAACTAACAGTCGCGCTGCCGATTCGGCCCGGGTGACGGCTTCTGACGCTTGGACGAGCGACCGCACTGCCGTGCGTCACACTGATCGAGGGGGCAGGATATGTTGGATTTCAGGGCACTTCGCCATTTCGTGGCCTTGGCGGAGGAGCTGCACTTCGGCCGGGCCGCGCAAAAGCTCGGCATGACTCAGCCGCCATTGAGCCAATCGATCAAGCGTCTGGAGCAACACCTGGGCGTCAGGCTCGTGGACCGTTCCAGCCGCTCGGTATTCCTGACGTCGCCGGGCGCTACATTTGCCGTCGAAGCCCGGCGCCTCCTGCAGCAGCTCGAGTTCGTGGAGCGACTGGTCAAGCGAACGGCGGCAGGCGAAGTCGCGAGGCTGACAGTCGGCCTCCTCGGCCCGGCGCTGTTCAGAATTCTGCCCCGCGCGCTCGAGCTCCTGCGCGCGCGCATGCCGGATCTGGAGGTTCGCCTGGAGGAGCTGCGCTCGGAGGAGCAGATCAGGCGGCTGCGCGACGGACGTCTCGACCTGGCGATGACCTCGCCTACCCACCTCGATTTGCAGGGTCTTTCGGTCCGGCCCGTGGAGCGAAGCGGTCCCGTCATTGCGCTGCCGGCCAAGTGGCCGCTGGCCAGCCGGACCCACCTTCACCTGGCGGACCTCAAGGATTGCCCCTTCGTGATGACCCCGTTTGAGCGCAGTCCGGCAAGCCGCGTTGCCTTCTTCTCGGCTTGCCTGCGCGCCGGGTTCAACCCGAGAGTCGTTCAGGAGGCGACCCAAACCAACACGCGATTGAATTTCGTCGCGGCCGGATTCGGCGCCGCGTTGGTCACCGGGACGGCCAGATACAGCGAATATCATGGAGTGAAATTCCTGCCGGTCGTCGATTTGAGCGACACCGCGCTCACCTGGGAGCTGTCGATCGTATGGGTCCCGCGTGGCGTCACGCGGCCCTTACGCACGCTGATCGACTGTTTCTGCAAAGCGAGCGGTGACCTGGAGGCCCTGCCGGTGACAACGCTCGCCGAGCGTTGAGATGCCGAAAACACACGGCGCATCGATTTTGTTTCGATACTGATATCGGTCCAGTTGATATTGGACGCAGTCCGGGTTGATCTCTTAAGAATGTCGTTGGAAAACAGCGTTTGGGAGACGCGATGTCCCTTCAGTACCAGATCATCGATGCGGACGCCCATGTCAATCCACCGGCAACGTTTTGGGCGGACTATCTTCCTGCGGGTCTTCGCGCCTTGGCGCCGAAGCTCGAGCATGGTGAGGATGCCGATTATGTTGTCTTCGAGGGGCGTCGTAAGAAGCTGAATCTCATCGGGGCGCAGGCTGGCCGCTCAGGCGTCGATTTCAAGATGGAAGGTCGCCTGAGCGATACGAGGCTCGGTGGCTGGATGCCGGCAGAGCGTCTTCAGGACATGGACCGCGACGGTATGGATGCGGCAGTTCTGTTCGGCGGCGGCCCGCTCGGAACCAGCAACGACGAGCTCTTTTTCGCGAGCTTCGATGCGTACAACCGCTGGCTGGCAGACTTCTGCAGCTATGCGCCCGGTCGGCTTCACGGCGTGGCTTACGTCCCCATGCGTGATGTGACGTTGGCTATCCAGATGATGCGAGATGCCGCGAAGCGCGGCTTCACCACCGTGAACATTCCGGCGTTCCCGCATGCGCTGAAAAAGCTCGACAGCGCGGGTGGCTTCGCGGCCCAGGCCCTGGCATTGACGGGGGACGATAAGTCCGGCCGCCGCTACTGCGACCCCGAATTCGATCCATTCTGGGCGGCGGCGGTCGAGCTCGGGATGACCATTACGATTCACCTGGGCGCGCGCGTGCCGCGATTTGAGGACCCCGAGAAGTTCCTGGCCGATATGCCGATGTCGAAGGTTGCGATGGCCGAGCCGATCGCGATCCTGATCTTCGGCGGTGTGTTCCAGAGGTTCCCGCAGCTGAAGTTCGTGACCGTGGAAAGCGGTGTCGGCTGGTTCGCCTGGTTCTGTGAATATGTCGACGCAACCTGGAAGAAGCAGCGCTTCTGGACGAAGAGCACGCTGGTCGAGCCACCCAGCTTCTACATGGAGCGCAATGTCTACGGCTCATTCATCAACGATGCCGTCGGCATAGCCAACCGCAACTTCCCGGGCGCCAAGAACATCATGTGGTCGTCCGACTACCCGCACTCCGAGACCACCTATCCGCATTCGCGCGAAAGCATCGAAGCGCAATTCCAGGGAGTTCCCGAAGCGGACAGGCGGCAGATCATCTGCGAACGCGCCAGGGCCCTGTACCGTGTTGGTCAAGGGCGCGCCCAGCCGCTCGAAAGGATGAAGATATGAATGCGATTGCGTCCAACCCCGTCGTTGCCGCCCAGAAAGATCCGTTCTTCGGCAAGTACTTGTGTACTGACGGCCATGTTTACTTCACACCCAAGCTTTACGAAGAGGTGATGGGAACGAACGAGGGTGGAAGTTTCGTGATGGATTTCATCCGTCGCTTTTACGGATCGCCCAAGGACGTCGCTGAGCGTGCTCGCAATCGTGAGGCGCTGTGGGAAGTGAAGGGCATCAGCGCCTTTGGCTCCGTCGATCCCGTGGAGCGGGTCGAAGCACTCGATCTCATGGGCATTCGCGCTCAACTGGTGTATCCGCCGGGCGGCGGTGAATTCCGCATCAACTCGGATATTGCGCGTGAGCGCACCAGCCGGCTCAACGACTATGCCCTCAGTTTCCAGGCCCGCGCGAAAGGGCGGATCAGCATCGCCTGCCACATGAACATGCATGATGTGGAGTGGACGATGCGTGAGGTGGAGCGCGTCATCAAAGCGGGGGCGAAGGCGATCCAGTTACCCTGCGCCGTGCCCCCGGGCGGCGTCTCTCCGGCGCATTCGAAATGGGACCCCTTCTGGGCGATGCTGGCGGAAGCCAACGTGCCTGCGATCCTCCATCTCGGCGGCGCGGGGCTGCTGCACGGCGACGATGTCACCGATCCGGCGTATCCGGCCCGTAACTGGGGCAATGCGGAGTCGCTCAAGAAGGCCCCTCCCGAACGCGCGGGTGGCGATGAGGCCATCAGCCCGTATTTCATCCTGATCACCCATCAGGCCGCGGAGCTCTATCTCGTGTGCATGGTGATGGGCGGCGTGTTCGAGCGTCACCCGAACCTGCGTTTGGGCATCTTGGAATACGGCACGATGTGGGTGGGCCCATGTGTCGAGCGGATGGACAGCTGGGTGGATTTCATGGCCAAGGTCGGCAATCACTATTCGATGAAGCCATCGGAGACCCTGCGGCGCAATGTGCGAGTGGGACCGTTCTGGCACGAGAATATCGCCCAAGCCATTGATCGTTACGGCATGCCTGAGATCTATACCTTCAGCACCGACTATCCGCATCTGGAAGGTAGCAAGGATCCGATCGCGCGCTTCCGCAAGAAGATCGCGCCCCTGGGGCAGGCGTATGAGCAGAAGTTTTTCGTGGACAACGCCAGGCTGCTGTTTCCCGATCTGAAATGACAGAAGTTCGGACGAGCAGTGCCGCGGACGTCAGTCTCGAGCGGCGGGGCCCGGTTGTCATCCTGACGATGACCAACCCGGGGAAGCGTAATGCCTTTTCGCCGGCTTCCCGCAAGAAGCTGATGACCCACCTCGAGGAGCTCGCCGGGGAGTCTGAGGTTCGCGCGATTATCCTGACGGGTGAGGGCGAGCATTTCTGCGTCGGCGCTGATCTGACGCCGACGCCGGGAGTTCTGCCGCAGACCGCGATGGGCGTTCGCGAAAACACCAAGGGTCTTCATCGCCTGATGCGGGCGATTGCCGCTGGCCCGAAGCCCGTGATCGCCGCCGTCGAGGGCGATGCGTTTGGAGGGGGCCTTGCGTTCGCAGCAGCCTGCGACATTCTCGTCGCTGCCCGCACGGCCCGGTTCGGGGTCGCCTTCTCGGCGATCGGCCTGATGCCCGATCTGGGTTTGCTGTGGTCCCTGCCCCAGCGAGTTGGCATGGTCAAGGCGCGGACTATGATGATGCTGTCCAGCCGGCTGAATGGGGAGGAAGCCCATCGGGTCGGGCTGGCCGATGAAGTTTGCGAGAAAGGTCAGGCGCTCGAGCGGGCATTGACCTGGGCTGAGAAATTCCTGGAAGTCGCACCGATCTCGGTGGCCATGACCAAGGAGGCGCTGGCGCGGGGGGTCACGAGCCTCGAGGATGCCACCCGGGCTGAGATCGATCTGCTTCCCTTCATGTTCACCACCGAGGATCGCAAGGAAGGGACCGCCGCCTTCCGCGAGAAGCGCAAGCCGAAATTCACCGGGCGCTGAAGCAACGGGTCAGCGGTCAGCTCGACCGGAACGGCCGCCACCCGGTCACAGTCAAACCGTAACCTTCCAGTCCGACAATCTTCTGCGGGTGGTCGGACAACAACGTCATGTGCCGCACCCCCAGGTCATTGAGGATCTGTGCGCCGATGCCGTATTCGCGCAGCATGCGGGCGTGCCCCTCCAGATCCTGGCCCTTGCCTGCCATCAGCATCACCTGGTTGGTGAATGCGCCGACCTCGGTGTCGTAAAGGAAGACCACGACGCCGCCGTGGGGCTCGGCCGCGACCTCTCTCAGCGCCCGGGGGATGAGCTCGCCGCGCGGACCGGGCTCACCCAGCAGGTCAGGGCCGAATTCCAGCCGATGCATGCGCACCAAGGTTGGGCGGTCGCGGCTGATCTCGCCGCGGACCATTGCGCCGAGCTCAACTCCGTTCAGCTTGTTGCGATAGACGATGATGCGGAAGTCGGGACCGAAAGTGGTTGGGCACGGCGCTTCGTAGACCCTCTCAATCAGGTGATCATTACGCGCGGCGCGATAGGCGATGAGATCCGCGATCGTTCCGATCTTCAACCGATGATGCTGTGCGAAAGCGACCAGGTCGGGCAAGCGCGCCATCGTGCCGTCATCGTTCATGACCTCGCAAATCACGGCGGCGGGGACCAGCCCGGCGAGGCGGGCGATATCGACCGAGGCCTCGGTGTGTCCCGCACGCGTTAGAACGCCGCCGTTGCGGGCGACGAGGGGAAGGACATGGCCCGGGGAAACGATGTCATCGGGGCCCTTCGTGGGGTCGATCGCGACGGAGATCGTTCGAGAGCGGTCGTGCGCGGAGATTCCAGTCGTGATGCCGTCCCTGGCTTCGATCGAAATCGTAAATGCCGTCTGGTGCCGTGTTTGGTTTCGCGGCGACATGGGGCTGAGATTGAGCGTCGCGGCACGTTCGGCCGTCAGTGCCAGGCAGATGAGCCCACGCCCGTATTTCGCCATGAAATTAATGGCGTTGGGGGTAGCGAACTGGGCCGGCACGATGACGTCGCCCTCGTTCTCGCGATCCTCGGCGTCCACGAGGATGTACATGCGTCCTTGCCGAGCTTCCTCGAGTATTTCTTCGGTTGTCGCAATGTATCGATGGAGATCGTCCGAAGTGGCCGATGCGGTTGCCATCAATGAGCTGTCCCGACGGAAATGGTGGGGTGCAGGCTGCGAGTAAGCTTCGTGCGTGTCAAATATCAAGGATGCGGACACCGATATCTATCTGAACCTGATCGGGGGAGATCCAACATCGGTGCGGCTTCCTCAACCGATATGGACAGAGACTCGATATGGGCGGAAATCGTATTGGATTCGCCATCGATGAGGGCAATAGAGTGCCGGCGTACACCCAACGGAACACCGGGTCATGAGCGCCGCCGAAACGAAACAGTCTGCCATCACCCGTCAGGATCCCCGCTATGAGGAGATCTTCGACCTGATCGCACATGCCAGGCTCATGGGCGTCGACCTGGTGGAAAACCCCTTTCCCATCCTGGCCGCGGCCCGCGCCAAGGCGCCGGTGCATCCGGGAACCCTGTTCGACATCCTGGGGATCGTGCCCAGGAACAGAGTGCAGATGTTTGAAGTCGAGCGTCCGCATTTCATCGCATTGAGCTTTGCCACCATCGACGAGCTCCTGACCAACAACGAAGTCTATTCGTCGTCGGTCTATTACGAGTACCTTCCGACCAAGCAGTTCGGCAAATCCATCCTGCATCTCGGCGGCACCGAGCACCGTCAATATCGAGGCACGGTCCAGTCGCTGTTCACGCGGCGCAACGTGGTGGAATGGTGGCAGCCCACCTGGATCACCGATCTGGTGAACGAGTTGGTCAGCACTTTCGACAAGAAGGGTAAGGCCGATCTCAACCAGGAGCTGTGCGCCCGCCTTCCCATGCACACCATCACCCGGGCGTTCGGACTGCCATCCGAGGATGCGCTCGATTTCCGCTATCACCTCATGCGCGGCCTCAACATGAAGGTCAGCAAGGAGGAGCGCGCAGTCTCGGAGGAGGTCGTGGGCCGGCTGTTGGCCCAGGCGATTCTGGCGCGCCGCGCCAAACCGGGTAACGATGTCATCACCCGGCTCGTCGCGGCCGAGTTCATCGACGAGGACGGCACCCGCCGCGTCCTGTCGGACGACGAGATCGTGAGTTTCTGCAAGTTGATCATCGCCGCCGGCGGCGGCACCACCTGGCGGCAGCTGGGGATTACCCTGGTGGCGCTGTTGACCCATCCCGAACAGTTCGAGGCCGTCAGGAACGACCGCAAGCTGATCGACGCGGCCATCACCGAATCGCTGCGCTGGCACAATACCTCGACGCATTTCTTCCGGCTGACCACCCAGGACGTGGAGCTCGGAGGCGTCGAAATCCCCAAGGGTGCCATCGTCGAGTTCAACCTGAATGCGGCGAACCGCGATCCGGCCCGCTGGCCCGATCCCGACCGCTACGACATCTACAGGCCGCAGCAGCGTCATCTGGCGTTCTCGGCCGGGCCGCATACCTGCCTCGGCATGTACGTCGCCCAGGCGGAGATGCGGACCGCCATCAACGCGCTGATCGACCGGTGCCCCAACATGCGCATCAACCCTGACTTCGATCCCCCTCGCGTGACCGGGACGGTCGAAATGCGTGGCCCCTCGCATGTGAATGTTGTTTTCGGTTAGAGGGCGGCCCGCCGGTACCCGTCTTCAAGGTGGTCGACGCGGGTGTCTGATATCAATAACCGCCGCGGTGATATTAGATTCGGGCGGCATGCGACGGTACTCTTCGTCCAAACCGGGAGCGACTCCAACCAATGTCGACACACTTCATGTTTGCTTTTGCCAAGGCGGTGGACGGGCGCAAGGATGAGCTCAATGAGTGGTTCGAGAAGCAGCATGTACCCGATCTTCTGCGGATTCCGGGTTTCGTGTCGGCGCGGCGCGTAGCGGTGCGGCCTCTGGGAGCGCGCGAAGGCATTCCAGTGTGGGACTTCATGGCCATCTACGAGATTGACGCTGAAGATGTGAGCCTGGTCGTCAGGGAAGCCGGCGTCCGCATGGCCTCCGGCGTCATCAAGTTGTCCGAGGCATTGGATCGTTCGTCGAGCTTGTCCCTGCTCGGCTCGCCCATCTCGTTCCGGCAATCGAGTGATTTTTCTTGAGCGGCCAAACTACGCGCGCCATCCGCCTGGCGGCCCGTCCCCAAAGCTCGCCGGCTGCTACGGACTTCCGGATCGAGGTCGTTGATCTTCCCGAGCTGGCGGACGGCGAGGTCGAGTTGGCTCTGCGCTGGTTGTCGCTCGATCCGCTCATTCGTATCCGCATCGACGCGGCGCCCCTGGGCGGGAGCATTCCCCCCCTGCCCATCGGCTCGATCATGGTCGGTCCGGCCGTCTCCGAAGTCACCCGGTCGCGCAATCCGGCCTTCGCGGTCGGTGATCTGGTCGAAGGCAGATTGCCCTGGCAGGAAACGAGCCTCTCCAACGGATCCGGCCTGAAGAAGGTCGATCCGTCCATCGCCTCACCATCGACGGCGTTGGGTGTGCTCGGGTTGCCCGGGTTCACGGCCTTCGTCGGCCTGCGGCTGGTTCCCGATGTACCATCGGGTGGCGCGCTGTTGATCAGCGGCGCTTCCGGAGCGGTCGGATCGATTGTCGGACAACTGGCCAAGCGGCGCGGATTGCGGGTGGTCGGCCTGGCCTCGAGCCCGAAGAAGCGGGCCTATCTGGTCGATGAGCTGGGTTTCGATGTCGCGCTCGATCGCAATGCGCCGGATCTCGAGGAGCAATTGCAGGCGGCGGCCCCCGGCGGCTTTGATGTTTATTTTGACAACGTCGGCGGTGAGCTGTTTCCGTTGGCACTAGCTGCCATGAAGCATGGCGGACAGGTACTGATCTGCGGTCTGATGGCCAATTATGGCGACGGGGGCGGCGGTCCCAAGGATCGGCTGCCTGAGGCATTGCTGTCCATCATGGCGCGCTCGCTCACCGTCAAGGCCTATGGGAGCATTTTCTATCAGGCCAGCATGAATGCCGATTTCCGGCGCGAGGTCGGCGAGCTGGTCAAGGCCGGAAAGCTGCACCTGGCCGAACATGTGGTGGAGGGTTTCGAGGCCGTGCCGGAAGCGTTCTCCGCCGTGTTCCGCACAGGCCATGTCGGCAAGGCTTTGGTCCGTATCGGGGTCGCCTGATGCGCGGTGACTACGCCATCGTGGCCCTCGGGCTGTCGCCGCAGGGCCGCAGTCTGGGTTTCTCGGATATCGAGTTG
>JAXDQF010000099.1:0-3346 GCA_034668025.1 Gammaproteobacteria bacterium | reverse complement strand
CGCTGCGTGACTTGTTGGGTCTGAAGACGGGCACCACGCCAATTCCGCTCGACGAAGTGGAATCTGCCGAGGCCATCTTTACGCGCTTTGATAGTGCCGGAATGTCACTGGGCGCTCTGTCGCCCGAAGCGCACGAAGCGCTGGCCATCGCGATGAACCGGCTGGGAGCCCGCTCCAACTCCGGTGAAGGTGGCGAGGACCCGGCGCGCTATCGGACCGAGCGCAACTCCAAGATCAAACAGGTCGCCTCGGGCCGTTTCGGGGTGACCCCGGAATACCTGATCAATGCTGAAGTGCTGCAGATCAAGGTGGCGCAGGGCGCGAAGCCGGGTGAGGGTGGCCAGCTGCCCGGGCACAAGGTCAATGACATGATTGCCTCGTTGCGGTTTGCGCGGCCGGGGGTCGGACTCATTTCACCGCCTCCCCACCATGACATCTACTCCATCGAGGATCTTGCGCAGCTCATCTTCGACCTCAAGCAGGTGAATCCACAGGCTCTGGTGTCGGTGAAGCTCGTTGCAGAGCCCGGTGTAGGTACCGTGGCGGCCGGTGTGGCCAAGGCCTATGCGGATTTGATCACCATCTCCGGTTATGACGGTGGCACGGGCGCAAGTCCCCTGTCATCCATCAAATATGCCGGTACGCCATGGGAGCTGGGGCTCGCTGAGACACATCAAACATTGCGCTTGAACGATCTTCGTCACCGCGTTCGCGTGCAGACCGACGGCGGGTTGAAGACGGGCCTGGATGTAATCAAAGCGGCGATCATCGGAGCGGAGAGCTTTGGGTTCGGAACGGCTCCGATGGTGGCGCTCGGGTGCAAGTACCTGCGCATCTGTCATCTCAACAATTGTGCTACCGGCGTAGCGACCCAACACAACCTGTTGCGCTCGAAGTTCTTCATCGGCCTGCCTGAGATGGTCATGAACTATTTCCAGTTCGTGGCCCGCGAAGTGCGTGAAATCCTGGCGGCCCTCGGCGTGCGCAGCATTCAGGACCTCATTGGTCGAACCGAGTATCTCGAGATTCTGGAAGGCCAGACTCCGCGGCAGCGAAAGTTGGATCTGAAGCCAATCCTGTCCGTGGCGGGGATGGCAGCCGATGCGCCGCAGTACTGCAGCATCCCGTCAAACGCGCCTTTCGACAAGGGCGAGCTCGCCGAGCGCATGGTCAAGGACATGCTGCCGGCGATCGAGACCAAGAAGGGCGGGGAGTGGAATTACGATGTCCGTAACTACAACCGCTCGATCGGCGCCCGCATTTCTGGCGAGATCGCCAAACGCTGGGGAAACTACGGGATGGAGGACTCTCCACTGACCGTGCGCCTGACCGGCAACGTCGGCCAGAGTTTCGGAGTTTGGAATGCCGGCGGGCTGCACATGCATCTCGAGGGCGACGCAAACGACTACGTCGGCAAGGGTATGGCTGGCGGGAAGATTGTGTTGCGCCACTCGCGCGCAGCGCGCTTCGTTCACAACGAAACGATCATCATGGGCAACACCTGTCTGTATGGCGCTACGGGGGGTCACCTATTTGCAGCCGGCGTTGCGGGCGAGCGCTTCGCGGTCCGCAACTCGGGTGCGACCGCTGTAATCGAAGGCGCGGGCGATCACTGTTGTGAGTACATGACCGGCGGAGTCGTGTGTGTCCTCGGCCGCACTGGCGTCAACTTCGGAGCGGGATTCACCGGTGGATTCGCGTACGTTCTCGACCTCCAAAGGGATTTTGTCGATCGCTACAACCACGAGTTGATCGACATCAGCCGCATTCATGCGGAATCGATGCAATCCCATCTGCAACATCTCGAGAGCCTGCTCGACCAGCATCTGGCGGAGACGGGCAGCGTCTGGGCGGAAGAGATTCTGAACGATCTGCGGACCTACATCGGCAAGTTCTGGGTGGTGAAGCCGAAGGCGGCCTCCATCGACTCGCTGATTGAGAATCTGCGGCGCGCGGCCTGATGCACCCCCGGGTCTGGTTAACGAGACAACAAAGTACAGTACATGGCGGATAAAAATCTTCAGTTCCTGGACATCCCGCGCACCGATCCGGCGAAATATCCGGTCGAGACGCGGGTGGCCAACTTCGCGGAGATCTATGCTCCGTACGATCCCCAGGCGGCGGGTCAGCAGGCGGGCCGTTGCCTGGCCTGCGGCAATCCCTTCTGCGAGTGGAAATGCCCGGTTCACAACTATATCCCGAACTGGTTGAAGCTGATTCAGGAAGGCAACCTGTTTGAGGCTGCGGAGCTGTCGCACAAGACCAACTCCCTGCCGGAAGTCTGCGGGCGCATCTGTCCGCAGGACCGGTTGTGTGAAGGTGCCTGCACGCTCAACGATGGACTGGGTGCGGTCACCATCGGGTCGATCGAGAAGTACATCACCGATGAGGCGTTCAAGCGCGGCTGGAAACCGGACATGTCCGGTGTCCAGTCCACCGGCAGGCGCGTGGCCATTGTTGGCGCAGGGCCCGCGGGCCTGGGTTGCGCCGACATCCTGGTTCGCAACGGTGTCACGCCCGTGGTCTTCGATCGCTACACGCGGATCGGGGGTCTGCTGACATTCGGCATTCCGCCGTTCAAGCTCGAGAAGGAAGTCGTCGAGAAACGCCGTGAAATCATGGAAGGCATGGGTGTCGAATTCAAGCTCGGCGTCGATGTCGGAAATGACGTGTCATTCGAAAGCCTGCTCGCTGAATACGACGCAGTATTCCTCGGCATGGGCACTTATTCCTATGTGAAGGGCGGATTTCCCGGCGAGGATTTGCCTGGTGTGCATGAGGCGTTGCCGTTCCTCATTTCGAACATCAACCACGAATTGCGGATTCCCGGTAGCGCGGAGCGCCTGGTCAGCATGCGCGGCAAGCGTGTGGTTGTGCTGGGTGGCGGTGACACGGGAATGGATTGCAATCGTACGGCGATCCGGCAGGGTGCCGAGTCCGTGACCTGCACGTACCGGCGCGACGAGCACAACATGCCCGGCTCCCGGCGCGACTACAAAAACAGCAAGGAAGAGGGAGTTGAGTTTCTCTTCAACCGCCAGCCCATTGAGATTGTGGGCTCGGACAGTGTTGAAGGGGTGAAGCTCATCGAGACGCGACTCGGCAAACCCGATGCGCGCGGCCGACGGGTTCCTGAGCCAATCCCCGGGTCGGAGCACGTTCTGCCGGCCGACGCGGTGATCATTGCGTTCGGCTTTCTGCCCAGCCCCCCGGCCTGGTTTGACCGACATGACATTCGTCTGCACAACACGGGCCGGGTGCGGGTGTCAGCAACACCCACCACGCCATTTCAAACGACAAACCCAAAAGTGTTCGCCGGTGGTGACATGGTCCGCGGCTCGGACCT
>JAXDQF010000098.1:0-50756 GCA_034668025.1 Gammaproteobacteria bacterium | reverse complement strand
GGCAATGTCCGCGAGTTGGATAACCTGCTGCAACGCGCATTGATCCTGGTGAATGGCCCGGTGATTCACCAGGAGCACATTCAATTTGAGCTCGCCAACGAGGGGGGCGCTCCCGAGCCCACCACTTTGACAATCAAACCGCCCGTGTTGGATACCGCCACGACCGGCTCCTTCGCAGCCATCGGCAACTCAGCCGGCGCGCCTTCCGCGAGCTCGCTTGCCCGCTCGCTGGATGAGACCGAGCGCGACCTGATCCTCGAAGCGCTGCGTTCGGGCCAGGGAAGCCGGCGCGAAGTGGCGGAGCGGCTGGGCATCAGCCAACGCACCTTGCGCTACAAGCTCGCCCGGCTGCGTGAAGCGGGTGTCGAAGTCCCAGCGGCCTGATTAAAAGGACATCTTCATGAGTCTGGAAATTGATTCGGTTCTCGCCCAGATCCGCTCGCTGTCCAGCCAGGCGCGCGTGGGCACCTCGCAGGCCACGGCCCCCCAGAAGTCAGGCCCCAGTGAGTTCGCCAACCTGTTGAGCAAAGGCATCGACAGTGTGAACCAGACGCAGCTGAGCGCCGGGAAACTGGCCGATGCATTTCAACGCGGCGACCCGGGAGTAGAGCTGCCGCAAGTGATGATCGAAATGCAGAAGGCGAGTACCTCATTCCGCGCCCTGACCGAGGTTCGTAACCGGATGGTCAGTGCGTATCAAGAAATCATGAACATGCAGGTCTAGTAGCCCTTGAACGCTGAAGTTGCACAGCTGCCTACACCCGCTCAAGGGTTGCAGGCAACGCTGAAACCCCTGCTGCTGCTCGTGGGCATTGCGATGGCCGTGGCTGCCGGTGTGACCGTCGTGTTGTGGTCGCGCGGGCCTACCTACAGCATGTTGTACGCGAACCTCGGCACCCAGGACCAGGCGCAGATCACCCAAGCCCTGGATGCCGCACAGATTCCGTATCGGATGGCACCCGGCTCCAACTCGATCGAAGTACCTGCCGAGCGCCTGAATGATGCCCGGCTGAAGCTCGCCGGCCAGGGATTGCCCGAAGGCGGCGGCGGCTTCGCCCTGATGGACAAGGACCCCGGCTTCGGGGTCAGCCAGTTCATGGAGAACGCTCGCTACCAACACGCTCTCGAAGCCGAATTGGCGCGAACCATCGCGGCGCTGCGGCCGGTCGAAGGTGCGCGGGTCCATCTCGCCGTGCCGCGCCAGTCAGCGTTCGTTCGCGACCACAAAGGCGCGAGCGCTTCCGTATTTCTACAACTCAAGCAGGGCCGCCGGCTCGAACAAGAGCAGATCCAGGCCATTGTGAACCTCGTGGCCTCCAGCATTCCCGACCTGGAAGCAAACCAGGTCACTGTCGTCGACCAGCAGGGTCGGTTGCTCTCGTCTCCGGAAGGGCACGATCAGTTCGCCATGCGCGAGCAGCAATACGACATGATTCATCGCCTCGAAGACGACTACGCTCAGCGCATCGAAGCGCTGCTGGTGCCGCTGGTCGGCCCCGGTCGCGTACGCGCGCAGGTTGTCGCGCAGATGGACATGGCCGTGACCGAAGAGGCTCACGAGCAATACAAGCCTGACAGTCAGATCATCCGCAGCGAGCAGACTTCAGAGTCTGTCACGAAGGATGCTTCCGGCACACAGGGTGTCCCCGGCGCGTTGACCAACCAGCCGCCCGCGGCAGGTGTTGCTCAACCGCCCCCGAGCACTACACCTCCCAAGCCCGCCGGAGCCGCTGCGGGTGCCACCGGCGCCGCTACTGCTGCAACGAGCCCGGTCGGTGGCGCGACAGGCGTCGGGGCGACTGAGAGCTCCAACAAGCAGGCGACCAAGAACTACGAAATCGACCGGACGGTCGCCTACACGAAGCAGCCGGCTGGCCGCCTGAGGCGAGTGACCGTAGCCGTGTTGATTGACAACCTGCGCTCCGTGGGCAAGGACGGCAAGAGCAAGGAAACGCCCATCTCAAAAGAGCAGCTCGACCACATCAACCAGCTCGTCAAAGACGCGGTGGGGTATGACGAAACCCGTGGCGACAGCGTGAATGTGGTCAACGCCTCGTTCACTCAGGATACCACGCCGGCCCCCGCCGAAGGCGCGCTGGAATCCCGCAAGATCTGGGAATCGCCGTTGTTCCTGGACATCGCCAAGATTGTCGGTGGTCTCGTGGTGCTGTTGGTTCTCGTGCTGTCAGTGATCCGCCCGCTGGTGAAGAATCTGATCGGGCCCACCGCGCAGCAGATGCAGGTACAGGTTCTGCCACGAAATACAGCTACTCCGGAGGCAGCGCCCAATACGCCCGCGCTCCCCAGCGCGGCCCAACAGGCTGCCGTCACTCACGAGCAACAGGTGATGCAGGCCCGAACACTGGTGAACCAGGATCCAAAGCGAGTAGCGCAGGTCGTACGCGGTTGGGTGGCCAAGGATGATTGAGAAGAAGGAAGCGGAACGCTCGGGCACCGAGCGCGCCGCCATTTTGTTGCTGACACTGGGCGAGAAGGAAGCCGCCGAGGTGTTGAAGCACATGGGCGCCAAGGAAGTGCAGCGCATCGGCGCCGCCATGGCGAAGCTCGCGAACGTCTCCAAGGAAGAAGTCCACGGCATCATCACCGAATTCTCCTCCTCCGTCGAGAGTCAGACTTCAGTAGGTGTTGGCGCGGAGGACTTCCTGCGCAAGGTCCTCGTCGACGCGCTTGGCCAGGAGAAGGCCTCCAGCATCATTGACCGGATCAGCATCGGCCGCTCGACCAAGGGCCTCGAAGCCCTGAAGTGGATGGACGCACGGGCCGTGGCGGAGCTGATCCGTCTCGAGCATCCCCAGATCATCGCCATCGTGCTCGCCTACCTGGAGCCCGACCAGTCGGCGGAAATTCTGGGCCAGCTGCCCGCCAACATGCGCTCCGACATCATGGTGCGCATCGCAACCCTCGATGGGGTGCAGCCCAGCGCGCTCAGCGAGCTGGATGACATCATGGAAAAGACTTTCGCCGGCAAGGGCACCACCCGCACCTCGGCGCTGGGTGGCGCAAAAGCCGCGGCCAACATCATCAACAACCTCGAGCCCAGCCAGGAAGGCGTGATCATGGAGCAGATCACCCAAACTGACGAGGCGCTCGGGTCCCGCATCGCGGACCTGATCTTCGTCTTCGACAACCTCATGGAGATCGACGATCGCAGCATGCAGGAGCTGTTGCGCCAGGTGGCCAGCGACAAGCTGCTGCTGGCCATGAAGGGCTGCGACGATGCCATGAAAGAGAAGATCTTCAAGAACATGTCACAACGCGCGGCCGAAATGCTGAAGGATGACCTGGAATCGCGGGGCCCGGTGAAGATCTCCGAAGTTGAAGGCGCGCAGAAGGAAATTCTGCAGACGGCCCGCAAGCTGGCCGAAGCCGGCACGATCCAACTCGCCAGCAAGGGCGATGAGTATGTCTGAGGTCAAACGCCCTTTCAGCGCGCCGTCGCGGCCAATACCCGCACACGCGGCCGCTGTCGAGCGCTGGGCCCTCCCGGACGTGGCCGGCCCTGTGGTCAGCCGCATCCGCGACGACAAGAAAAACGCCATCGATACGGTCGATCTGCTTCGCCAGGCTCTGCAGGAAAGCGAAGCGCGCGGCTACCAGGCGGGACTCGCGAAGGCGCAAGCCGAAAGCCAGGTGACGTTGGCGGCCCTCGCCGCGCGAGTCGCCCAGTTGGACTCCATCCTCCAGTTGCTCGGACAACCCTTGCAGCAGTTGGATGGCGAGGTCGAGAAAGAGTTGCTGCACCTGACGCTGGCAGTCGGAAAACAGCTTGCTCGGCGGGAGTTACGTGTCGATCCAACACAGGTGATTGGAATCATTCGGGAGTCGCTTGCACAATTGCCGGCGTCAGCGCGCGAGATTCGCGTTCATCTGCATCCCGAAGATGCCGCCACGGTGCGCGAGCGCCTCGCGGAGCCAACCAAAGATCGCGCCTGGACGATCGTCGAAGATCCGACGCTCAGCCGAGGCGGCTGCATGGTCCGTACCGAAACCTCTTTGATTGACGTCAGACTCGAAAGCCGCATCAACGCGGTTATCGCCAATGCACTGGGTGAAGAACGGGCACCTGAGCGACCGACACCCGATGCGGCGGAGGTCGAAGAGTGACCAGCGCCGATCTCAGCACGAACCGGGCGTCGGCCTGGAGTCAGCGGCTCGCGAAACGCGCGCGCCGCATCGAGCAAACACCCCCACCTCCTGTTGAAGGTTCGTTGACGCGCATGGTGGGTCTGACGCTGGAAGCGACCGGGTGTCAGGCTTCGATTGGCGACTATTGCGACGTGATCACGGGGGATGGTTTCCGCGTCGAGTCGGAAGTGGTCGGCTTCGCGGGCGATCGACTCTATCTCATGCCTACGGGCGACATTCAGGGTCTGGGCCCCAACGCACGCGTCATTCCACGCAAAGGCGCTGGTACTGTCAGAGTCGGTCCGCAACTTCTGGGCCGAATCGTCGATGGCGCCTGCAATCCGCTGGATGGCTTGGGTCCCCTCGAATGTGAGACGCGCGTGCGCCTGACCGGCAAACCCATCAACCCCCTGTCCAGACAGCCGATTGAAGAGCCGCTGGATGTGGGCATCCGGGCAATCAACTCACTGCTCACCGTCGGCCGCGGTCAACGTATCGGTCTGTTTGCAGGCAGCGGTGTCGGCAAGAGCGTGTTGCTGGGAATGATGGCCCGGTATACCAGTGCCGATGTCATCGTCGTCGGTCTGATCGGCGAGCGAGGCCGCGAAGTCAAAGAATTCGTCGAGCGAATATTGGGTCCCAAAGACCGGGGTCGGGCGGTAGTGGTCGCATCGCCTGCAGACAATCCGCCGCTGATGCGCTTGCACGGCGCATGGCTGGCAACCGCGATTGCGGAATATTTCCGCGACCAGGGATTGAACGTATTGTTGTTGATGGACTCGGTGACGCGCTTTGCGCAGGCGCAGCGCGAAATCGGCCTGGCCATTGGCGAAGCACCTGCCACTAAGGGCTATCCACCCTCGGTGTTTGCACGACTACCGCAACTCGTGGAGCGCGCGGGCAATGGCGCCGAAGGGTCAGGATCCATCACCGCGTTCTACACCGTGCTCACCGAGGGAGATGATACCAACGATCCGGTTGCAGACGCGGCCCGCGCCATTCTGGACGGTCACATTGTTTTGTCGCGCCGCATCGCGGAAAGCGGCCACTATCCGGCCATCGACATCGAAGCCTCCGTCAGTCGCGCGATGCACGAGATCGCGTCAGAGGCGCAAATGCAGATCGCACGGCAGTTCCGGCAAACGCTGTCCACCTATCAACAGAATCGCGATTTGATTGCAGTAGGCGCGTATCAGCGCGGCAGCGACCCGCGGGTCGATAACGCCGTCACACTCTGGCCCCGCATGCAAAAATTTCTGCAACAGGATATCCGTGAGCGTGTCGATTTCGCGGCAAGCCTCACAGCGTTGCAGAACGTACTGGCGGACAGTGGCAGCGGAAAACCTGAACCCGCCCGAACTGCCTGATAGGGGCTCATTATGAAGCGCGCGCAAAGATTGGAAATGGTTCAGAACGTCGTCGACGATCAGGAGCGGCGGCGCGCCGAGGCCCTCGCGAGCAGCGAGCGCCGGGTGAGCGAGAGCGAGGCAAAACTCGCCGAGCTCGAGAGCTATCACGCGAGCTACGTTCGCGGTTTCGCAGTGCGTGCCGAATCCGGCATCGATGGCAACATGGCCCGCGACTACCAGGCCTTCCTGGCCCGCCTCGATGAGGCACTGCGCCAACAGACCCAAATTGTGATTCGCGCGCGCGCGCAGCGCGATGGCGAGAAGCAGAACTGGCAGGGCGCCGCCCAGCGCGCCGAAGTGGTTGGTCAGATGGTCAAGCGCTTCCAGACCGAGGAAGTGCGCGTCGCCGACCAGCGCGAGCAACAAGAGTCCGACGAACGCTCCGCGCGCGCGTGGGCCTATGGATTGGTGGCACGTGGCGCTTGATATTCGATCCTCTTCAGCGAGCTCCTCTTCAACGGGCACGACGAAATCCTCCAGCACGAAGAATTCGAGCACCGATCTGTTCGCACAGGATTTAGCGGCGGCCGCCAGGAGCGCGCAACGATCCGCGGCGGCTAAAGCCGCGGCTGTACAGAGCAAACACACTTCCAGCGCGCCGAAGCCTTCTTCCACGCCCAAACCTGCCAGCGCCAGCAAACCGAAACCGGCGGATTCCGACGGCAGATCGAGCTCATCGGCAGCCGCCGGTAAATCCAGCGCGGCCGGACAGTCCAGGAAGAGCGCCGCGGCCGACGCGGCAGCCCACGCCCACTCGGGACAGGACGGTTCAGCGCCGGACGATGCGGCGGCAGCCAATTCCGATGGCAGCGGCACCAATGGCGCCTCGGGTACCAATGGCACAAAAGGTCGCGCCACCACGCGGGCAGCGGCACCGAAAACCAGCGCCTCGCAAAGCGCAGCGGCGAATACCGCCGGCGATGCAATCGACGACCCCAGCGCCGACGTTTCCAATCAATCCGGGATGAGCCTGCTTCAGTTGCTCGCCCAATCGCTCCAAGGCGACGACTCTGCCGAACCGACAACGGACTCTGCGACGCCCGCCACGACGGACAAATCAGCCGCCGATGCTGACACCCTGAGCAACGATCCCAATGCGATCGCGCTCGCGATGTTGGCCCAAGCACTGGCGACAGCATTCGGCGCCTCTACCGCAACGCAGCAAACACCGATCTCGAATGCTGCGTCCGCTACCGCGGGCGACGCAACAGCGGGCATCACCGATGCAACTGGCTCATCCGACGGTGCCGCGTCGATGCAGGACCTGATGTCTGTGCTGGCGCAGAACGTTGCCGCAGATGCAAAAAGCAATTCTGACCCGGGTGCATCGCAATTCAATGTAGACCCTACAAAGGGCAGTGCGAGCGACACGAGTGCGGCTGACACCGCGGCCGCGGGGCCCAACACCCTCGCCCATTTGGGAGTTGCGTCACACTTTTCCACGCAGCAGCTGCGCAACGACACCAACATGGGCGAGCTGAAGTCCCCTGTTGGATCCTCTGCATGGGATGACGAGCTCGGTACTCAACTCACCTGGATGACGCAGAAAGGCCTGGAAACAGGTTCACTGCGGGTCTCCCCGGAGCACCTGGGCCCCGTCGAGGTCAATATTTCCGTGCAGAACGGCGATGCCAGCGTCTGGTTTGGCGCGACCCATCCGGACACTCGGGCAGCCCTCGAACAAGCGCTTCCACGGCTTCGCGAGATGTTTGCCAGCCAGGGCATGAACCTGACCGATTCAGGCGTATCACGCGAGTCGCCGCGCAACCAGGGCCGGCCTGCGGCACCACAGAGCGTCTCGGGCGTATCAGCTGTTGGCAGCTCGGATGGCACCTCTGCTGCTGTGCGCATGAGCCTCGGTCTGGTCGACACCTACGCCTGACGCCACCGCGCCGTCGCGCCGCCAATAAACCGGCGCATGAGATGCATTTCACACTCCTAAAATTGCTGCAAATGCCTTGTTTTATAGGCATTTGCGTGCCTCCCCAGGCGGGTGGCACGAGCGTTGCACTCTCCATTGGCGGCAATGGTTTGCCGCAGTTGAGGAGTGACCCAGGCAATGGCGGACGTACCTGTGCTGAACGCGGCGGATGCCGACGCGGCGCCCAAGAAGAGCAAAAAGTGGCTGATCATCGCAATTGCGGCCTTCGTGGTCCTGGCCGGTGGTGGTGCGGCTGCATTCATGCTCATGGGCCAGAACGATGCTCACGGGAAGAAGGAAGCCAAGGCTAAAGAGCCGCTGGCGCCCCCTCTCTACGTGGCGCTGGATCCCCCCTTCGTAGTCAACTTCGAAGGTGAGCAGCTCGTGCGCTTCCTGCAGATCACTGTGCAGGTGATGACGCGCGACCCGGAAACCGTCGAGCTCCTCAAAGCAAATGATCCGGTCGTCCGTAACGACCTGTTGCTCCTGTTCGCCAACCAGAAATACGAGGTGGTCGCCGCGCGCGCGGGCAAAGAGAAGCTTCGTTCGGATGCTCTCGCTGCAATCCGCCACGTTGTCGAAACCGGTGGGGGCAAATCCGCCCATATCGAACAGGTCTACTTCACAAGCTTCGTGATGCAGTAATCGTGAGCGAAGACAAGATACTCGACCAGGCTGAAATCGACGCCCTCATACACGGCGTCGATATTGGGGCTGTCAAGACGACCGCAGAGCCTGGCCCCAACGAGGTTCGTTCCTACGACTTCAACAACCAGATGCGGATCGTGCGCGGCCGGATGCCGACGCTCGAGATGATCAATGAGCGCTTTGCCCGGATCTTCCGCGTGAGCTTGTACAACCTGCTGCGCCGGTCACCTGAGATCTCGGTGCAACAGATCCAGGTCAAGAAGTTCAGCGAGTACGTGCATACGCTGCACGTGCCCACGAGCCTCAACCTCGTGAAAATGAATCCCCTGCGCGGCACGGCCCTGGTGGTCCTCGAGCCGAAACTCGTATTCGCCACGGTGGACAACTTCTTTGGCGGCACCGGCCGGCACGCCAAGATCGAGGGACGCGAGTTCACGGCCACCGAGCAACGCGTCATCCACATGGTGTTGCGCAACGTATTCGCCGACCTGCACGAAGCGTGGTCGCACGTCGCTCCCATCGAAGTCGAATTTGTCCAGGCCGAAATCAACCCGCACTTCGCCAACATCGTCTCGCCCTCTGAAATCGTAGTGGTCACCAGCTTCCACATCGAAGTCGATGGCGGTGGCGGCAATCTGCACGTGACGATGCCCTACTCCATGATCGAGCCGTTGCGCGAGATCCTCGACGCCGGCGTCGCAAGTGACCGCGTTGAGAAGGACGAGCGTTGGATGATCTGCCTGCGCGAAGAGATCGAGGACGCTGAGGTGCAGCTCACGACCCGCCTGGGCCGCTGCAGCATCACCCTGGCCACCCTGTTGAATCTGAAGGCCGGGGACATCGTCCCCTGCGATTTCCAGGGCAAAGTGACCGTTCTCGCCGAAGAAGTGCCTGTTTTCCGCGGCAGCTTCGGCCTGTCGCACGGCCTGCAGGCCGTGAAGGTCGAAGAGCGTGTCCGCCGCAATCCCTCCGCCATTACGACTGAAAGCCTGATCGCCAAGCGAGCTTGAGGAAGACGAAATGAATGCCAATGCAGCCGAGCCGCGCGCCGCGGAATTCGACAACCTTCAGGACGAAGGCCAGCCATCCGGCCGCGACGTCAACCTGGACGTCATTCTCGATGTACCTGTCACACTATCGATGGAAGTTGGACGCACCCGCATTCCCATCCGAAACCTGTTGCAACTGAACCAGGGCTCTGTGGTGGAGCTCGATCGCGCCGCCGGTGAGCCGCTCGATGTGTTCGTCAACGGCACCCTCGTTGCGCACGGCGAAGTTGTCGTGGTCAACGAAAAATTCGGCATCCGCCTCACCGACGTCATCAGCCCTGCTGAGCGCATCCGCAAGCTGAAGTGAGTCGCGTGACTTCCAGACTCGCCGCCGTGTTTTTTGGCGCCGTGGCGCAAGCTGCGGCGTTCGCGGCATTTGCCGAGGGCCCGGCGGCACCGGCTACCAACCACCCTTTCGCGGCCCCCCAGTCCATTGGGATACCCGCGACACCCGGTGCAGGCGGGCTCGTGCAGGTGACATTCGCGCTGTTGATTGTCCTGGTTGCCGTATTCGCCGTTGCCTGGGTGGTCCGACGCATGCGCGGCTTTGGCAATCGAGTGGGCAGCGCTATCGATGTCATTGCTGATATTCCCCTGGGGCAGAAAGAGCGTGCCGTCCTTCTCAAGGTTGGCCAGAAGCAGATACTGGTCGGTGTGGCACCTGGACGGGTCAACACGTTGCACGTGCTCGAAGAGCCCCTGGACCTGACCAGGCCCTCTGCGGGAGGGGACGACTCGCGTCCCAGCTTCAAGACCTTGATGCTGCGGAGCCTGGGCAAGTGAGACCCCTGAACCTGAAACGGCTGGTCACATTGGCCAGCCTGCTGATTCCAACCGCACTGCTCTTCGTGCCCTCCGCCACGATGGCCGATGTGGGCCTGCCCGCCGTGTCAGTTCAAACAGCCGCCAGCGGCGGCGGCCAGACCTACACCCTGACGTTGCAGGTTTTGGCGCTGATGACGGCGCTCACCCTGCTGCCGGCGATCCTGCTCATGATGACTGCCTTCACACGCGTCATCATCGTATTGAGCATCCTGCGCCAGGCCCTCGGTGCCGGCCAGACGCCGCCCAACCAGGTGTTGATCGGCCTGTCGATGTTCCTGACGTTTTTCATCATGACACCCGTGATCGATCGCATCAACGAGGATGCGTTCAAGCCCTATTCCGCCGGCACCATCGAAGCCACCGTTGCCATGGATCGCGCGCTCGTGCCGCTCAAGAAATTCATGCTCGATCAGACACGTGAAAGCGACATCGCCACCTTCGTGAAGATCTCGGGCGGCAAGGGCTTTGCAACTCCACAGGATGTACCGCTGACCCTGCTGGTGCCCGCCTTTGTCACGAGCGAGCTGAAAACGGCCTTTTTGATGGGTTTTCTGATCTTCATCCCGTTCGTGATCATCGACCTGGTGGTGGCCAGCGTACTGATGTCCATGGGCATGATGATGCTGTCGCCCGTACTCATCTCGTTGCCATTCAAGCTCATGTTGTTCGTGCTCGTCGATGGCTGGACGCTCGTCATGGGCACACTGGCCTCGAGCTTCTACTCCTAGACACCGGGAAACCCATGTCACCTGAAACTGTAATGACCATCGGCAGCCGCGCACTCGAGATCACGTTGCTGCTCGCCGCGCCGCTGCTCATCGTCGCCCTCGTCACCGGTCTGATCATCGGTGCCTTCCAGGCCGCCACGCAGATCAACGAACAGACGCTGTCCTTCATTCCCAAGCTGCTGGCCATGGCCCTGGCCGTGGTGGTCGCAGGTCCGTGGATGCTCAAGGTCATGATGAGCTACACGCGCGAGCTGTTCGAAAGCATTCCCAACCTGATCAACTGAACCGAAATGTTTTCCATCACCACAGGACAGCTCGACGGATGGCTCGCGCAGTTGCTGTGGCCCTTTATCCGCGTCAGTTCCTGTTTCATGGTCGCACCGGCGTTTGGCGCCTTGTTCGTGCCGGCCCGGATCCGAATCGTCCTGGCGGGCGCCATTGCTTTGATCATTGCGCCACTCGTACCGTCGCCGGCTGACATTGCGCCGTTTTCCGCAACGGGCATGGTGGTGACTGTGCAGCAGATCATCATTGGGATTGCCATCGGATTCAGCCTGCAGCTGTTGTTCGACGCAGTCACGCTGGGCGGCCAGTTGCTTGCCAACAGCATGGGTCTGTCCTTCGCCTTCAATACCGACCCGATGCATGGCGTGCAGACGCCGGTGCTGGGACAAATCTACTCGATGCTGGTGATGCTCACTTTTCTGGCGTTGGACGGCCACCTGAAGCTCATCGAAGTGCTGGTCGACGGCTTTCGCACGCTGCCGGTCGGAACCACGGGCCTCGGCCAGGAAGGGATCTGGTCCATTGTCGTGTGGGGCTCGCTGCTGTTTTCCGGCGCCCTGCAAATTGCGCTTCCGGGTGTAACAGCCCTGCTCATCGTCAACATCGCATTTGGAGTCATGAGCCGCGCGGCACCGCAGTTCAACCTCTTCGCGGTGGGTTTCCCCATCTCGCTGGTGTTCGGTCTGTTGATCATTCTCGCGGGTCTGCCGTCGATGCAGGCCACGTTCGTGCATCTGCTGTCAGATGCCTTCGAGCTGCTTCGCAAGCTCAGTGCCATGGGGAGCTGAAGCATGGCTGAGAATGACGCCGAAAAGACCGAACAACCTACTCCCAAGCGCCTCGAAGAGGCGCGTAAGAAAGGTCAGGTTGTCCGCTCCTCGGAGCTCAGCGCGGCCGCTGTCATCCTGACTGTGGGTGGCGGCCTGCACTTCCTGGGCAGCTACATGGGCAGCCGCTTGAACGGCCTGTTGTCCTCCAGCCTGAGCCTCACCCGCGAACAATCAGTCGACGAATCACTGATGTTCTCCACCATGACTACGGAAGCCGCTCACGCCCTCACAGCGTGCGCGCCCATCTTCGGTCTGACCATGCTCGCAGCCCTCATCGCTCCGATGCTGCTGGGCGGCTGGAATCTGAGCTTTGAAGCGTTGTCGCCGGACTTCACGCGTCTCAATCCGCTGAACGGCTTTGGACGGATGTTCTCCACCCGCAGCGCGGTCGATCTGGCCAAGGCGTTCGCCAAATTCACTTTTTTGGGCCTCGTGTCCGTCCTGGTGCTGCGGCAGAAGTCGGGCGAGCTGATGGGCCTCGGCATGGAGCCGGTCCGGGTCGCCATCGCCCACGCCATCTCCCTGACAGGTTATGCGTTTCTGATGCTCGCGGGCACGCTGGGGCTGATCGCCGCTATTGACGTCCCCTGGCAGCTGTTCCAACACAACAAACAGTTGCGCATGACTCGCCAGGAAGTCCGCGAGGAGATGAAGGAAAGCGACGGCTCACCCGAGGTCAAGGGCCGCATCCGCTCGATGCAGCGCGAAATCGCCCGCCGCCGGATGATGCAGGAAGTGCCAAAGGCGGACGTCATCATCACCAACCCGACCCACTTCGCAGTGGCCTTGAGATATGACGAGAAGCGTATGCGCGCACCGGTCGTCGTGGCGAAAGGCGCCGATGTCATCGCCGCGCGCATCCGTGAGATTGCCACCGACAGCCTCGTGCCGATTTTTGAAGCGCCGCCCCTGGCGCGTGCCCTGTTCAAGAGTGTGGAGATCGGCGGCGAAATTCCGGCATCGCTCTATGTAGCGGTTGCCCAGGTTCTCACCTACATCTACCAGCTGAAGACAGCGCGTCGCGATGGCATGCATCCGCCCACACCACCCGATCTCGATCCGACGATCGACCAGACGAAACACTAATCCATGGCAACCGGAACCAGCATCTCAGCCGTGCCGACGATGAGAGAGCTCATTCGTACCGGAATCGGCGTGCCCGTAGGCGTCCTCGCCGTACTGTCGATGGTCGTACTGCCGCTGCCGCCAATGGTCCTGGACATTCTGTTCACGTTCAACATCGCGCTGTCGCTGGTGATCGTGATGGCCGTGTTCTATGTCGCGCGGCCAGTCGAGTTTGGTGTGTTTCCGACCATTCTGCTGTTGGCGACCTTGCTGCGCCTCGCGTTGAACGTGGCGTCGACTCGCGTTGTACTGTTGCACGGGCATACCGGGCCGCAGGCGGCCGGTCGCGTCATTCAGTCGTTCGGTGAATTCGTAATCGGCGGCAACTTCGCGGTCGGCGTCGTGGTGTTCATCATCCTGACGATCATCAATTTCGTGGTGGTCACCAAGGGCGCGGGACGCATCTCGGAAGTCAGCGCGCGTTTCACCTTGGACGCAATGCCCGGCAAGCAGATGGCCATCGACGCCGACCTGAACGCCGGCCTGATCACCCAGGACGAAGCTCGCGCTCGCCGGCTCGAAGTCCGGTCCGAGGCCGACTTCTACGGCTCCATGGACGGTGCCAGCAAGTTTGTCCGCGGCGATGCGATCGCCGGCATTCTCATCCTCTTCATCAACATCATCGGCGGCCTGGGTATCGGCACCATCGGTCACGGCCTGGCTGTGGCGGATGCGGGTCGCACCTACACGCTGTTGACCATTGGTGACGGTCTCGTCACCCAGATCCCGGCACTGTTGCTCTCCACGGCCGTCGCCTTGATCGTGACCCGCATGTCCCGCGCCCAGGATATGGGTGGCGAAATAACCAAACAGCTGTTCGGTCAGCCCAAGGCGCTCGGCGTGGCCGCCGGCCTGCTGGGCCTCATCGGCATCGTGCCGGGCATGCCGAACTTCGCATTTCTTCTCATGGCGGCCCTGTGCGGCACCGGGGCCTACCTGGTGGCCAAGCGCCGCGCCAATCCGCCGGCGCCTGCCGTGTTGCCGCCGGCACCGGTCGCTGCGCCTGATACCAAGGAGCTCAGCTGGGACGACGTGCACGGCGTCGATCTCATCGGCCTGGAAGTCGGCTACCGGCTGGTGCCGTTGGTGGACAAGAAGCAAAACGGCGATCTTTTGGCGCGTGTCCGCGGTGTGCGCCGCAAGCTGTCCCAGGATCTCGGCTTTCTGATTCCGGCCGTGCACATTCGGGACAACCTGGACCTCGCTCCGAACGTCTACCGCATCAATCTGGCCGGCGTACCGGTGGGCGAGAGCATCATTTATCCGGAACGTGAACTGGCTATCAATCCCGGCCGGGTGTTCGGACCCATTCAAGGAATTGCGACACGCGACCCGGCGTTTGGCATGGAAGCGCTCTGGATCGAGCCCGGCGCGCGCGATCACGCGCAAACACTGGGGTACACGGTTGTTGATCCGAGCACTGTCATTGCGACACATCTCAGTTTCATCATCCAGGCGCACGCCAACGAGATCCTGGGCCACGAGGAAGTGCAGCACCTGCTCAACACCCTGGCCAAGACGGCCCCCAAACTCGTCGAGGACCTGGTGCCGAAGCTCCTGCCCCTGTCCACGGTGGTACGTGTATTGCAGTGTCTGTTGACAGAGCGAGTTCCGATCCGAAATACCCGCACAATCGTCGAAACTTTGGCGGAACACGCAGCGAAGACTCAGGACCCGATGGTGTTGATAGGCCACGTGCGTGTGGCGCTGGGGAGGCAGATCGTGCAGGACATCGCAGGCGTGGGCTCAGAATTGCCCGTCATTACACTCGAGCCGGATCTCGAGCGCCTGTTGGCGAGCTCCCTCGCCGGCAACGCCGCGAACCCCGGGCTCGAGCCCGGCCTCGCAGAGCGCCTGCAGCAGCGCGTGGCGGAAGCCAGCCGCCGGCAGGAAGGCTCAGGCGAGCCGGCCGTGCTGCTGGTACCGCCGCAACTGCGCCAGAACCTGACCCGCTTCCTGCGATCGAGTCTGCCGAACCTCCACGTATTGGCGTGGAATGAGATACCGGACAACCGCAAGGTTCGACTGGTGACTGCAGTAGGTAAGTAATAAATGAAGATCATCAGACATACCGCTCGTGACATGCGTCAGGCCCTGCGGGCCGTTCGCGAGCAACTCGGCGAGGACGCGGTCATTCTGTCCTCGCGCCGCACCAGCGAAGGTGTTGAAGTCACCGCTGCTGTCGACTTTGATGCGTCGACGATCGAAGCGGGTGGCTTTGCCGGCACTCCTGCTACGGTCGCACCGCTTCCGGCCAAGGCGCCGCCGCGGTCGGCCCCGGCGAAGATCATCGACGCAACGCCCGTTTCCCCGGCGCCGCGTGCCACTTCGACTGCTGCGCGTTCGCCTGGCGCGTTGAGCCCAACAGCGCTCGCGCTGACCACCGGCCGCGCACCGCGAACAAACACGAGCGATGCTTCGTTCACCCAGGCGGCCGCCCAACCGGCGCGCGACCGCGCCAACGTTGACGCCGAACCCGACTATGCACCCAGCTCGACAGAGCGCGTTACTCCAGCACTGTCCTACGATGAGTTGGCCGCGTCGGAGCATCCAGCTGGCGCCTTCGACCCCGCCGGCTATAACTCCGGCGCCTCATACAACCCGGCCTCAGCCCACAACCCGCGCGCCAACTACAACACCGGTGCCTCACAGCACGCCGGCCACAACACGGCCCCCGACTACAACGGGGCGGCACGCGGCCCGGACTACGACCCACGTGCCGCCCACGCAGGCGGTGACTACAACGGGCGCCCCCCCTACAACCATGGCGCCCCGTACCACCCCGGGTACGACGCCGATTTGATTTCCGAGGCCGCACGCGAAGCCGTCGCCGAGCATTTGGCCAGCGAGCGTGCCCCGGTGTTGCCGCCCGCCGCACCCTCACCCGCCCGCGTCGACCAACCCGCCGGTGCCCGCACGGGCACCGGCGGCCCGCAGCACGCCACTCCGGCGCCCAGCAGGGGCTCGCACTCCTATGTAGTCGGCGACGACGACACGATGGATCACGCGCCTGCCCACGCGGATTCGTCCGACGGCGCCGTGCACAACCGACGCTACACCGACGACGCGATGGATCACGCACCCGCACGCGCCGAGCGTGCTCCCGCAGCCCGCACTGTCGCGACCGCAGCCAACGGCGGCACGACGCAATACGCGACCTCAGCGACCAACACCGGCATGCGCGGCAATGACATTGCCCCGCAATACCCAACTGCACTGCCGCGCGCCGACCATACCGCTGCGCATCGCGCCGCGAACGCACGCCACGACGTTGACGCCGCCCCCGAGGCACACGTCGACCGCTACTCCGCGGCCTCGTACGAAGTCATCGCCGCCGCCGATCCCGTCGAGGAGATCCGCGAAGCGACGCTCACACCGTTGGCCTCCAACGAAGTAAAAGCAACTTTCGCCGAGCTTCAGGCGACCGCTGCTGCAGCTGCCGCCGCGGCGGCGTCACCGGCAGCGACCGAAGCGATGGGCAACGAGCTGAAGAGCTTGCGTCGCATGCTCGAAACCCAACTCGCCCATCTAGCCTGGAACGACCTCACTCGCCGCGCGCCTGTGCACACCGAGATCCTGCGCGAGCTGACGGAGATCGGGATCACCCAGGACCTCGCCGAGCACCTCGTGCGACAGCTTCCTGAAGACACCGATCTGACTTTTGCGCGCCGCTTCACAATTGCCGGCCTGTCGCAGTACCTGAAAGTCACCGGCGACCGTTGGCTGGACGACGGTGGCCGTGTTGCATTCGTCGGCGCGACCGGCGTCGGCAAAACGACAACGCTCGCGAAGATCGCAGTACGCTGGGTATTGCGGCACGGCGCGCGCGACATTGCACTGGTTGCTGCGGATCCCGTGCGAATTGGTGCACAGGACCAACTGCAGTCGCTTGCCCAACTGCTGGGCGTGCCGGTATATACACCGGAGGGCTTCGATCAACTGCCTGCACTGCTGTCACGCCTGAGCGAGCGACTCATACTGATTGATACACCCGGCGCGAGTGTGCGCGATCCTCAACTCGCCGCTCGCCTGGCGGTGCTCTCCAACTCGGCCTCAAAACTCGAAACGGCGCTGGTGCTGGCCGCCAGTACGCAGGCCGGGGCCATCGAGGAAGCAGTGCGGCACTTTGCACCCGCCAACCCCTCCTGCTGCGTACTCACAAAAATCGACGAGGCGGCGAGCCTTGGAGGCGTGCTGTCAACTCTCATCCGGGCTAGGTTGCCCGTTTCCTACATGAGCGAAGGACAACGCGTACCGGAGGATCTGCGTCCGGCGCGAGCGCTCGAGCTGGTGTCGGCTGCGGTGCGGCTCGCGAAAGCGCGCGGCGCGGCGGCTGATGAAGATCTCCTGCGACGACGATTCGGAAAAACAGCCCATGGCATCTCCTGAGCTCAACTTGATCAACAACGTCAAACTCGAAGGACTGTCCCATCCGGTGCAGGTCATTGCGGTCACCGGCGGTAAAGGGGGTGTGGGCAAGACGAGCGTATCGGTCAATCTGGCTACCGCCATGGCCGCGGCCGGCAAGCGTGTCGTCCTGCTCGACGGCGATCTCGGCCTGGCCAACGCCGATGTATTCCTGGGACTGTCCCCACGTTACACGTTGGCACACGTCCTGTCCGGTGAACGAACACTCGACGAAGTGGTCATTCCGGCGCCCCAGGGATTCCTGGTCGTGCCGGCCGCCTCGGGCGCGGCTGACATGGCCAACATGAGTGAAACTGAACATCTTGGGCTGGTTCAGGCGTTCAGCACCCTGGCCGCCCGTGTAGATGTGCTGATTGTCGATACGGCAGCGGGAATTGCCCATAGTGTGCTGCAGTTCTCACAAGCATCCCAACATGTAGTAATGGTGATTTGTGACGAGCCCGCGTCGTTAACCGACGCCTACGCGCTAGTCAAGGTGCTGAGTCGCAATCACGGTGTAAGTCGTTTCCGCGTCCTGGCCAATCAGGTGCGTGTGCAAGGTGCAGGCGCCGAGCTGTTCCGTCGCTTCGAGCTCGTAACGACACGTTTCCTCGATGTAGTGCTGGAGTTCGCAGGCGAAATTCCGGAAGACGAGTACCTTCGTCGGTCGGTAAGAGAGCAACGTCCCGTTTGTGACGCCTACCCGTCATCTCCGGCCGCACGAGCATTCAAGAAATTGGCTGCCCGGGCCGATACATGGCCGGTACCTGCGGGCCCGCGCGGCAACATTGAGTTCTTCGTGGAGCGGCTCGTTCGCAAGAACGTGGCCCGACTGGAAGCGGTGCAATGAACGCGGCGAGCGCATACAGCGCGAGTCGTGCGTCGGGCGAGGCGGATCGGCTGGTGTTGCAGCATGCCGAGCTGGTGAAGCGGATTGCATACCACCTGGCAGGCAGATTGCCGCCGTCGGTGGAGGTCGACGACCTGATTCAGGCCGGGATGCTGGGTTTGCTCGAGGCGGCGTCCAACTACGCCGCCAACCGCGGTGCGAGCTTTGAGACGTACGCGGGGATTCGAATTCGGGGCGCGATGATTGATGCACTGCGGAAGCTCGATTGGGCCCCCCGCTCGGTGCATCGAAAGGCGCGCGCGGTGGCTGCTGTGGTGCAAGAAATCGAGCGCCGGACCGGGCGCGACGCGCGCGATGTTGAGATTGCCGAGGGCATGGGAGTAGGGCTGGATGAATACCATTCAATCGTACAGGACGCTGCGAGCTGTCGCCTTGCAAGCCTGGATGATGCGACTGCCGCTACTGCTGCAGGACCTGCAGACCCGTTCGCCGAAGCGGCGGATGAGAGGTTTCGGGCTGCGTTGAGCCGTGCGATCGAGGGACTGCCGGAGCGGGAGCGACTGGTCATGTCGCTGTACTACAGCGACGGCCTGAACCTCAAGGAAATCGGCGCGGTGTTGAAGGTTACTGAGTCACGAGTGTGCCAGCTGCACGGACAGGCACTCGTGCGGCTGAAAGCGCGCCTGGCAGACTGGCGCGACGGCAGTGTCAGTGAGCAGGCTTGAGTACGGGAGACGGAAGCTGTGAGCAAAGATATGAAGTTTCTGGTCGTGGACGACTTTTCGACGATGCGCCGCATCGTCAAAAACCTTCTGCACGATCTGGGGTACCCGAATGTCACGGAAGCAGACGACGGCAAGACGGCCCTGCCCATGTTGCAGGCCGGCGGCTTCGATTTCCTGATTTCCGACTGGAACATGCCGGGCATGTCGGGTCTCGACCTGATCAAGGCGGTGCGCTCGGACGCGAAGCTGGCGAAGATGCCGGTGTTGATGCTTACCGCGGAAGCCAAACGCGAGCAGATCATCGAGGCCGCGCAGGCCGGTGTGAACGGCTACGTGATCAAACCCTTTACGGCCGAGACTCTCAAAGAGAAGCTCGACAAGATCCTGGGCGCGGGCAAGTGAGGCAACATGTCGAGCTTTAATGTTCTGAAGTTGGAATACAGTGCCTGCGTCGAAGCGCTCACCGATGCGCTGCGCACCGAGGACGAGGCTGCATTCTTCTCGGCCGTCGACCACATCGTGCACATGCGCGAGCCGGGCATGTTCAAGGAGCTGCGCCAGCTGACCGGCGATCTGCAGAAAGCGCTGGAGCGCTTCAGCATCGAATCGCGGCTGCAGGACATCGCGGAGAACGAGATTCCCGATGCCCGCGCACGTCTCACCCACGTGATCAGCATGACCGACGAAGCGGCCCACCGGACGCTGGACCTAGTTGAGCAGTCGGGCCCGCTCGCCGAACGCACCGCCCAGGAAGCAGCCGTTCTGATCGCGACCTTCGAGACATTCAAGAGTCGCGCCGTGGGCGCCCAGGGCTACGAAACCGTATTGCAATCGATTGACGGGCTGCTGCCGCTGGTGAAGTCGGTTGAGAAATTCCTGCCGGCCGCCCGTTCCAACTCGGAGTTGATTCGCCGCAACCTGGCTGACGTGCTGATGGCGCAGGGCTACCAGGATCTCACCGGCCAGATCATCCGCAGCGTCATGAAGCTCGTCGGGGAGCTCGAATTGGCCCTCGCCAACCTCGCGCGCCTGTCGGGCGACGTGGTGGAGCACGCGACGATGGGAGACAACCCAAGCGCGGGACAGGGACCCGCCGTGCCGGGCGTGAGCAAAGGCGAGATCGCTTCGGGCCAGACAGACGTGGACGCGTTGCTGTCGGGTCTCGGAATGTAAGGTGACCTGTTGGACATATTGAGCATCATCGGGCTGGTGCTCGCACTGAACGCCATTCTCGTGGGCGCAGTGCTCAAAGGCGCCGGGCTGATGGCACTGGTGTCGGCCGCTGCGTTCATGATCGTCGTGGTCGGAACGTGCGCAGCCATTTTCATCCAGACACCCCTGTCCGTCATGCAGCGCGCCATGCGCATCTTTCCGTGGATCGTGCGGCCGCCGGTGCGCGACGGGCGCCTGTTGATCGCGAAGATCGTCGAGTGGAGCAACATCGCGCGCAAGCAGGGCCTGCTCGGGCTCGAGATGATGATCGACCGCGAGCCGGATGACTTCGTGCAGAAGGCCCTGCAACTCGTGGTGGACGGCACGGAGCCGGACAACATCAGCAGCGTCATGTATGTCGATCTGAACATGCGTGAGAGCGCGGACACGACGGCTGCCAAAGTGTTTGAGGGTATGGGCGTTTACGCGCCGACCCTCGGCATCATCGGCGCGGTTCTGGGACTGATGGCCGTCCTGCAGAATCTCGCCGACCCGAGCAAGCTCGGCCACGGGATCGCCGCGGCATTCACCGCAACGATTTACGGCATAGGACTCGCCAACCTCTTCTTCCTCCCCGTAGCCGCGAAACTCAAGGTCATCATCGCGCGCCAGACGCAATTCCGCGAAATGGTCGTCGACGGAATGCTGTGCATCGCGCAAGGGGAGAATCCCCGTGCGATTGAGTCCAAACTACAGGGATATCTACATTGAGAGGCTCGCCACATTGAGCCGCGTACGGCACTCAACGGGCCGCCGGCGTAAGAAGCACGAGGAGCACGCCAACCACGAAGCATGGGCAATTCCCTATGCCGACTTGTTGACCCTGTTGCTCGCGTTCTTTGTGGTCATGTACGCCATCTCCTCCGTCAACGCCGGCAAGTACCGGGTGTTGTCGGATTCATTGTTTGCCGCCTTCCGGGGAGCGCCGCGGACCATGCAGCCCGTGCAGGTGGGCGACAAGCAGGTGGGTACCGGTGCGGATATGAATTCCACAGTCGTGCAGCAATCGGTACTGGAAGGCAAGGCGCAGTCGCGCATGGCGCCCGTGCCGGTTGCGCTCGGAATGCAGAAACCGACCGGCGACGCGTCGAGCGCCAACAAGCTGCCGCCCCAGGCTGCAGCCGCCGCCCAGGCCCTGTCCAAACTCGCAGACCAGATCGCACAGGCGATGAACCAGCTCGTCAGGAAAGACATGGTGACCATCCGCCGCAGCGATTTCTGGATCGAAGTGGAAATGAAGACCGACATCCTGTTTCCCAGCGGCAGCGCCCGCCTGGCTGACAATGCGGTCGACATCATCGAGCAGCTCGGCAGCGTGCTGGCGCCCTTCCCCAACCCGATACGGGTCGAAGGCCATACGGACAACAAGCCCATCAAGACCGCCGTGTTCTATTCGAACTGGGAGCTGTCAGCGGCGCGGGCCGGCAGCGTGGTGCGCGTTCTCTCGAATCATGGCGTCGGCCCTGAACGGCTCGCCGTCATTGGTTATGGTGAGCAACGTCCACTCAAGGGCAATGACACCGCCGACGGCCGCAATGCAAACCGCCGCGTCGTGGTTGTGATTCTGTCAACTGAGCTGATGCGGCAGACGGACCCGGCGACCGTGACCGACAGCGACACGGCAGCCCCTGCAGTAACCGCACCCCCGGCGGGTCCAACACATATAAATGCGATCGACGGCGGCGGCGCCATTGCCTCGCCGGCCGATTCGCCCCAGGCGCAACCGGCGCCCGTCACACCGCAACCGGTCATTCCACCCGCGTCTGCACAAACCGCCCGAGCCGATATACAACACAACACTGGCACGGAACCTGCACCCTGAACTCTAGTTCGCCGCGCGGCGCCGGAAACCTGACGTTTCCGCAAGCAACGGCGCGGCAAGTGTGAACTCGTTCACGGAGATCCGCGCTCATGACCGTGCCTTCAGTTGAGATGTTGCTCGTCGCGGGACGGGCACTGTTTTTGATCTTCTCCTTTGTACTCGCGACCGTGGCCTTCATCCGGTGGCGCCGGGCCATCGAAGCACAAACCGTGCTCGTGCTGGCCAACCATGGCATCGTGTTGCAACGGCTCGCGGATCTCGAGGCACGCGTTGTTGCGACCAATGTCTCCATTTCACAGTTGGGCGAGCGCATCCAGCGACCACAACAGTTAGCATCGGCCCCGACCGCCCCGGCTCCGGGGTATCAGATTGCCATCCGCCTGGCCAAGGGCGGTGCGTCGCGCGAGGAGCTGATTTCCGGATGTGGTCTGTCAACCCACGAAGCCGAGCTGGTGCATCGCCTGCACGCTCCGCAGTCCAGATCCTCCGCACGCAGGCCGCTACCCAGCCAGATAAATGCTGCTTAGCGCGCGAAAGTCGCGCCTTTCGCAAGCGGGCCGAAAGCGCCGCAGGCGACTTTCGGCAATCGGACAAGCGGAACTGGTTCAATTTTCCAATAAACGAATTTAAGCGAGCGATGCACGCGCCGATAGCGAACGTGCACAAGCACAATTGGCCTTCACCCCGCCATCTAAATGACCAAGCGCAAAAAAGCGACTCCTGCCGCATCGCGTCCCACGCGTGGCGGACACCTGCTAGGCCCGCCAAGAGCGGCCGGCGCGGCCCGTAAGGGAACGCCTCCCAAACCTGAACCCGTAGAGAAGCCTTCGACCCCACCCTTGGCGCCCAGACTCGTTTCGCCGAGACTGGCCCTGGCGGCTGAGTGTCTGGTCTCCGGCGCGAGCGCTCTCAAAGAGAGTCTCGCTCCCCTCCTCGACGAGCCCCTCCCTGTAACACTCGACATAACCTCCCTGCAGCGCATCGACACCGCCGGGTTGCAGGTCATAACGGCATTCGTCCGTGAACGCGCCGGCCACGGCCGCACGGTCGAATGGCAGGGCACCGCGCCGGTCCTGGCGACGGCCGCGCAGCTTCTAGGTCTGACATCTCTACTCAGGCTGCCAGCATGACAATCGATCTCACGCAATTTCACGAGGCGTTCTTCGAGGAGAGCTTTGAGGCTCTGGACTCGATGGAGTCCGCGCTTCTCAAGCTCGACATCGGCGCGCCGGACAAGGAGCTGATCAACACGATCTTCCGTGTCGCCCACTCAATCAAGGGTGGCAGTGCGACGTTCGGCTTTTCCGACATCGCCTCCTTCACCCACAGCCTCGAAACGATGCTCGATGAGCTGCGCAGCGGTGGGATGCAAGTAACGCTGTCCATGTCAGACCTGCTGTTGAAGTCGGTCGACGTGATGCGCGCGATGTTGCGCTCGGTACAGCAGAAGAAGCCGATCGACGCACAGAAGGTATCAGACCTGCAGTTCGACCTCGAGCTGATGATCGCTCAGAAGAACTCAGCGCCGCCGGCTCCGGCAGCCCCGGCGCCCACCCCAGCTGCGGCCGTCTCAACCGCGCCGCCGGCAACCCAGGCGGCAGGGGACAGCGCCGCAGCGGCCCCGGCAACCAAACGCTGGGAAATCAACTTCCGCCCCTTCCCCGAGTTGTTCGCTCGCGGCAACGACCCGCTGCGCATGATGCGCGAGCTGTCGGAACTGGGCGAGCTCGAATCGATTGCCGATGTGAGCGCACTGCCCTCCTTCACCGCACTGGATCCGCAGTCCTGCTACCTCGCCTGGAATATCCAGCTCACCGCCGATGTCACTGAAAGCACCATTCGCCAGGTGTTTGAATGGGCCGAGGGTGACTGCGACCTGCGGATCGAGCTGACCAATCCGCCGCAGGCCGAAGTTGCCAGCGAGGCTCCCGCTGTTGCCGCGCCGGTGGTAGCCGTGGCTCCCGTTGAGACACCGCCTCCAGCCCCGGTCGCACAGGCGCCGGCACCCGTGACACCCAGGCTGGAAGCCGTCCCCAAAACCGAATCCCCCGTCGAGAAAGTCGCCGACTCCGGCTCCATCCGCGTCAGCGTCGAGAAGATCGACGAGCTGATGAACACTGTGGGCGAGCTCGTCATCACCCAGGCGATGTTGAGTCAGCTCGGCTCCAAGCTCGAAGGCCCCACTGCTGAAAAGCTGCGCGGCGGACTGGCCCAACTCGAGCGAAACATGCGCGAGCTGCAGGAAAGCGTCATGCGCGTGCGCATGTTGCCCATCAACGTGGTATTCAGCCGCTTCCCCCGCATGGTGCGCGACCTCGCGCAGCGCCTGGGCAAACAGATCGAGCTGAAGCTCACCGGCGAGCAGACAGAGCTCGACAAGACAGTGCTGGAGAAAATCGGCGATCCTCTGGTGCACCTGGTCAGAAACAGCGTTGATCACGGCATCGAGTCGCCCGAAAAGCGCGCCGCTGCCGGCAAGTCACCCGTGGGCACAGTGCACCTCGACGCCTGTCATCGCGGCGGCAACATCGCCGTCGAAGTCAGCGATGACGGTGGCGGCCTCGATAAGAACCGCCTTCTTGCGAAGGCCAGGGATCGCGGCCTCGTGGGCCCGAATGATGTGCTGACCGACGAGCAGATCTACGAATTGATCTTTCTGCCCGGCTTCTCGACCGCCGAGAAAACCACCGATGTCTCCGGCCGCGGTGTCGGCATGGATGTGGTCCGCCGCAACATCAAGGAGCTCGGCGGCAAGATCGAGCTGCGCAGCGAGCTGGGCAAAGGGTCGAAGACCATCATCACCCTGCCGCTGACCCTCGCCATTGTGGACGGCCAGTCCGTATCGGTTGGCGGTGAAACCTACATTGTGCCGCTCATCTCCATCGTCGAATCGATGCAGCTGAAGGCGGAGAACGTGAGCCGCCTGTCCGGACGCGGCGAGGTGTTCTCATTCCGCGGTTATTACCTCCCCATCGTCCGGCTCTACGAGCTGTTTGGAGTCGAGCCGCGCACGAAGGTGCTGGACGAAGGCCTGGTCGTCGTCGCCGAAGGTGAAGGCCACCAACGCATTGGATTGTTTGTGGACGATCTGCTCGGCCAGCAGCAGGTGGTCATCAAGTCGCTGGAGGCGAACTACGGGCACGTCGAGGGTGTTTCCGGGGCAACGATCCTCGGTGATGGCTCCGTGGCTCTCATTCTGGACATTCCCGGTCTCATCCGCGCCATGTCGATGCGCGCGGCGGCCTGAGTGTCGTCGATCAACGAGGAAATGCAACGATGTCGTCCAATGCGCCTGTAAAGAACGGTCACGGGCCGGGTGAAGGATCCCACCAGGTACTGACTTTCGTTCTGGGCAACGAGACTTACGGCGTGGATATTCTGCGAGTGCAGGAAATCCGCGGCTGGTCTGCCGTCACCAAGATCCCGCACGCGCCATCGCATGTGCTGGGCGTGTTGAATCTGCGCGGCTCAATCGTTCCGATTGTCGACCTGCGCATGCGATTTTCGTTGGACCGCGCCGAGTACACGACGGTCACCGTGATCATCGTCGTATCGGTGATGTCAGCCGCCGGGCGCCGCGACTTCGGAGTCGTCGTTGACGGAGTGTCGGATGTCGTTGACGTCAACACCGAAGAAGTGAAGGCCGCGCCGGAGTTGGGAGCCAGAGGCGCGACCGACTACATTCGCGGTCTGGTTCCGGTCGCCGACCGCATGGTCGTATTGCTCGACATCGATCGGCTCATCGGAACCGACATGACCACGCTCACCGCCAGTGCAGCGACGGAGGCGGCGTAGGCCGCAACTGCGTCATGCCCAAAGCGACCGACAATCACGTGACCTTCCTGGGACGCCTGCGCCTGTGGCAGAAGCTCGCCCTGCTGGTCGCTGCCATGGCCGTCCCGGCCGTGATGCTCGGTTGCTTCTACTTTCAGCAGACCAGCGTGGCTGTCCGCCAAGCGCGCGGCGAGCTCGAAGGCACGCACTTTCTCCAGGCTCTCGGCGCGGTGGCGGGGGAAATGCTCACGCACCGGGGGCGGGAGTACACATTTCTGAGCGGTGACAAGGCGCGGCGCCCGGATGTTGTCGCGCAGGAAGCGCAGGTCGATGAGCAAATCGCGGTGGCCGACAGGCTCAACGTGGAGTTGGGCGAGAAATTCGGCGTCGCCGGGCAGTGGCAGACGTTCAAATCGGAGTGGGCGGCGCTGAAGTCCACGGGATTGCAACAGTCTGCCGAGGAAAACGACGCAGCTCATGCTGCGCTCGATCAGCATCTCGACCGGATTGCAGAAGAAATCAGCAGTCGATCGCTGGCCTCGTCCGATCCGGAAAGGTCCACGCGGTCCCTGCTGCGAATTGCAGTGAACTACGCTCCCGACCTCGCCCTGTATTCGTCCAACATACGGCGCCACGCTGTTCACGCCGCCTCGAAGGGCTATCTGGGCGGCGATGATCGCATGGGGGTGCGGGTGTTCCGTGAGCGCCGGCAGGCTGAGCTCGACAGCCTGAATGGCGCACTGGAGCAGGTCTCACCCGATGCCCGCGCCGAAATTCGGGAAGTCGTGACCGCCGCCCAGCGGACTGCGGATGAGTTTTACAGCCAGGTGGAGGCCAAGATACTGAATGCGGCCACCCTGGAGGCCACCGGCGGCACCATTTACGACGCCGGCGTCCCGACCAATCGCGCGCTGAAGAAAGTCTCACTGGCCAGCTATGACATGCTCACAAAGCAGGTCGAGCAGCGACTGATCTTTGCCACCCGGCATCGGGCGATTGTCGCCGCAGGTACGCTGCTGGCCGTCGCCATTGCATTGGGTTTGGCGGTCCTCATCACTCGCGCCCTCGCGCGGCCACTGCATCGGGCAGTGTCAGTATTCGAGGAAATCTCCGCCGGCCGGTACGAAAACCACGTTGCGGCCAGCGGCACGGACGAAGCGAGCCAGGTGTTGCTCGCGCTGGACAAGATGCAGGGTACGCTGCGCACGCAAATCGAAACAGAGCGGGCGGTTGCTGCCGAGAACTCACGCATCCGGCATGCACTCGATACAGCGTCAACCAGTGTGTTAGTGGCCGATGCCCGGCACGAGATTGTGTATCTCAACGCCACCGCGCAAGCGACATTCGCGCACGCGCAGGGCGAGATCCGCAAAGCATTGCCCAACTTTGACGCACACACGCTGAAAGGCTCCAGCCTCGACGCCTTGTCTGCCGACCAATCCCGCGAGCGTCTCACACTCGACTCCCTGGGCACATCCGAAGTTCGCGAATGTACTCTTGGCGCGCTGACCTTCCGCACGGTGAGCAGCCCGGTCGTTGACGACCGGGGCGAGCGAATCGGCACCGTCATGGAGTGGACGGACCGGACACAGGAAATTGGCGTCGAAAAGCAGATGCAGACGATGCTCTCCGGAGTTCTCAACGGGAACCTGGCGAGCCGCATCGAGCTGCGTGGCAAGACAGGATTCTTCGAGTCAGCCAGCAACAGCATCAACCATCTGGCCGACAACATGGCCGAGATTGTCGCTCTCGTGAAAGACGCCGCCGGGGAGGTCTACCGGGGCGCGCAGGAAATCGCGAGCGGCAACACCAATCTGCAACACCGCACCGAAGAACAGTCAGCCTCACTGGAAGAGACTGCATCGTCGATGGAGCAGATGACGACCACAGTCCGCCAGAATGCCGACAACGCCGGCGAAGCCAACCAGTTGGCCGTGGCCGCCCGCGATCAGGCCGAACGCGGCGGCAACGTAGTCAACAAAGCCATCCACGCGATGACCGACATCAACGAATCGGCGCGCAAGATTGCTGACATAATCGGTGTCGTTGACGAGATTGCCTTCCAAACCAACCTGCTGGCGCTGAACGCGGCCGTCGAAGCGGCCCGCGCAGGCGAGCAGGGACGCGGCTTCGCCGTCGTGGCGACCGAGGTGCGGACGCTGGCGGGCCGCTCTGCGACCGCCGCGAAAGAAATCAAAGAGCTGATCAAAGACAGCGTCCAGAAAGTCGCGGACGGCTCGGTGTTTGTCAGTCGTTCGGGGCAGACTCTGGAGCAGATTGTTGCTTCGGTGAAGAAAGTCTCGGACATCGTGGCGGAAATTGCTGCAGCATCCCGTGAACAGTCGTTGGGGATCGCACAGGTCAACCGCGCGGTATTGCAGATGGATGAGCTGACTCAACAGAACGCAGCTCTCGTCGAACAAGCCACCACCGCCTCGCAGTCCATGGCGCACGAAGCGCACGCCCTGCACGAAATGATGGGTAGCTATCAACTCGGCGACAGCGCGCAGCCAGCTAACGCGCGACCGACGGCCGCGCAAATAACGGCCGTCGCGCCCGAAGCAGACAGAACGAATGAAGCGCCCGCGCCGCGCGCACAGCGACGCAGCCCGGGCCATACCCGGAGCCGCGCCGCCGGCAGCGCCCAGGTCGCCGCAGCAGCAGTCGCCGTGACAGGCGACAGCGAGTGGCAGGAATTCTGATTTAACGTGTCATCGGACAAGGACAAGGCGGACATGAACTTTCTCAGTCGGTTGAAGCTGTGGCAGAAGCTTGCCGTGCTCGTGGTGGCCATGGCCATTCCGAGCGCGCTGCTGGGTATCTTCTACCTCGGCGGAGCCAATTCGCAGGTGGCACTCGCCAAGGACGAAATCGAGGGTGCCCGTTACGTACAGGCGGTCGGCGGCCTGTTGGCGGAAGCCGCCAACCACCGCAGCCGCCTGTTCGCGGTGTTGACCGGCGACACGGCCGGCCGCGATCAGGTCAGTGCCTCGGAATCCGAGATGCAGCGGCACATCGACGGGGTCGACGCGAGCGACGGCCATGTGGGTGCACGCTTCAAGGTCAGCGAGACCTGGCAATCAATCAAGTCCGACTGGGACCGGCTGAAGAACGAGGGCGCGAAGCTCAGCCCCGACGAGGCCGTTGCCCGCCACAACGTACTGCTCGACCACATCCAGAAGCTCGGCGAAACAGTGGCCGCTCGCTCCGGCATGACTGTAGACCCGTCGCCTGAAACGGCCGTGCTGATTCAGATCGCCACCCGCAATGTACCGGGAGCGTTGATCGCCTCAGGAAACGTCCGTTGGTATGCGGCCCGCGCCTCCATCAAAGGTTATCTCGGCGGCGACGACCGTATGGCCATTCAGCTGTATCACGAGACGTTCACCGAGCACTTCGACGCCGCCGCGAGGGATCTGGACCGCGCGTCTGAAGATGCCAAGACCCACGTGCGTCCGAAGGTGGAGGCCGCCCGAAGCGCATTCGCATCTTTCTTCGGTGTTGTGAAGGATAAGATCCTCGACGCCCAGAAGATGGAGATCACGCCCGCAGACGTCAATTCGGCCGCACGTGATGTCAGCTCCACGTTGAAAGACCTGTCAGACATCAGCTACGCGACCATGAATGCCGCTGTCCAACAGCGCCTGTCGCAGGTCACAACCTGGCGGAATCTCACTTCCACCATCACGGCGTTCGCCCTCGCCTTCGCGCTGGCGCTGTCGTGGTTGATCACGCGATCGTTGGGTAAGCCTCTGTCCCACGCCATCGACGTGTTCGGGAACATCTCGTCCGGCAAATACGACAACGAGATTCGGCAGAACGGCAACGACGAGGCCGCCCAGGTGTTGAGCGCGCTCGGTGAAATGCAGGGCAAGCTGCGTACCCAGATCGAGACTGAGCGTGCGGTCGCTGCGGAAAACACCCGGATCCGCCAGGCGCTCGACAAAGTCTCAACCAGCGTGGTGCTGGCTGATGGACATCACCAGATCATCTACGTGAACGAGACGGCGCAAACCACCTTCGCCCGCAATCAGCACGAGATCCGCAAGAGCCTGCCGGGATTTGATGCCCAGCGCCTGCGCGGCGCGAGCCTGGACTCGCTGTCCCTCGATCCCGGTCAGCAGCGCCGCGCACTCGAGACACTCTCGGGGTCCGACTCACAGGAGCGCCTGTTTGGCGCCTGCACCTTCCGCACCATCAGCAATCCAGTGATGAGCGACAAGGGCGAGCGCATCGGCACGGTCATGGAATGGACCGATCGCACGCCTGAGGTGGCGGTCGAGAAGGAGATGCAGACCATGCTGAGCGCCGTCATCGGTGGCGATCTGGGCAAGCGCATCGATCTTTCGGGCAAGGCAGGATTCTTTGAGGCCATGAGCCGCGGCGTCAACCAGCTCGCTGACAACATGGCTGAGGTTGTTTCCAAGGTGAAAGGCGTGGCCGCCGAGGTGCATCGCGGCGCCGACGAGATATCAACCGGCAACGCCAACCTGTCGCAACGGACGGAAGAGCAGTCCTCCTCGCTCGAGGAAACCGCATCCTCCATGGAAGAGATGACCACGACAGTCAAGCAGAACGCCGACAACGCAGGCCAGGCCAACCAGTTGGCCATGGCCGCCCGCGACCAGGCGGAGAAAGGCGGCTCGGTGGTCAATCAGGCCGTCAAGGCCATGTCCGATATCAACGATGCCTCGAAGAAGATCGCCGACATCATCGGCGTGATCGACGACATCGCTTTCCAGACCAACCTGCTGGCGTTGAACGCCGCTGTCGAAGCCGCTCGCGCCGGTGAGCAGGGTCGCGGATTCGCGGTTGTGGCAAGCGAAGTGCGCAGCCTCGCAGGCCGTTCAGCCACTGCCGCGAAGGAGATCAAGGAGTTGATTCAGGACTCGGTGCGCAAGGTCGAGGACGGCTCGGTGCTCGTCACCCAGTCCGGTCAGACACTCGAGAAGATCGTCGCATCGGTCAAGAAGGTATCCGACATCGTCGCCGAGATTGCCGCCGCCTCGCGTGAGCAGTCTTCGGGCATCGAGCAGGTGAACCGCGCCGTGATGCAGATGGACGAGTTGACTCAGCAGAACGCCGCGCTCGTCGAGCAGGCGACGGCCGCCTCACAGGCCATGGCCGAGCAGGTCCGTGGCTTGAACCAGATGCTGGATCGGTATCGCGTCAACGACATGATCGAGGCGGCAAAGACGTATGCAGCCCCGGCCGGCGCAACTGCTGCTGCACGCGCCACGACACGAGTCGAACGCCGCAGCGGCCATCGGCCCTGGGCTGACAGATCAAAGGCTGGAGCCACGGAGTCCGTCGGGGCACCGCGCAAACGGGCCAACGGTGCGCTCGCCGCGTCCGTCGTTCAGACAACGGACGTGAAGAACGACAACGAATGGCGTGAGTTTTAATCCATAGGCGCTGGGAGTTACGGCTATGGCGAAAATTTTGGCAGTGGACGATTCGGCGGCAATGCGCCAGATGGTCGGCATTACGCTGACCGGCGCGGGCCACCAGGTAGAACAGGCTGCAGACGGCTGCGAGGCGCTGCAGAAGGCCTCAGGCCAGACATTCGACCTCGTAATCACTGATGTCAACATGCCCAATATGGACGGCATCACGTTGGTGCGGGAGTTGCGCGGACTTGCGACCTACAAGTACGTACCGCTTCTGGTCCTGACGACCGAAGCGACTACCGAACGCAAACAGGCCGGCAAGGCTGCAGGTGCCACGGGTTGGCTGGTGAAGCCCTTCAACCCGGAGAGACTCCTGGCAACGATTGCCAAGGTGCTCGGTTGAGCCACCCCTCCCTGTTGCAACACATTGGCATTTTCAAATCATCAGCATTGTACGAGGACCATCGATCATGAATTCTCCGAAGCGAATACTTCTGGCCGTAGCGTTGGCATACGCTGCAAGCGTTCCGGCTCACGCGGATTGCGTGCTGCCGCCGGCGCCCAGCAAGATTCCCGACGCCGCCACCGCCAGTCAACAGGAAATGATCACGGCGATGCAGACCCTGAAGGAATACAACGGCGACGTGGACACCTACACGAAGTGCCTGGAATTTGAGGCCAAGCAGAATCGCTTGAGCCACACGGACGAGGAGCGGATGCACAACAGTGCGGTCGAGACACTCCAGAAGGTCGCGGCCAAATTCAATGAGCAGGTGCGCGCGTTCAAGGCCAAGAGTGGCTGATAACGCAGCACACGATTGTTGATGCACTGACGACTCAATGAGCCTCTGGCGCGGCCGCACACCGCGCCAGAGCACGAAAGCGCGTTCAGGAAGGAGCACACGCGAGGGCCGACGGAAAGTCACCATCGATCATCATGAAGCGAAACACAGTGGAACGGGCCGCAGGGCTGCTCGTACACAGCATGCAGCAAGCGGATACGCCCATTGCGGAGCTCAGCGACGCACTGGCTCGCATGGCCCAGACACTCAATGACCCGGCGATGGAGGTCCAGAACCTGCGTGCTGAATTCGCTCGCAATATTGCAGTGTGCATCGAGAGCCTGCAATCGTACGATCGTCTCATGCAGCAGCTGGCACAGGCGCGCGACATCCTGACCGGGCTGGCAGCGAACAAACCCCTCGAGGGTGTTCCGAACGGTCCGGCCAACATAGGCCGCATCGAAGGCACCATCGAGTTGTTTTGATGTCAAATGGAATAAACACGCCGTTGCTGCACGACACCCAGACGATGATGCGTCTGCGGGAGTTCGATTTCGGCAACGACGACTTTGAAGCGCTGCGCAAGCTCGTCAAGCAACTCACGGGCATCAATCTCTCGGATCAGAAGCGGGAACTGGTGTACGGCCGGCTGGCGCGGCGGCTGCGTGCGCTGCAGTTGCAGAGCTTCGCCCAGTATCGCGACCTGCTGGCGCAGGACGGCGGCCGCGAAATTGCCCAATTCTGCAACGCGATCACCACCAACCTCACATCCTTCTTCCGCGAGCCGCACCACTTCGACTATCTGCGCGACCAGGTGCTGGCGCCGATGGCCAACAGCGGTGCAGCACGGCGCCTGCGCATCTGGTCGGCCGGCTGCTCGAGCGGCGAGGAGCCCTACTCGCTCGCAATGACGATTCTCGAAGTACTTCCCGACGTGCACCGCTGGGATGTGCGCATCCTGGCGACCGATCTCGACTCCGATGTGTTGGAACGCGGGCGGCGTGGCGTCTACACTGAGGACCGTTTGAAGAACCTGACCTTGCAGCGCCGCACACGTTTTTTCCGGGAGCGGCGCGAACGCGAGGGACTGTGTTATGAAGTCGCGCCGGAGCTGAAATCCCTGATCACCTTCAAACAGCTGAACCTGATGCACGCGCTGCCCATGCGCGGTCCCCTGGATGCCATTTTCTGCCGCAACGTGGTGATCTATTTCGACAAGGACACGCAGCGTGATCTGTTCAGCCGCGTGGCGCAGCTGCAGAGCTCAGGAAACCTGCTGTTCCTGGGACATTCCGAGAGTTTGTTCAAGGTGAGCGAGCAGTACGCGCTCATCGGCAAGACGGTCTACCGGAGAGCAGGATGACAACAGCGCTGCTGACTGCGGCCCGACCCGAGCAGCCCGCCATGCTGCCGGCGTTTGCCCACATGCAGCGCTTCTGGGATCCGCAGATCAGCAGCTGGAATGTGAAGATCCTGCCGGGCGAGTACTACGTAACCCGCGGCGAGGAAGCCATCTCGACCGTGCTCGGCTCGTGCATTTCCGCCTGCATACGCGATCCGGCCAGGAATGTGGGGGGCATGAACCACTTCATGCTGCCCGAGGATGCCTCCACCGGCCCCAACAACTGGCTGGATCCGGCCATCGGCCTGGCCACCCGCTACGGCTCGTACGCGATGGAGAGCCTGATCAACGACCTGTTGAAACTGGGCGCGACCCGCGAGCGCCTCGAGATCAAGGTGTTTGGCGGTGGCCGGGTGTTATCCGGGGTGACTGATGTCGGTGCACGCAACATCGCGTTCGTGCGCAGCTATCTGGAGCTCGAAGGTTATCGGATCATTGCCGAGGACCTCGGCGGCACACAGCCGCGCAAGGTCGTGTATTTCCCTGCCAGCGGACGCGTCAAGATGCGGCGTCTGCGTCCTGTCGAGAACCGCATCATCAGCCATCACGAGCAGTTGTACCTCGCCAGCATCGCCACCACCGCTGCAACCGCGGGCGGCGACGTAGAGCTGTTCGACTGACGCACCGGAGTATCGAGAATGTCGACACCAGTACCGACCACAGGGAACCGGCGCATCCGCGTTTTGATCGTGGACGACTCAGCCCTCGTGCGCAGCCTTCTTACCGACATCCTGCGGGCCGACCCTGCGATTGAGGTTGTTGGAGCTGCCAGCGACGCGCACGATGCCCGCGAGAAGATCAAACAGCTCAATCCCGATGTGCTGACACTCGATGTTGAAATGCCCAAGATGGATGGCATCACCTTCCTCAAGAACCTGATGCGCCTGCGGCCGATGCCGGTGGTCATGGTCTCCTCGCTGACTGAGCGCGGCGCCGATGTCACGCTCGACGCCCTGGCGATCGGCGCCATCGACTACCTGTCAAAGCCGAAGATCGATCTGGCGGCCACGCTCGAGGACTACAGCGAGGAGTTGATTGAGAAGATCAAGATAGCCTCGCGCGCCAGTGTGCGGGCGCTGGATCCCCACCGGGCGGCGACCCTCGCGGTGCGCCCGAAATTCTCAACTGACGCAGTGCTTCCCAAGGTACCCGGCGCGCAGTTGCGGACCACTGACAGAATCATTGCCATCGGTGCTTCCACCGGCGGCACCGAAGCAATCAAGGCCGTGTTGACCAGACTGCCGCCCGACACGCCGGGCGTAGTGATCGCTCAACATATTCCCAAAGCATTCAGCACACCCTTCGCCAAACGCATGAATGACTGCTGCCAGATGACCGTATACGAGGCTGAGGATGGGCAACAGGTCCTTGCGGGCCACGCCTACATAGCCCCCGGAGACCGGCATCTCATGGTGGTACGGGATGGCGCCCGCTACGTTTTGCGGCTCGACGACGGCGTGCCGGTCAATCGACACAAACCCTCGGTGGATGTTCTGTTCCGCTCGGTTGCCCAGAATGCGGGCCGCAACGCCATTGGTGTCATTCTCACGGGGATGGGCAAAGACGGCGCAAAAGGGCTCAAGGAGATGCTGGACGCCGGCAGCCAGACAATCGCGCAGGACGAGGCCACCAGCGTCGTCTGGGGGATGCCCGGCGAGGCGGTGTCCCTGGGAGCCGCCCAGCACGTTGTTGCCCTGGATTTCGTGGCGGCAAAGATACGGTCACTCGCGGATTCGATGGACATCACCCGGCAAGCGCGCGAGGCGTGATCCACAGCTAAGAAATATGTCTCAACTCACGCGAGGATGGAGCCCTACGCGAAGCTGACCCGCGATCCGGAAGACACCCTGCGATGACTACCGCCGCCAAGCCCCAGAGCCAGGCCTCCAACCCCACCGACATGCAGGCCTTTGCCTTCGTGCAGTCCCTGGCAGCGGAGCTGTCGAAGGGCAAGGTTGAGTTGCCGAGCTTCCCCGATATTGCACTGCGGGTCCGCAAGGTGCTCTCCGACGAGAATGTCTCCCAGGACATGGTGGTTCGGGTAGTGGGCTCCGAGCCCGCCCTGGCCGCCCGGCTCATGCAGATCGGCAATTCCGCGGCCCTGAATTTCAGCGGCAAGCCCATCACCGAGTTGCGGACGGCCATTTCACGAATGGGCTTCAACATGGTGCGCAGCGCGGCAATTGCGTTCGCGATGTCACAGTTGAAGAAGCAGGACGCGCTCAAAGGCCTGGAAAAACCCCTCGAAGAGCTCTGGAAACGCAGCGCCGCGGTCGCTGCCATGTCCCATGCGGTGGCGCGCCGCTACAGCAAGGTCAACCCGGACACCGCTCTGCTGGCCGGCCTGTTGCATGGAATCGGCCAGCTCTACATCCTGACACGCTCGGCGCAACATCCCGGCTTGTTCGCCAACCAGGCGGCCTACACGGCCATTGTCCGCGACTGGCACAGTGCCATTGCGAAAGCGCTGCTCGAGAACTGGGAAATGGCCGAGGAAGTGATCGAGGCGGTCAGCAATTTCGAGGATCTGGAGCGCTCCCACTCGGGCCCGGTGGACCTGACAGACATCGTGACGGTGGGCAACCTGCTCGCCGCTTTCAAGGATCACCCGGAAACGATCGAGCTCAACATGCACGATGTCGCCGCCTGCAAGCGGATGAAAATCGACCGTGCCAGCTATGAGCAACTCATTGACGAGTCAGAACACGAGATTGAAACCCTGAGACAGGCGCTGGGCGCTTAGAGAACTGCGGGAAGAGACTATGACGCTCGCTCAGAAATCCGCGCCGACGAATACTCAATCGACCAAGGCCGCCACCGGTGCGGGCGATGTGGCGTTCACTTTCGTTCAGGCGCTCGCTTCCGAGCTGTCCGGTGGCAAGATCGAGCTCCCCGGCTTTCCGCACATCGTCATGCGGGTGCAGAAGGTCTTAAGCGACGAGAATGCCGACAGCAACCGCATCGTCAAGGTGTTGGGCAGCGAGCCCGTATTGGCCTCCCAGATCGTCCGGATGGCCAATTCCGCGGCTCTCAACCCTGCCGGAGCGCTGGTCACTGATTTACGGACCGCCGTGTCCCGTGTTGGTCTGGATACCGTCCGCTCGGCCACCATCGCCTTTGCCGTGCGGCAGCTGCGCGACGCGCCCCTGCTGAAGGGGTTGGAGGCGCCGCTCGGAATGTTGTGGAAGCGCAGTGTGATGGTGGCAAGCCTCAGCTGCGTCATCGCGCGCCGCATGACCCAACTCAACCCGGATACTGCATTGCTGGGCGGCCTGTTGCAGGGCATCGGCCGCCTCTACATCCTGACGCGAGCCAGCGGCCATCGCGCGCTGTTCGCCGACCAGGAGAACTACCAGGCCATCGAGCAGGACTGGCACCTGAGCATTGCCGCAGCGCTGCTGGAAAACTGGGGAATTGCCGACGAAATCGTGCAGGCGGTGCACGAGTCGGAGAACTTTGACCGTGACGCGCGCGGCCCCGTGAGCCTGGCTGATGTGTTGGTCGTGGGGACGATTCTGGCCGAGCACCACAACCAGCCCCAGGTGCTGCAGGCGCAGGTGCATTGCGCCAAGCCGCTCCACAAGCTGAAGCTGGATGCGGCCGCCTGCGAGGCATTTATCGCCGAGTCCGCCAAGGATATTGAGTCGCTACGCGACGCGTTGGGGTAGGCGCGGCCCCGCAAAAACACCAACGGCGCGAAGCGCCATCGGCACTGCATAGCTGGCAAAAGTCACGCCTTTTGCCCGGCCCGCGCAGGGAGCGGCCAACGAAGTCGGGCTCCGCCCGGCCAGTGCCGGGCCAAATAAACTAGACAGCGCCCCACTCGTGGGAGCGGTTGGCTCGCGGCGCGGTTCCGTTGGGTCCGTATGTTACGGGTTGGCCCGCACCGCCGGTCAGCGCCGACAGCATTCCTTCGACCTGCTTCAAACGCGCCGTAACCAACGTACCGTTCTTTACATTCAGATCGCGGCAACGCGTCGCGCGCTGCGCGCATTCGCGCAATCGTGACAGGAGCGTCCCATCCGGGTCGCACCACGACATCAAACTTTCCAGGCCGAGCCAATCGGGGGTATAGCCGTGCATCGTGCACAAGGTCCGGCGCTGCTCCTCAGTACGGGCAAGGTCACCCATCATTTGCGCACGCACCAACGCAGTCCGTTCGATGGCGGCGACATTCCTGGCACCGAGCACGTCGTGCTCGCGTTTCAGAACGTCTTCCAACTCACGCAACGCGTCCACTTCCTCGGTCAACAAAGATCCGAGGTGCTCGCGGCAGACTTCCACGTCAGTGCCGGCGACGGCCATTGTTTAATTACCCGCGCCGTCCGGCAGATTGCCCAGGGCGCGCTCGAGCGACATGAGCTGGTCGGCGATATGCTGCGGTCGAACCTGGTAGGTGCCCTGCTCGATCGCGGCTCGCAACTGGGAGACCCGCTCCTCGTTCATGTCCGGAAGGCTGCGGACCTTCTGATCGAGGTCGGCCAATTGACGGGCGGTGCCGGTAATCTGGACGTTCTGGGAGCCGTCCTTTGAGGTATCGGCGGTCGTACCACCGCTGACGGCGTCCTGGGAACGCTGTACGGGGCGACCTGCCCCCACTGGAGCGGTCGAGCCGGGGGTGAGCGCCCCGTCGATTCCACTTATTTTGCTGGACACACCGACTCTCCTAAGTACCTCTGACCCCTATAACGGCAGGGGCAGCAATAACTTTAGAGTGCGATGCGATTCACGCTTCGGTGGTCAAAACCCGGCCGGACGAGGCCTGGCTATAGGCTCCCCGGGGGCCGTAGGTGACCGCCTCACGGCGGCTGTCTATGAGCGTGCCCAGGCGGGCCTGAACGTGCTTCAGGCGGGCGGCTACCAGGGCGCCATTGCGATCATTCAGCTTCCGGCACTTGGCCGCGGCGTCCGAGCACTCGGCCCAACGCCCTGCCAGCGTGCCCTTGGGGTCACACCAGCGGATCAGATCCTCCAACCCTTTGAGGTCGAGCGGTCGGCCCAGGTCACGGCACAAGGTACGACGCTCTTCGTCGACCCGGAAAATTCTGGCAACGCAGCGCTGACGCTCGCGAGTCGCCCCTTCGAGAGCGACGACGTCGTTGGCCTCCAGAAAGCCGTGCTCGCGATCCAGGAGTACTGACAACTCGTTCAAGGCCAGGTTCTCATCGGTAATGAGGTGACCGAGTTTTTCGCGGCACTTGGCTTGTTCCATCATGACTACCCTTGTCAATTATCCGGCGGGGCCTACGGTAGCTTGCCCAGCGCCCGCTCGCTGTTGATCAGTCCGTGGGCGATCTTGTCCGGGTCAATTTTGTACGTGCCCGAGGAAATCGCCTTGCTGACGGCATCCACGCGGCTTTGATCCACTGCCGGCCGGGTGGCCAGCGAGCGCTGCAGATGCGCGAGCAGCGAGGCCGTGCTCGTGATACTGACATTGGATTGCGGCTGTTGCGTCGCATCCTCAGTGGGGGTCGTCGGCGTGCTCTGCGTCGCCGACGCCTTGTGCGTTGAGCTAGCAGCTGTACTGCTCGCGGCTGTACCGCCGAGATCGATTCCGTTTAGGTTGACGGCCACTTCAGGCACTCCTGGTTTCGTAACCCCCGATATCGACACGGCGCCGCCGGACTTGAGGACTTCCTGCAGAATCTGCGGCTCGCGTTGCTGCGTATCACCAGGCCACCCTGACGAGGTCCGCACTTTCCACGGTACCCTCGACTACGCGCTGGGAGCTCAAGTTCTGCACCTGTATGCGTGCGCCCGCTGCACCGTCAACCATGGCCCGCCCATTTGCCCGAACCTCCACCGAACCGGCGGCAGAAACCAGGGTGACTTCCTGGCCGCGACGCACAACCAGGTCGGGTGTGAACATATCAACAGAGAGTGTGCTGCCCGCCGCCAACGGCCGGCGCACGGTGCGACCACTGAGCTCTGCGGGCTTCGTGAGATAGGCATTGCCGGGACCCGCCGTCTTGCGCGTCTCGACGGTCACATCTGCCGCGGTCAGTCGTGTATCGCGGTTGACTGCGTGGGTGAGAACGAGGACATCCGTCTTGCTCTCGATCGTGACGGGGACAAACACAGTCCAGTGCACAGGGCCGGCACAACTCACGCCCACTGTCGCCCGCGCCTGCAAGGTCGCTCCTGCGGGAAGTGCAGCTGAGATCTCCTTTGATGAGCAATGAGCGAGCCGCAGGCGGTTGTCGAGTTGGCCTACTGTGACAGTGGTCTCACCGGCGCTCGCAGGGATCAACGATTTGACGTAGGTATGCGCGGTGTTACGGATCACCGTCAGAGACTCTATATTCGGATCTTCCTGCGCCTGTACTGACAGGACGAGCAACGCAGGCAGTGAGCCGAGCCACACGGTCCGCCAGTATTTCGTCGTTCTCTTCATAGTGCGCAGATGGCTTGCAAGCGCCGCGCCAATTCAAGTAACCAACCGCGCTGCCGCTAACTAACCGACGGCACACGGCCGCTTGTGCCCTGCAATGGCGGCAATCCATTGCCGCTCGCGTGATCCCTCTCACGCTCTCAACTGCACGCGATCGCTTCCGGGGGCTCTCGAGGTCCGGCGCCCCCCCGTGGCATACCAATTGCACTTCATCCGTCAGGTCATTCTTTTGACGGATCGTACACATCATGCCGTTCTCTCTGGATTCATATCTCGGCGTCCATCCGGACGCACTGAAGTTGCAGTCCAAACGTACGGAAGTTATCGCTGACAACCTGGCGAACTCCGACACGCCTGGTTACAAAGCGCGCGATATCGACTTCCGTGCCGCGATGGCGAGCGCCGGCAGTGCGGATGCGCCAGTGAAGCTGGCAACGACCAACCCCGGACACATGACGATCGATCCGAACACGGATGCCAGCGCCAACCTGAAATATCGCACTCCACTGGCGCCCTCGCTCGATGGCAACACCGTGGACTCGCAACAGGAGCAGGCCGCTTTCGCCGAAAACACCGTTCGCTACCAGGCCACCCTCACCTTTCTGTCAGCTCGCTTCAAGGGCCTGATGACAGCGATCACGGGTCAATGAGGTAGCTTCCCATGTCATCCTTCAAAATCTTTGACATCGTAGGCTCGGGCCTCAGCGCGCAATCCGTGCGCCTGAATACCGTCGCCAGCAACCTGGCCAACGCCGACAGTGTCAGCGGCGATCCGAACACTGTTTATAAGGCACGCCATCCCGTGTTCCAGGCCGTACAGGCCGCAGTCGGTCAGAACGCGACCGCCATGGATAGAGCGAGCGGCGCAACCGTCCGGGTGAAAGGCATCGTGCAGAGCAATGCCTTGCCAACAGAGCGGTACGATCCCGGCAACCCGCTCGCCGACGAGCACGGCAACATCTACGCACCGAACGTAAACGTCATCGAAGAGATGACCGACATGATCTCGGCATCGCGCGCCTACCAGGACAACGTGGAGGTCTTGAACACCTCCAAGGATCTGATGCTCGCCACCCTGAAGCTCGGCTCCTGACGCGCGCCACTCATTATCTAGAGGTATAGAATGTCCACCACGAACACCGTCAACGGCACGAGCTCAAACATCCCCGCCGCAGGATTGAGCAACACGCCGGCCAACATGCAGATCAACCAGACTGACTTTCTGCAGTTGATCACGGCCCAGATGAAAGATCAGAACCCCCTGTCGCCGTCGGATCCGACTCAGTTCGTCACGCAGTTGGAAGGCATGAGCCAGGTGTCGGCGATGCAGAGCATGCAGGCCTCCATGCAGGCCTCCTCCATCATGAACGGCACGAGTCTGATCGGGCACTCTGTTCTGGCGCCCGGAACTCAGGCGACGCTGGCAACGGGTGGGGCCATCGGCGGCGCGGTGACCGCGCCCGCGGGCACCACGAATCTCAGTGTCAACATCCAGGACTCCACCGGGGCCACCATCGACTCCTTTACCGTGAAGCCCGCAGACTCGGGACTCACCTCATTTGTCTGGAAAGGCGCCACCAATACCGGTGCCACAGCCGCCGCCGGCACGTACACGATAGCCGTGACTGCCACCGTTGATGGCAAGGCCACCCCGCTCGACCCGATGGTTGTCAACAAAGTGGACAGCGTCCTGGTCGATCCGACTACGAACGCCGTGGACGTCGAGACCGATACCGGCAACACCGTACCGTTGTCCTCAATCGTCTCCGTGATGTAACGCCACCGCACACGAACCAGTTTCCCAGGAGAATTCGATGCCTTTCAATATCGCACTAACCGGACTCGACGCTGCCAACCAGGATCTGAACGTCACGGCCAACAACCTCGCCAACGTCTCGTCGACGGGCTTCAAGGGCTCGCGAGCGCAGTTCGGCGACCTGTTTGCTTCGACCCAGCGCGGCGTGAGCGCCACGGCAGTCGGCAACGGCGTGTCGGTCACGGAAGTGGCGCAGCAGTTCACCCAGGGCAATATCGAGACGACCGGCAACAACCTGGACCTGGCGATCAGCGGCAACGGTTTCTTCACTCTGAGCGACGGTGGCGCACTCAGCTACACCCGCGACGGTCAGTTCCAGCTCGACCAGAATGGCAACGTCGTCAACGCACAGGGGTTGAACCTGCAGGTATATCCGCCCCTGGCAACCGGCGGATTCAACACCGGCGGCCTCCAGAATCTGTCGCTGACGACCAACGAAAGCGCGCCGAACGCGACCACCACGGCGAAGATCACCGCGAATCTACCTGCATCGGCCACGGCGCCCACAGACCCAACCTTCAGCCCCACGGATCCGAACAGCTACACCAACACGACGTCGCTGACCACCTACGACTCGTTGGGCGCTGCTCACACCGCGACGCTCTATTTCATCAAAGGAGCGGCGGCGAACGCCTGGACCACTCAGCTCTATGTGGATGGCAACGCCGTCGGAACGCAGCAGGCTCTGACCTACAACAGCAGCGGCGCCCTCACGGCCCCGGCTGCCGGCCTGGTTACGTTCCCGGCCTACACGCCGGCCACGGGCGCGAACCCGATGAACATGACCTTTGACTTCAGTGCCACCAACCAGTACGGCGACTCGTTCGGCGTAACCGCTGTGACGCAGGACGGCTTCACGACCGGAAAGCTCACCGGCGTCAGCATCGATCAGCAGGGTGTCGTGCAGGCGCGTTTCACCAACGGCCGATCTGTGAACCTCGGACAGTTGGCCATGGCCAACTTCGCGAACTCCCAGGGGTTGCAGCAGCTCGGCAACCAGACCTGGGCGCAGACCAATGCCTCGGGACAGGCAGTCATGGGACAGGCAGGCAACTCCGGAGTCGGCACCGTCGCGTCGGGCTCACTCGAAGAATCGAACGTCGACACGACGTCAGCCCTGGTCGACATGATCAAGGCGCAGCGCGACTTCCAGGCCAACGCCCAGATGATCCAGACCGACAACCAGATCACCCAGACCATCATCAATATCCGCCAGTAAGCGAGGACTGAAACCCCGTCATGGATAAGTTGCTGTATGTTGCGATGTCTGGCGCGAAGGAGACCCTGCGCGCCCAGGCGGCCAACACCCACAACCTCGCGAACGCCAGCACGACGGGGTTCAAGGCTGATCTGAGCGCGTTTCAGAGCCGTGCGGTAACCGGCCCGGGCTACGCCTCCCGCGTGTATGCCACCGACCAGACCGTTGGTTGGGATCACGGAGTGGGCGCAATCGAACAGACGGGCAACCCGCTCGACCTGGCCATCCACGGCCAGGGGTTCTTTGCCGTACAGGATGTGACTGGCAACGAAGCCTACACGCGCGCAGGCGACCTGCATGTCGATCCCACCGGTCAGCTTCTGACGGCAACAGGACTTCCGGTGATGGGCGACAACGGCCCGATCAGCGTCCCACCGCACACTTCAGTTGCGGTGGGCAGCGACGGAACCATCTCGATAGTTCCCCTGGGCCAGTCGCCGAACACGGTCTCGATCGTAGGGCGCGTCAAGTTGGTCAATCCGTCGCTGGATACGATCCAACGCAGCAACGACGGGCTGTTCCGCGCAACCAACGGACAACCGCTCGAAGCGGATGCGGCCACGACAGTGGATTCCGGCTCCCTGGAATCCAGCAACGTGGATCTGGCCAGTTGCATGGTCAACATGATTGAGCTCTCGCGGCACTTTGACCTGCAGGTCAAAGCGCTCCATACCGCGGAAGAAGACGGGCAGGCCTCCGCCAAGCTGCTGCAGTCCTCCGGCTAAACGCACAAAGGTAACGAAATGGAACCAGCACTCTGGGCCGCTAAAACCGGACTCGACGCACAGCAGACGCAGATGTCTGTTACGGCAAACAACCTGGCGAACGTCGCCACCAACGGCTTCAAGCGTAGCCGCGCGGTCTTCGACGACCTGCTCTATCAGAATGTTACGCAGGTCGGCGCCGCGACCTCACAGACGACCTACTCCCCAACCGGCTTGCAGCTGGGAACCGGTGTTCGAGTCGTCGCGACTGAGCGCAGCTATACCCAGGGAAGTCTCGACAACACCGGCAACGCGTTGGATCTCGCAATCCAGGGCCGCGGCTTCTTCCAGGTGCTGCAGCCGGACGGCACCATCGCTTATACGCGCGATGGCAACTTTCAGACCAACGCGCAGGGGCAGCTCGTCACCTCGAGCGGCTACCAGGTGCAACCGGGCATCACGATTCCCACTGGCGCGCAGAGCATCACGATCGGCACCGACGGCACCGTAAGCGTGCAGCTCGCCGGCTCCTCAACGCCAACCCAGGTAGGCACGTTGCAGCTGGCTGACTTTATCAACCCGGCCGGGCTACAGACGGTGGGCGGCAACCTGCTGGTCGAATCCGCCGCCAGCGGCACACCCACAACGGGCAACCCGGGCCTCACGGGCATGGGCACCCTCGTACAAGGATCGGTCGAGGCCTCCAACGTCAACGTCGTCCAGGAGATGGTCGACATGATCGAGACCCAGCGCGCGTACGAGATGAATTCGAAGGCGGTCCAGACCACGGACCAGATGCTGCAGTACGCCGCCGAGAACATGTAAGCCATGCGAAAAGTCTATTTATCCTTCTTCCTCGTCCTGTTCGGCATGCTCATGCTGGCCGCCCTCACCGGCTGTCAGACGCTGAAGCCGCCGAAGCCGCCGAAGGAAGACTCACAACTGAGCTGGGCCATGGAGCCTGTGCCACCCCCCACCAACGGCGCCATTTATCAGGTCGGGCGAGATGTTGCGTTGTTCGAGAATCCGGTGGCTCGCCACGTCGGCGACACCGTCACGATTGTCCTCAATGAGTCGACTGCGGCTAAGAAGAGCGCGACCACGAACACGGCCAAGACCACAAACCAAACGCTGCCCGGCATGACGCTGCTCGGCGCGCCTGTCACGCTCCACGGCACGCCTCTACTCAGCAACAACATCAATGATGCGTCCAAGTTCTCCGGTGAAGGCGACAGCGCCCAGAGCAACAGCTTGTCCGGTTACATCACCTGCACGGTGTCCCGGGTTCTGCCGAACGGGAATCTGTTCATCCGCGGCGAGAAGTGGATTGGGATAAACCAGGGCTCGGAATATGTGCGGCTGTCCGGCGTGGTCCGGCCGATCGACATCGCTCCCGACAACAGCGTGCCTTCCTTGAAGGTGGGCGCAGCTAACATTTCCTACGGCGGCAAGGGCGCCCTGGCCGATGCGAACAATCAAGGCTGGCTGTCGCGATTCTTCAACTCACCCTGGACGCCGTTCTGATGCTGTCATTTTTGTCCAACAGGACGGGGCGCGTAGCATTGAGTGCCTTCGTCTTCTGCCTGGCCGTGCTGGCTGGCCGCAGTGAGCCGGTACGCGCCGAGCGGATCAAAGACATTGCGACCGTCAACGGCGTCCGCACGAACCAACTCGTCGGCTACGGCCTCGTGGTGGGCCTGGACGGCACGGGCGACCAGACCACCCAGGCGCCGTTCACCATCCAGAGCATTACCAACATGCTCTCGAAGTTCGGCGTCACCATTCCGGCAAATGCCAACCCGCAGTTGAAGAACGTGGCGGCGGTCACTGTCACGGCTGACCTGCCCCCTTTCATCAAGCCGGGACAAACCATTGATGTGACCGTAGCGTCCATTGGAAACGCTGCAAGTCTGCGCGGCGGCGATCTCTTGATGACCCCGCTGCGCGGCGTTGACGGGCAGGTGTATGCCTTCGCCCAGGGCAATGTGCTCGTCAGCGGATTCGGCATCTCCGGCAAGGACGGATCCAAGATCTCGCTGAACGTTCCAAGCAGCGGACGGGTTCCAAACGGCGCCAACGTCGAGCGCGAAGTGCCGCTGAAGTTCGCCGCCGATCCGCACCTGGTGCTGAATCTGAACACCCCTGACTTCACGACGGCGGCGCGGGTCGCTGCCGGTATCAACAAGACATTGGGCGCAGGGACGGCCGACGCGTTGGATGCGGTTTCAATTCGAGTCGCAGCGCCCGCGGATCCGGATCAGCGCATCTCCTACCTCGCGACCCTGGAGGCACTGGAAATAGAGCCCGGCGAGGCGCCGGCGCGCGTGATCATCAACTCACGCACCGGTACTGTCGTCATCAGTTCGCGTGTCCGGGTCACCGCAGCAGCGGTGGCCCATGGCTCTCTTTCGGTCACGATTACTGAGCGGTCGGATGTGAGCCAGCCAAACTCATTCACTAACGGTACCACGGCGACAGTGACCCCCAAGAGCACGATCGACGTGCAACAGGCGGATGCGCGCATGTTTCTGTTTCAGGCGGGCGTGAACCTCGATGAGATCGTCCGCGCAGTGAACCACGTGGGTGCCGGTCCAGGCGATCTCGTCGCCATTCTCGAAGCGCTGAAGCAGGCCGGCGCCCTGCGCGCCGAGCTGATCGTGATCTGATCCCGACATGGCCGCCAGTCTCCCCAAAGTCGACGCGCCCGCTTACACCGATCTGGCCGGTTTGAGTAAGTTGAAGCGCGCCGCCGGCACCAATGATCCCAAGGCCATCCGCACCGTCGCCGAGCAGTTCGAGAGCATGTTCACCCGCATGATGCTGAAAAGCATGCGCGATGCCATCGGCCCGGACCCGATGTTTGGCAGCAACCAGGAGCAGATGTACCAGGGGATGGCCGACGACCAGTTGTCAGTTCAGCTCTCCAAGGGCAAGGGCCTGGGACTGGCGGACATGCTGGTGCGGCAGCTGCAGAAGATGGGCGTCAAAGGAGCGGGTGCGGCGGTCGACGCGGCAAGCTCCACAGCCGGCGCGAAAGCCGCCGCCGCCTACACAGCCACTCAAAAGGTCACAGCCCCTCCCACCACGTCAGCGACAACGGATGTTACGAAAACCAACTTCATTCAGGAACTGTGGCCTCAGGCGCAGGATGCCGGGCAGCTGCTCGGTGTGGATCCTCGCCACCTCATCGCCCAGGCCGCCCTCGAGACCCACTGGGGACAAAGCCTGCCGCAGGATTCGGCCGGCCGCTCCAGCAACAACCTTTTCGGGATCAAAGCGTCCGCTGACTGGACTGGCGCCGCGGTGAGCAGCGGCACGCAGGAATTCCAGAACGGGGCTGCGACCAACACCACGGCGCAGTTCAAGGCGTACGCCACGCCGACACAGAGTTTCCAGGATTATGTCGCGCTGCTGCGCAACAACCCTCGCTATTCCGCCGCATTGAATACCGGCAGTGACGTGCATGCGTTCGCCGCAGGTCTGCAGCGCGGCGGCTATGCGACGGATCCCGATTACGCCAACAAGATTGCCGCGGTCGCCAGCACGGTGGCGCAGAAGGTCGGTACCCGGGCCTCGACCGGAACTGTGAACGACCTCAAGTTATCGAGCACCCTGCCGATATCCGCGAATACCGGAACGCTATAGAGGGATGATGGATGAGTGATCTATTTTCAACCAGCGTCTCCGGACTTCTCGCGTTTCAGCGCGCGCTGGACGTAACCAGCAACAACATTTCGAACGTTGCGACTCCCGGTTACAGCGTCGAGAACGCCAATTTCACCGAGCAGCCCGGGCAGGCCTATTCCTCCGGCTACATCGGCAGCGGCACCACGATTCAGAGTGTCACCCGCGCCTACGACGAATTGCTAGCCGGACAGGTGCGTTCGTCCCAGAGCAGCTACTCGAACTTCAACACGTATGCGACGCAGGCGTCGCAGATCGACGATATGTTGAGTAACTCGACCACGGGCCTCACCGCCAGCCTGCAGTCATTCGTCAATTCCCTGCAGACGGTCGCAAACTCACCGTCCTCGACCGCGCAACGACAGGCGCTTCTGAGCCAGGCACAGGGTCTTGCTCAGCAGATGCAGAACTACAGCTCGCAGTTGGACACCTACAGCGGCGGAATCGAGTCGCAGATCAGCGGGGCGGTCACCCAGATCAATACCCTGTCCGCGGGCATCGCCAACCTCAACGGGCAGATCGCCGCGGGCCTCGCCTCAACCGGACAGACACCGAACACCTTGATGGATCAGCGCGATCAGATGATCGACCAGCTGAGTCAATACGTCTCCGTCAATACAGCCACGCAGGCTGATGGCTCGATGAACGTCTATGTCGGTTCCGGGCAGCCGCTGGTCATCGGCAGCACGTCACAGTCACTCACTGCGACCCCGGGTCAATACAACGCCTCGCAGAACGAAATTTCCATCGTCAGCGGCGGCAAAGCGACGGACATCACCTCCACGCTCAGTGGCGGCCAACTGGGCGGCCTGCTCGCAGTTCGCAGTCAAGTCCTGCAACCTGCTGAAAACACGCTCGGACAGTTCAGCGTGGGACTGGCCGGCCTGGTCAACCAGGCGCAGGGGGCCGGCATCGATCTCACCGGCGCCATCGGCAAACCCATGTTCGCCGTCGGACCGGTCGGCGTCTCAGGCTCGGCATTCAACACAGGCGCCGCGTCGGTCACGGTGACGCGAACCGATCTGAGCTCGCTGACCGCAGATGACTACACACTCCGGCAGACAGGCGGAGCCTGGACGTTGACCGACAAGGCAACCGGCCAACCCGTCACCATGACTGGCACGGGCACGGCGGCCGATCCGTTCAAGGCCGTTGGTCTGTCGATTGTGGTGGGCGGCGGAGCCGCTGCCAACGGCGACAGCTTCAGGATTCAGCCCACGGCCGACGCCTCGGCGGGCCTGACTGTGCTGTTGACCAGTCCGTCGCAGATTGCGGCAGCCTCGTCGATTCAGACGACCGCCGCAGCAACCAATACCGGCACGGGCGCAGTCACATCGAGCGCAGTGACCGATCCGAGCACCTGGGTGCCCGGCACTTATAAGATTTCGTTTACGAGCGCGACCGCGTACCAGGTTACGGACAGCACCAACACTGTAGTCGGAACCGGCACCTACGCGAGCGGTACGCCGATTACCTTTAACGGCGGCTCCGTCACGCTCACGGGCACTCCGGCCAACGGCGACACATTCAATGTCGGGACCGCGGGCTCGTCCAACGTTGGCGATAACAGCAACGCATTCGCGTTGGTCGATGCGCTGAACGCCAAAAAGTTGAACGGCGGTACGACCTCTCTCAGCAGCGTCGCCAACAACCTCGTGAGCCAGGTCGGCGTACAGACTCAACAGGCACAGGCGAACGCTGCGGCACAGAAATCAGTGAATGCGTCCGCTGTTGACACCCGCAACAATCTGTCGGGCGTCAACCTAGACGAGGAAGCAGCCAAGATGGTCCAGTACCAGCAGGCCTATTCCGCCTGCGCGCAGCTGATACAGACGTCCAACACGATGTTCAACTCTTTACTCTCCGCGATTCACGGTTAGTCATGAGAATAGCAACCATCACCTTTCAGCAGAACGCCACCACCCAGATGCAGAACCTGCAGTCTGACCTGGCGAAGACGCAGAACGATATCGCCACGGCCACGCGGCTGCACAGCGCGGCTGACGATCCCGCGGCCATGTCTCAGGTGAATCAGCTGAACGTGCAGATGTCGGCGTCACAGCAGTTCGTCACCAACGGCAACTACGCGACCTCGACCCTGCAGCTCGAAGAGCAGGCGATGGCGGACGCGACCAACGTACTGCAAGGCGCTCGCGACCTGGCCGTCCAGGCGAACAATTCGGCACTTTCGGCTTCAGAGCGCGCCAATATCGCAGCGGAGCTCACCCAGCAGCTTCAGAACCTGGTCGCCATCGGGAACCGGGTGGATGGCAGCGGCAATCAACTGTTCGCCGGCAACGCCAGCGGCACCGTGCCGTTCTCTCAGTCCGGCAACACGGTCACCTATTCCGGCTCCAACCAGGTGAGCCAGATCCAGATCGCGGCGAACCAACGCATTTCCGCCGGCGACACCGGCGCGACCGTGTTCATGAACATTCCGGCGGGCAACGGCACGTTCACCACGAGTGGGGCCGCCACAAACACCGGCACCGGATCAATCGGTGTCGGTACGGTCTCCAGTCCCGCGGCGTGGGTTCCGGACACTTACACCATCGCATTCACCACCCCTACTGACTACACGGTCACCAACAGTGCCGGCACTGTCGTCACCACGGGCAATGCATTCAAGGACGGCGATTCGATCGCTTTCAATGGCGTCCAGATTCCGATCACCGGAACGCCGGCCGCGGGTGACACATTCACCGTTGCGAAGGCCGGCACGGCCAGCGCCTTCAGCACGCTTTCGAACCTGATTACCACGCTCAGCGATCCCACACTGAGCTCGGCACAGATCTCGAGCCAGATCGGCGGCTCGCTGCAGCAGATAGACAACGCGATCTCGAATATGAGCAACGTGTCTGCCTCGGTGGGTGCGCGACTCAATTCGATCACGTCCTCCCAGGGTGCGGCGCAGACATTGCAGACGAACCTGACGGCGGCCGTCTCCCAGCTATCCGATACCGATTATGCAGCGGCCATTACCAAGCTCAATACCGAAGAGGTGAGCTTGCAGGCCGCGCAGCAGTCGTATGCCTCGATATCCAAGCTTTCCCTGTTCAACTATCTGCGGTAGTCGTGGTGACTGTGACGCAATCGCCACTTTCGGCAAGGATTTGCCGGCGGCTAAAGTTTGCCGCCGGCACGTCGATAACCCTGACAGACGACAGCGCGACGGACATGTGTCCGGCGCCTGAACGAAAACTCAGGAGTCATTGACCATGTCACTAGTCCTCAATACAAACCTCAGCTCACTGGTTGCTCAGAACAGTCTGACCTCGTCGGGCGCCAAGCTCGCCTCGGCGTTGCAGCAGTTGTCATCCGGCCTGCGCATCAACACCGCGGCCGACGACGCGGCCGGCTACGCGATCAGCCAGAGCATGACCTCGCAGATCAACGGTATCAACCAGGCCTCGCGCAACGCCAACGACGGCGTGTCGCTGGCCCAAACCGCCTCGGGCGCCTTGCAGGAAGTCGTGAACGACCTGCAGACGATGCGCGACCTCGCGGTCCAGTCCCTGAACGCCACGAACAGCTCAACCGACCGCGCTGACCTGGACGCACAGTTCCAGCAGC
>JAXDQF010000097.1:0-21039 GCA_034668025.1 Gammaproteobacteria bacterium | reverse complement strand
AAGGGCCCCACGAAGCCGGCGACGAAAGGTGCCAAGAGGATACGGTAGCGCGATCCAAAGCCAGAATCGTCTGCTCTCGGCCAGCCGGTCGCAGAGGGCGCCAGGACTGCTCTGGAGCGGCCACTGTAACGCGCCGCAACATGGTCGAGCGGCCGGGCGTTTGAGCGCTCAAAGACCCGGAGGGCGGGCACGGTCTCGACGTGGGCGGCGTCAAAGTCATCTCGATCCGCTTCTTCGTGATTTCCCTCATTCAGGTAGGTCCAGATCAAGTTCTGGGCGGGAATTCCGAGCAGGCGGCTCATGGAGTTGAGAATCGATTGCTTCGCGGGATGGACGAATGTCATTGCATCGTCGCGGGCTTCGTGAGCCGGGGACACGCGGCCATGTGGAGGTCGCGGACGTTCAAATCCACGTCGATGTTTCCGTCTGCCCAGCCCCTGGGGCGCGCGCTCTCTTCGCACACTTGGCAAATCAGCGCGCCAATCTGCGTGGCGCGTCCGCTGACGTTCATAACGGCGCTCGCGACTTTGTAAACCATCCGCTCAATCAACGTTGGTTCTTAGCGGGTTGTTGCACGTGTGTTTGTATACGTGTCGCTCGTTCTCAACATGATCTAAATGACAAAAAACGTCTTGATTTCAAGCCGCCTCCGCGTTGGAATATCCAACTTCGATTCGATCTCACAAAGATCCTGCGGCACACCATGGCGGCGAACCACGACAGTCACTACAAGCTACTGTTCTCTCACCCCGAGTTGATTCATGACTTGCTGGTGGAGTTCGTGTCCGTTGTCAGATCCGACACTTTGCGCCTGGACACCCTGCAACGCGTGAACGGCAGCTACACCTCGGAGGCCGGAGATGCTCGCTACGAGGATATGGTCTGGAAGGTCCGTCTGGCCGACCGATGGCTGTATGTGTACTTGCTGTTGGAATTCCAGTCACGATCCGACGATTGGATGGCGCTGCGAATGCATGTGTATGTAAGCCTGCTGTTGCAGGATCTGCAGCGACAAAACCAGCTCTCGCCGGAAGGCAAGCTTCCGCCTGTTCTGCCGATTGTCCTCTACAACGGCGCAAAGGCATGGAGCGCCGCGACCGATCTCGCGGATCTACTCGCCAACGCACCTGAAGGGTTACGGCCTCTTCAGCCTGCGCAAAGATACCTCCTCATAGCGGAGGCAGAGTATCCGCCCGAAAGTTTAGACAGCAAAACCAACCTGGTTGCAGCGTTGTTTCGCCTGGAGCACTCGTGCACCACTGCAGACATGGAGCGGGTCCTCGTGAGCCTGAGCGAATGGCTGGCAGATCCGAAATATGCATCGCTGCGGCGCGATTTCTCGCGATTCGCCAGCTGGCAGTTGCGACGCAAGGTCAAAGATCCTACGATTCCCGAGACAACAGATCTATTGGAGATCCGAAGCATGCTGGAAGAGCGACGACTGGACTGGTGGGAGCAGTGGAAACTCGAGGGAATCCTCGTGGGTGAGGCTCGGTTGCTGCACCGCCTTCTCGAGCGCCGTTTTGGGTCTGTGCCGACGTGGGTCGAGGCGCGGCTGGCAAAAGCGGTGGAAGAAGACCTCGTTCGCTGGGGCGAGCGAGTACTGGATCCTAATGCGTCGCTCGAACAGCTTTTGACGAGCTGACGCACCCACGTAGTGCCCAAGCCACGCCCCGCCGGCGGCACGAAGGCGGGAAGGGGAAGCTGGCGGAGTTGTTGGGGTGCTACGGTTTCGTTTCTGTCGCGGCCTCGTGCAACCATAGTTGCAGTATCTCCAGGAAGGGAGTCAGATACAGCGCGCGAACAACTCATCGAAACCGGGGGGCCTATGAGAAAGTTAGTTCATTCTGTTTGCGCTGCTGCTGCCGTTGGCTTGGGCGGAGCGGCGTTCTCCGCTGACGTGCCTCCTGCTGCGACGCATCACTCTGCGACGGCCACAAACGCGACCGATGACGAGTTGATAGCGAGCGCCACGAAGGCTGCGCCCCCGAAAGTCGCTGAGAATGCGACCATCGTGGCCCCCGACCCGAAAGGTGGAATGCGCACGCTGCGCCAGGGGACCAACGGCTTCACATGTATGCCGGACAATCCCGAAACACCGGGCCCCGATCCGATGTGCTGGGACAAGAATGCCGCCGACTGGATCGATGCGTATCTGAATCACAAGACGCCACCGGCGGGTAAAGTCGGCTTCATGTACATGTTGGCTGGAGGCACGGATGCCAGCAACACAGACCCGTACGCGAAGAAACCGACTGCCTCCAACCATTGGATCAAGACCGGACCGCATGTCATGATTGTCGGCGCCGACGCGAGTTTCTATGAGAACTATCCGAAAAGCGCGGATCCCGACACCAAGAGCCCGTACGTGATGTGGACAGGCACGCCGTATCAACATCTGATGGCACCGGTCCGCTAATGACTGCGGACTGACGCGCGAGCTCGCCTGCAAGCGTGACTGATACACGTCTTCTGCCCGGGGCGCGCCGCTGGGTCGGTGAACTTCCGTAATTGTTCGTTTAGTTGTTTGAACGGGCCCGACAGTTGCCGTTCCGGCAGCTACCGGCCGGCCCAACTTTTTGATCGAAACGTCAAATTCCGCGCAAGCGGTGCGTTGATGCCAATGCCGGGCACGTACAGCAAATGAATTGTGTAGAAGGGGAGCTAAGCGGAAGGCTTGGCTTGCGACCAGAGGTAGCGCTACCATGGGCCGCCGGCATGAGCCGCCAGGGGGACCAGCAGGATGCGTTACATGCGCCGCGTGATTCGCTCTTTCGTCGCTGTTGTCTGTGGACTCACGATCGGGCCGCTGGCGCTGCCGGCACCGGCCGCCGCTCCCGGGGCCAGCCAACCACCGAGTGGCCAATCGGCAGGTAGCCAAACGACAGGTGGGCAATCTGGGCCTGGCGAACCGGCGCCGGGGCCACGCAGACCGGCGTCCGGGACTGGCAAAGCTGCGGCGGTGTACCTCGACACCCACCGCAGCTTTGAAGACCGCGCAGCGGATCTGGTTGCTCACATGACGCTGGAAGAGAAAATCGCCCAGCTCCAAAATGACGCTCCCGCAATCCCCCGCCTCAACCTTCCCGCCTACGAATGGTGGAACGAAGCGCTGCACGGCGTTGCCCGCGGCGGCCTCGCGACGGTCTTCCCGCAGGCCATAGGGCTTGCCGCCACGTTCGATCCGCGCCTGATGCATGAAGTTGCTACGGCGATCAGCGATGAGGCGCGTGCGAAGCATCAGGAAGCCGAACGTCGCGGCCAACACGGCCGCTATCAGGGGCTCAACTTCTGGTCTCCCAACATCAACATCTTCCGTGACCCTCGTTGGGGCCGGGGACAGGAAACATACGGTGAGGACCCGTACCTCACATCCCGGATGGGTGTGGCTTTCGTGACCGGCTTGCAGGGCGATGACCCGAAATACACCAAGGTCGGTGCAACGGCGAAACACTACGCTGTGCACAGCGGCCCTGAAGCAGAGCGGCACCACTTCGATGTGCATCCCACAGAGGAGGACTTGTACGAGACCTACCTCCCTGCGTTTCGGGCGTTGGTCCAGGAAGGGCACGTATCAGCTGTCATGGGCGCCTACAATCGAGTCAATGGTGATTCGGCGTCGGCGAGTGTGCGTTTGTTGCGGCAGATTTTGCGCGAGGAGTGGGGTTTTCGGGGGTATATCGTTTCGGATTGCGATTCCGTTGACGATATATTCAAACAGCACAAAATCGCGCCATCCGCCGAGCAGGCAGCCGCCATGGCATTGCATGCGGGTCTGGACCTGGATTGCGGCCATGCGTATGCGGCGTTGGCCGGCGCCGTGAAGCAGGGGCTCGTGACCGAGGCGCAACTCGATGTTGCTCTGCGCAGGCTCATGCTGGCGCGGATGCAACTCGGAATGTTTGATCCAGCTTCGCAGGTGAAATGGGCGCGGACACCTTACAGCGTCAATCAATCGCCTGCCAACGACAAGCTGGCACTGCGGGCCGCCGAGTCCTCCATCGTGCTGCTGAAGAATGAGCGAGTGCTGCCGCTGTCCCGGAATATCGGCACGATTGCCGTGGTAGGTCCCACTGCTGACGATGTGGTGGCGTTGCTCGGCAACTACTTTGGCACGCCCTCGGCTCCCGTCACGGTGTTGCAGGGAATTCGCAATGCGGTTGGGCCGAATACCCAGGTTCTCTACTCGCGGGGAGCGGATCTGGTTGAGGGGCGCGAAGAGCCGCGGGCGGCTCCTGTTATTGACTCGCAATACCTGCGGCCGTCTGCCGGGTCGACGGAGCACGGACTCAAAGGTGAATACTTCAGCGGCCGTGACTTTGCCAGCCAACCATTGCTCACTCGCACGGATGCTCGCGTGGCATTCCGATGGGATCGCGGCTCGCCCACCGACGACCTCGTCGCACAGGGCCAGTTGCCTGCGGATAAGGCGCTGCCCAACGACAACTTCTGCATTCGCTGGACCGGGCAATTGTTGCCTCCGGTGACCGGCCGCTACGAGCTCACGGTGGGAGCGGATGATGGATTTCGGCTGTTTGTGGATGGGCGGCTGCTGATCGACAACTGGCACCTCAACCCGCGAATGCAGAGTGTGAGTGCATTTGTTGATCTGCAGGCCGGCAAGGCCCACGACCTCGAGCTCGAGTATTTCGAGGATATTCGCGATGCCGAGGTGCGTCTCGCCTGGCAGTTGCCTGGTGCGAAGGCGCCATTCGACGCAGCCCTCGAAGCCGCGAAGGCTGCCGATGTAGTTGTGTTTGTTGGCGGACTCACCGGCGATGTGGAAGGCGAGGAGATGAAGGTAAGCTTTCCCGGCTTCGCGGGTGGCGACCGTAACGATCTGCGGCTGCCCGGGTCTCAGGAGAAGCTGCTGGAAGCGATTCAGGCGACGGGCAAGCCCGTTGTGTTGGTACTGACGACCGGATCGGCGCTGGCGGTAGATTGGGCCAAGGAGCACGTGCCGGCGATCATGGTGGCCTGGTATCCGGGCCAGCGCGGCGGTGATGCCGTCGCCGATGCTTTGTTCGGTGGCACGAACCCGGCAGGACGACTCCCTGTGACGTTCTACAAAGCTGCGGAAAAACTACCGCCTTTCGATGACTACCACATGCGCGGCCGCACTTACCGCTACTTTGAAGGCGAGCCGCTGTTTCCTTTCGGGTATGGCCTGTCGTACACACAGTTCCAGTATTCCGGTCTGAAGGTCGACCGGGCGCGTGTTGGTGAGGGCGAGCGCGTGAACGTTTCGGTCGATGTGAAAAACGTCGGGCCGCGAGCTGGAGATGAGGTTGTCCAACTGTATGTGCGTGAGCTGGCGCCTGAAACCCGGCGCGCTGAGAAATCATTGCGCGCAATCGAGCGTCTCTCGTTGCAGCCTGGCGAAACCCGCCACGCCACCTTCTCGTTGATTCCGAATCAGGACTTCACGCACTACGATGTCGAGCACAAACGCTACGCCGTGAACGACGGCAGCTACGAAGTGCAGCTCGGAGCCTCGAGCAGTGACATCAAGCTGAAATCAACAGTGCTCGTCAACGCTCACTGAAGATCAATCGCCATTTCCAGGGCCTCCGCCAGTCCGCCGCCGTCCACATGACCCACGGTATGCTGAGCGGCGGCGATCACAGCCGGGTCTGCATTGCCCATGGCGATGGGATGTCCGACGATTCGCAGCGCCGATAGATCGTTGCCGGCGTCGCCTACATACATGACGTCCTGCATTGTGATGCCGTATTCTTCAGCGATGCCGCGCATTGCGCTTCCCTTTGTTATGCCCTCGTGCGTCAAACCGACGAACTGCGTGTCAGGCATCAGGGGTGAGCTGGATTGCGCAACCTCGAGGCCAGCGCGTGGGATCGCAATGAATTCTGCGGCGAGCTTTCGTGACAGCAGCCACTGGGCGCGAACAATGGGTTGAGTGAGGGATTCGAAGGGCTGCGGGTCAAATGGAACGCCAAGCAGATCCGCATGCTCGCGCGCCCAGACTGAGGTGCTTTCCACTACGTAGGCGGTATCACTGTAAAGCTCTAGCGTCTCGTGTGATTGGCGTGCCTGCTCGATGAAAGTCCTCATCCAGTGCGACGGAAATGGCACCGAGCGCGACCGCGTCGTGGCGAGGTTGACGATGCTGGCGCCATTTTGAAAAACGTGCCATCCGCCTGCTTCCAGCCTTCGAGCGTATTCCAACGCGAGGCCGAAGGCGGGGCGTCCCGAGCACAATGCCAGGTGAATCCCATGCTCACTGGCGCGTTTCGCGGCTTCCCAGACACGGGGATGGATGAATCCACCCGAGCCCACCAGCGTGCCATCCACATCGATACCAATCAGCCGAATCGTTGAAGTCTGCAATAGCCCGCCGGGTCACTTCGAATCAGGGAAGGGGTATTCTGTCACGGTGGGCACGGAACTGGCGATGTCGATTGGGACCGTAATTGGTGCAACGTTGCGCTCGCGGCCCGCTGGTCGGGTGCACGGTGGCTCGATCAATGAATGTTATCGTTGGGAGAGTGACGCTGGCCCGATCTTTGTGAAGGTTGCACCAGCACGGGTCAGTGCGATGCTCGCTGCTGAGGCGGCCGGGCTGGAGGAGGCTACCAGGGCCAGGCGAACGCCATGATCGACGGGCTGCTGGGTGAGGCAGGTCGCTAGCAGTCAGGTACCCGGGTTGGACTGCAGCGCCTCCTGTAGCGCGTTCTGCAGCATCGGCGCCAGGGTCCGGACATAGGTCGCCGTGATGTGATTCATATGGCGATACACCAACACATTGCCGATCACCGGCAGGCACGTGTTGCCGTCGCAGAAATAATCGCTCAGGTCGATGAAGCGCACCGTGGGCGGCGGATTCGGAATCAGCTCCGTCGGGCTGGGCACTTCGAGCATTCGGTGTCGGGGTAGCGCGCACAACGGGGAATCCGGGCCGTGCAGCTCCACGCACGCCGACACATCAAACTCGAAGTCTGGATTGTCTCTGAGGGCGATGACTTTGATGTTGGCAGCGGCCAACTGTTGCCACGCGTTGATATAACCATCGGGGACGAATTCATCGCTGGCGTCGCCGTTGTAGCGCGTCGAAGTCATGAACACGGCGTCGGGATGGAGCTCCAGCAGCGCGCGCAGTACGTTCTGGTTCCATTCCCGGCAGGAGTCCACTTCGTTCTCGGTGACACTCTCTCCGAAGTAGAACGGGCAATCGCTCTTCGTAAACGCGAACACCTGCCAGCCGGCGGGCTCCGCGATCATCTTCAGCGCCGGGAGCCATTGAGAGGAATGCGAGCCACCGACCACGGCGATGGTCAGCCGATTGCCGCCTGCAATTCGGCACACACCCGGTACGGTAGCCGCAGGGTCGTTGACACATCCGGGCTGGTTCAGCGCCTCACGGTCCTCCGACACTTCCAGCGGTCTCGGAACGACGTCAACCTCCGGCGCGCCGGTGTATTTGAAGCCGCTGGTGCGGGCCATCGCACCGGGGTGGTCAAACTCCTTCACCACGGCAGTTGCCGGGTGCGGGTGCTTCGCCGTGTAGTACCAGGAGGTCCAGATGCCGAGCCCGACGACAACCGGAGCCATGCAAGCGAGTCCAAACACAAACGGACGACCGCGCGCGCCAGCCGAGCCACGGGGCTCCCGAACCCGATTCTCAATAAACCGGCTGCTGAGAGCCGCGAGTCCGATCGACGCGGCGAGAATGGCCACGCCTGCGCTCGGAGCCAGATCATAGGGCTGCGCGTACTGACGCCAGAAAGCGAGGATCGGGAAATGCCACAGGTAAATGCCGTATGAGATTCCACCCAGGTAGACCATCGGGCGCGACGCCAACAGGCGATCCGCGCCGAATCGTGAGCCCGACGTGCCGGCCGTGATGATACAAACTGCGGCCAGGGTGGGCCACAACGCGGCATACCCCGGGAACACGCGTGAGACTTGCAACACGATGCCGCAACTGAGGATCGCGAGCACGCCAGCCCAACCCATGAAGATCCGCAGGCCTTTGGAGAACTGCAGGTACGGGATCGCGATGGCCAACAGCGCGCCGCTGCTGAATTCCCAGGCCCGGGCGAAGGTGTTGAAGTAGGCGAAGGGTTGATTCTTCGCGGTCAGGTAGACCGAAAACGCCAGCGACAGGGCGAAGATCACTGCCAGCGCGGTACTCAACACTTTGCGGAATGTGACCCCCGCGCGGCGGGCGACGAAGGCGGCAGCGGCCACCAGCATCGGCCACACGACGTAGAACTGGCCCTGTACCGACAGGGCCCAGAAATGTTGGACCGGGCTCACGGCTTCGTGTTGGGCCAGGTAGTCGACCGCGCGAAAGGCCAAGGCCCAGTTTTCGAGGTACACGGCCGAGGCTGCGACCTGCTCAATCGTGTCCTTCCAACGCGACTTGGGCATCATCACAATCGCGGCCACGATCACGGCGCACAGGACGAGGTAGGCCACGGGAACGAGTCGTTTGATCAATCGGCCCCAGAACAGTGCGAAGTCCACGCGCTGGAAACGATCGATGTGTCCCAACAGGCCGGTCGTGATCAGAAAGCTGGAAACGACGAAAAAGACATCCACGCCGCCGGAAACCCGACCGAGCCAGATGTGGAAAACGGCCACCAGGATGGCCGCAATGGCACGCAGACCTTCTATCTCCGGTCGGAACACCGAAGGCTTGTTATGTAAATTCATCAGTAGATCTGCTTGGGTTTCTTTTGATTCTGCCTGAATTGAAAGCTCGATGAAAGGATTGTTGCGGTTGGGACGGCTGTGTGGCTAACTTTCGTCGTATCTGATTGAATATAGCGAGCGATTTCCTACCGCTGCCTCCCCGAAGGATCACTGATGAAAGACGGCTCTGCTCGTCGCGAGCTCGCGGTTCATGCTGACTATGGGATGTCAGTGTTGACTGGCGGTGCGGGTGGTCGCGAGGCGGCGCTGCGCTTCGCGCTGTTTGTCATGAGTCCGGAGGCGCAGCGTGTGATTGGGATGTATGGCTTCACGCCGGTGGCGGAGCGATGCGCTGATTTGCCGAGTTGTTGCGATCAGCCTTGTCCTTGTCGCAACACCGCCAGCGCCACACTGTCACACCCCATGTCGTGCGGAATCTCGCCCAGCACCGCGGCACGGGCCACATGCATGCCCTGGGCGTAATCGACGCCGATGGCGGCAAGGGCGTGCAGCGCTTCCTCATTCTCGACACTTTCGGCGATGGTCTGGATACCCATTACATGGGCGATCCGCTGAATCGCCTCGACGACGGCGCGGTCGACGGGGTCCGTGGCGACGTTGCGGACGAATGCGCCGTCGATCTTCAGGAAGTCGATGGGCAGCGCCTTGAGATAGGAGAACGAGGACATGCCGCTGCCGAAGTCATCGAGGGCAATGGGCGAGCCCAGGCCGCGCAGGCGGGTCATCAGCTGCGAGGCGCTCGCGAGGTTGCCGATGGCGGCGGTCTCTGTCAGCTCAAAGCCTATTTGCGGACCGGGCAGGCTGTACTGCCGCAGGCAGCTGCTGATGTAGTCCGCCAGGCTGGGATCGCTGACGGAAGCGCCCGACAGATTGATCATGCAGACGGGCAGCCGGCGTCCCGTCGAGCGCAACGCCGCCAACTCGCGGCACGCCTGCGCAATGACCCACCGATCCACCCGCGGCATCAGACCATAACGCTCAGCCGCGGGAATAAATGCCATCGGCGGTATCCAGGTACCGTCCGGCGCCACCATTCGCAGCAACAGCTCGAAGCGCAGAACGGGCGAATGCCGGGTGCCGATTTCCGGCGGCGGTCCGATCGGCCGGATCTCCTGGGCCACCAGCACGAAACTGCCGCTGTCGAGAGCGACGTTGAGCCGCTCGACCCACCGCATCTCGCCGTGGCGAGTCTTCACCTGCTGGTCGTCCGGCCGATAGAGTTGGACTCGATTGCGGCCGTTGTCCTTGGCCAGATAGCAGGCCTGGTCGGCGGCGCTCAGTGCGTCGCCAACGGTGGCCAGGGTGTCATCAATCACGATGACGCCGATACTGGAGTTGACCGTGAAGATCCTGTTGTCCCAAACGTAACGGAGCTCGGCGATCCGGCGGCGGATGCCGTCGGCGAGTGCTACGGCGTCGTCGCTGCGAATGTTGCGCAAGAGGGCTCCGAACTCATCGCCACCCAACCGGGCGAGCACGTCCGTACTGCGCAGCTGATCGTTGATCAGCCAGGCGATCTTGCGAATCAACCCATCGCCCGCTGCATGCCCGCAGGTGTCGTTGATGACTTTGAACTGATCGAGGTCCAGGTAGAGGAGGGCGTATTCCGTTCCGCGCGTGCGGTGGTCCTCGATGGCAGCAGTGAGCCGGGCTTCGAATTCCCGACGATTTTTCAGACCCGTCAGCGGGTCGTGGGCCGCCTGGTGCTCGAGGCGAGCCGTCAGCGCTCGTTCGTGGGTGATGTCACGCAACACGAGAACGATTCCGATCGCATGGCCGTGGCGATCGCGGATGGGTGCGGCCCGTTCGTGGATGACAACTTCGGCACCGTCACGTCTGTGTAGTACGACGCCTGCCGCCGGGCCCGAGAGGTCATCGCCTTCGAGGATACTTTCCAGTATACCCAACACGCTGCGGTTTCGTGACTCCTCGTCCATGCTCAACACGTCGGTCAGACAGCGTCCGAGCGCTTCCGTCTGCGACCAAAGCGTCAGCCGCTCTGCGGCGCCATTCATATAGGTGATGCGCCGGTCCTGATCTGCCGAAATGACGGCGTCGGCGATTGAGCCGAGAGTTACGTGGGAGCGCTCCTGTTCGATATACACGAGCTCCTGGCTGACCCGCAGCGCTGCGGCCATTCGCTCATTGCGCCGTAAAACGCCGCGAACGATTGCAATTCCCAGGCACACGAGCGCGATACCGCACAGTGACAGTACGGTAAGCAGCAAATGGGTCACTCTGCGCGACACAGCTCCCAACGCCGCGGAGAATCCCTCTTCGAGTGGTGCGAGCCGTACGTGCACGCGCTCGGCGGCATCGACGAGTGATTCAACATAGGTCGCGTCCGGGTGGCCGGTGATGATTTCTTCGTGGATGCGCTTGCCGATGTCACCCAGTTGCATGATCAGCGCATCACCGTGGGTCCAGTAGTGGATGGACGGCGCCATGATCGAGCTGGAACTGAACAACCGGAACAACAGGATCATGCCCGGGATGTCCGCCGGGTCGTTGTGGCCTGCGAGAAATCCTTCCCTGGCGAGCTCGGTGTTGGGATCCGGGCTTTGCAGCTGCAGGCGCGCCGAGCGGTCCCCGAGGGGGACGTTGAGTTGATTGCGAAACTTCTCATAGTCCGTTTCGGCGCCGCTGACACTGTAGCGGCGCAGCTCGGCGATCGCCTGGCTCTCCGCCTTGGACCACCGTCCCTCACCATTGACATAGGCACGCAGAGCCGACAGCGTTGAAATGCTCGCCATGCTCAACATCACCATCAGCGTCATGGTGAGCAAGAGGGGCCACGTGATCGCTGCGAGATTCCCGTGCGAGCTGGCGGCCAGTGGCTGGGTCCGCGCTACGGACACGGGGGAAGCTGCGCGGTGAGGTGCAAGTTCATACGGGTGAATCTTCACACGACGCGGCGCCTGCGCAACGTGGTTGAGCACGCAGGAGGGGTGCAGCAATGTTAAAACTGTGAATCCCTACTTGCCGCACGGCAACAAAGCGGAGGGCCGCGCCGCACCACGCGCGTGTGGATTCAACAGAATATTGCGATTGCTTTTACGTTGTGGAGCTGCGGTTCCAGCGCAGCAGTCCAATGGCGTACGTCACGTAGTAGCCTGCCAGGGCGCCAAAGATCAGGAGAGTGACAGGCGACCCCGAAGCGCCCGGACCCAGTGCGGGCGGTGGCGGCCAACCCATGTCATTTCCTGCTGACGACATCTGCATCGCCCGATAGCCCAGACGCCCGATCAGCAACACCGACAGGGCGATTCCCAGGTGAGCACTGGGGGTGTAGTACGAGCCCTCAGGGGTCTTCTCAAACCGGGTGAGCCGCAGTCCGTAGAATCCCAGAGCCACACCGGTGGCAGCTCCCCCCAGAAGCGCTGCCAGCGTCAGCGGTTGTGTAATGGAGACTCCGGCCAACAACAGGATCAACACGGGAAATACGCAGACAGTGATCCAGGGGCGCACTTTCGAGAATTTCTGGCGAACGACCATTCGGCGGATGCGCGAATAGAACCGCCAGATGACGAAAGCACCAATGAGGAGCGAAACGAGCAGGGAGGGGTGGGGGTGGCCCGCAGGCTGCATCGGTCGAGTATAGTGGTCGGCGATGCGACGGTCTATTTATGCGGCACTGGTGTGCCTGCCAGTCATGTGTCTGCAATTGACGGCTTGCGGGCAATCCGTGGCACCTCCCCACCAAGCGGCGGCGGAGGAGAAGGTCGTCAACATTTACAACTGGTATGACTACGTCAAACCCGAGGTGCTGCGCGAGTTCACGGCCCGGTATGGCGTCGAAGTCCGCTACAACACTTTCGACTCGAACAACACCTTGGAAGCCAGGATGCTGGCCGGTCGATCCGGCTACGACGTGGTTTTTCCGTCGGGCGCGTACCTCGAGAGCATGACGGCGGCGGGGGTTTTCCGCCCGCTCGACAAATCCAAACTGCCGAATCTGCAGAACATGGATCCCCAGATCATGCAGCGGCTCGCTGCGCATGACCCGGGTAACGCGCACGCGGTCGTCTATACGTGGGGAATCACTGGAATTGCCTACGATGAGACTAAGGTCCGCGCGCGCCTTCCACAGGCGCCTGTGGACAGCTGGTCGATGCTGTTTGATCCCGCGGTGGCGGCGCGACTCGCCGATTGCGGTATCGGGCTATACGAGTCCCCCAATGTCATCGTGCCGACCGTACTTGCATGGCTGGGCGAGCCGCCCAACAGCGAGGATGTCAGCAAGCTGGATCGAGCACAGAGCGCACTGCTGGCTGTGCGACCCTACATTCGCAAGGTCAGCAGTGGATCGCTGGTGGATGACATTGCTACCGGCGAGCTTTGCGTCATCATCGCCAGCAACGGCGACGCTATGCAGGCGCAAGAGCGGGTCCGTACTGCCGGCAATGGTGAGGACATTCGGTTCAGCATCCCCAAGGAGGGGGCTGTCATGTGGTTCGATGTCACCGCCATTCCGTCCGACGCGCCCCATGCCGGCAATGCCCATCTGTTCATCAACTTCCTCATGGATCCGGCCATCGCGGCGGAGAATAGCAATGCCATTCACTTTCCCAATGGCAATGAGAAGGCCCAGCCCTCGGTTCGTCCGGAGCTCACCAACGCGGCGATCTTTCCCACGGGCGAGCTGGCTTCGCGGTTGATTCCTGAGCGTGCGAAGGGCGAGGAATATGTCCGGCTGCGCACCCGCATGTGGACCCGGTTCAGAACGGGACACTAGCTCCCGCAGGGGGTGAATCCACGCGCATGGGAACAGCTATTGCTGTGTCCACTCCCGAAGTTCAGGCCGGCTCTTCCGGTAGGGGACGCTGACATGGCCCGCAAGCGCGAATTCGAATTTGACACCCAGACCGGCAACGGCGGCGAGACGCATCAGCAGGTGCCCAAAGCGGGCCCGCACGGCGCCGACGACCACCTGACAACCAATCAGGGAATCCGTGTTTCCGACAACCAGAACAGTCTGCGCGCCGGAGAGCGGGGGCCGACTCTGCTCGAGGACTTTGTTCTACGCGAGAAGATTTTCCACTTCGACCACGAGCGCATTCCTGAGCGGATTGTTCACGCCCGTGGTAGCGCAGCACACGGTTACTTCGAGTCGTACGGGTCACTCGAAGAGCTGACCAAGGCCAATCTCTTCCAGCGAAAGGGGCAGAGGACGCCCGTGTTCACTCGCTTCTCCACCGTGGCGGGTGGTGCAGGCTCCGTTGATACACCGCGCGACGTACGCGGCTTTGCGGTGAAGTTTTATACCGCGGAAGGCAACTGGGACCTGGTGGGAAACAACATTCCGGTGTTCTTCATTCAGGATGCCATCAAGTTTCCCGACCTCGTGCATGCCGTCAAAATGGAAGCCGATCGGGCATTCCCCCAGGCGGGCAGCGCCCACGACACATTCTGGGACTGGGCTTCGCTGATGCCCGAGAGCACCCACATGCTGATGTGGGCGATGTCGGACCGTACACTGCCGCGCTCGCTGCGGACCATCGAAGGTTTCGGCGTTCATACCTTCAAGCTGGTGAACGCCCGCGGCAGGGCGACCTTCGTGAAATTTCATTGGAAGCCCAAGCTCGGCCTGCAGTCCACGTTGTGGGACGAAGCCCTGAAGCTCCAGGCCGCCGACAACGATTTTCACCGCCGCGATCTGTGGCAGTCCATTGAGCGCGGTGACTTTCCCGAGTGGCAGCTCGGCATCCAGGCCTTCGATCAGAAGTTTGCCGACAAGCTGCCGTATGACGTGCTGGATCCCACCAAGATCATTCCGGAGGAGTTGGTGCCGGTGCGCCTGATCGGGCGCATGGTGCTCGATCGCAATCCCGGCAATTTCTTTGCCGAGACGGAGCAGGTGGCCTATTGCCCCGCCAACGTCGTGCCCGGCATCGATTTCACCAACGACCCGTTGCTGCAGGGGCGGCTGTTCAGCTACCTCGATACGCAGAAGTCGCGGCTCGGAACGGCGAACTTTCATCAGCTGCCCATCAATGCGCCCAAGTGCCCGGTGTTGAATTTTCAGCGGGACGGGCAGATGCAGATGAACGTGCCGGTGGGCCGTGCCAACTACGAGCCCAACAGTCTGGCCGCGCATGGCGAGCCTGGCGGTCCCCGGGAATGCCCGCGGACGGGCTTCAAGACGCATCCAGGGCGCGCGGAGCAGGATGAGGAGGGCGACAAACTGCGCATTCGGGCGGAGTTGTTTGCGGATCATTACAGCCAGGCACGCCTCTTCTGGCGATCGCTGACGCCCAGTGAGCAGGCGCACTGCGCCTCCTCATTTGTATTCGAGCTTTCAAAAGTCGCGTTGGAGCAACCGCCGGCGCGCATGGTGGCCAACCTGCGCAATGTGGATGAGGGCCTGGCTCAACGGGTTGCCACGGGCCTGGGAATCGGGTTACCCAAAAAGGCCAGGGCGGCGCGCGAGCCCATTGACCTGGACCCGAGCGACGCCCTCTCCATACACAAGAACATGAAGGCGACCCTCGAGGGTCGTGCCGTGGGTGTTCTGTTTGCCGACGGCTCGGATGGCGGCCTGATCAGGCGAGTGACGAGTGCCGTGGAATCTGCCGGCGGTCGTGTTGTGTTGATTGCCCCGAAAATCGGCGGAGCTACGCTGGCAGATGGCAAGGCGCTCAAAGCGGATGGCCAGTTGCTCGGCACACCGTCGCAAACGGTGGACGCAATTGCCGTGATCTTGTCGGAGGAGGGCTGTGCCGCAATGCTGAAGGAGGGCGCCGCTGTTCGGTTTGTCATGGACGCTTTCGGGCACCTGAAGGCAATCGGCGCAAATGACGCCGCGAAACCGCTGCTCGATAAAGCGGGAGTGCAACCCGATGCAGGCGTTACCGGGATTGACAAGGTATTCGTCAGCGCCGCGGCGAAGCGCTTTTGGGACAGGGAGCCATCGTTGCGAACGCTCGCGTGAGGGACCCCGCTCTCAGGCGCGCTCGCCGCAGCCCGCAAAGGCAGCCTGAACAGCCTGGCCGTTCAGGAACAGCGCGCCGAGACACACGCTGATGGCGGCTCCGAATGCCCCGTAAGTCGGAATCCCAACGAGGCTCGCGGCGATGGCCACCGTCATGCTGACAAACAGAATGCGCCGGATCAGGGAGAAATTCCAGTTGGCAGCCAGGTGGCGGATCGCGGGCCGTCCGGCCCCATTCAACCATTGCGTGGCAAACAGGAACACAAACAGATCCGTCAACCGGGTGTAGTCGATTCCATAGAGGTCGATGAGCCACGGTGTTGCGATCGCTACCGCGGCGACGCACGCAGTGGTCGTCGCCAGTGAGACGATGAGATCCACAGCCAGCTTCCCGTGTCCGGTGTGCATGGCATTCGCGAGCCGCGAATGCAGAAGAAACCCTTGCGGCACGAGGATGGCTGCCGGAATGAGAAAGTCGACGACCTGAGCCGTGCGGGTAACCACCGCGTAATGCGCGATCTGAATCTCGCTGCCCAACAGGGCGAGCAGGCACAGCGGTCCCCACTGCAGGCAGGCCAGCGCGATCCCGGTGAGGCCGTTCCGGCCTGAAGCTGCGTAAACTTCCGGCCATGCAATCGGCGCGGTTTGCACGCCGGTGACTGCTTTCGCGGGGAAGACATTGCGCGTAAGCAACACTCCAACGCCGGCTGCCAGCACGGTGCCCGCAAAAAAGGCCCAGGAGAGCATCAGCAACAACGACTCTTCGGAGCCCGTCGCACTGTTGGCAACAGCCAGAATCATGATGTTGATGCTGTAGGTCGCCACCAGAGTGCTGCTGAGCGTACGATTCACCGCACGCAACACACTCGACAGAAACAATGCAAGCGTAGCGAACGGAACCGCGAGCACGAACGGCAGATACGTCTGCAGATACGGCCGCAGATAAACGTCCATCACATCCAGGTCAGCCGTGATGACCAGCAGAACGGCGCAGGCGATGGCGCTACGGATCAACACACGAATTCCCAGTCCGCGCACCAACTCCCGGGTGGAACGCGTCGGATCCTGCGGACCAACGAAGTGTTGCGCTACAAAGAGGTCGTACTTGCCCCGTAACAGGGCAGCCAGGCCGTAAGCAATGACAAAGCCTTTGAAATAGACGCCGGCGATGGTTGGCGGAAGAACCTGGAGCACGGCGACGGTGGCGGTGACCTGCAGTACCGCGGCGACCACTCGCAATCCCAGGTTGCGCAGCGCCGCTGTGCCTTGCTCAGGCGTTGGAACAGAGCTCTTCTCGACGGTCAATGTGACCACGACATCGCCCCCTATGGCCCCTCGTGGGGCCAGTTTGTCTCAGGGTCGGGTAGCCTCCCGCATGCCGCCCCCCAGTGCTTTATATAATGTTGCCATATTCTCGAGTCGGATCAGCTCGAGGCTGATCACGCTCTGCTGTGCAGCATACAACGACCGCTGCGCATCCAACACTGGCAAAAAGCTGTCCACCCCGCTTTTGAAGCGCAGATCGGCCAACTGATAGGATTGCGAGGTGTCCTCGAGCAGGGCGCGCTCGGCGGCCAATTGATCATCCAATGTCTGGCGGGCCGCCAGGGCGTCGTCGACCTCGCGGAACGCCGTTTGCAGGGTCTTCTCGTATTGGGCAATGTTGATGTCTTTTTCGATCTTGCTCAGATCCAGATTGGCCTTGTTCGCGCCCCCGGCAAAGATGGGGAGGCTGATCTGCGGCGAGAAGGTCCACGCGGTTGAGCCGGACTTGAACAGCCCGGACAACTGAGTGCTGGCAGTGCCATAGCTGCCGGTCAAGGTAATGCTCGGAAAGAAGGCAGCCCGCGCCGCACCAATATCGGCGTTCGCGGCGATCAACGTATGTTCAGCTGCGAGCACGTCAGGCCGGTTGGCGAGGACTTCCGACGGTACCCCAGCAGGAAGATCGGCCGACAAATTCACCGTGGCCAGGTCCGCGTCGAATGAGACGTCGTCGGGGAGGGAGCCACCGATGAGCAGCACGAGGGCATTGCGGTCCTGTGCTGCCTGCCGCGTATACGCGGCGAGGTTGGCTTTGGCAGTGTCTACAGTGGTCGCGGCCTGGCGGAACGCCTGCGCGGTCGTGGTCCCGGCATCCAGGCTGCGTTTCGTCAAATCGTATGACGCTGTCTGACTCTGAAGGGTTTCCCGAGTGACTTTCAGAATGGTCTCATCGGCAAGAACCGCCAGATAGGCGCTGACCACCTGCGCTATGAGACTCAACTGCGTGCTGCGGCGGGTTTCCTCCGTGCCCAGGTACTTTTCCAGGGCCTCGTGGTTGAGGCTGCGGATCTTGCCGAAGAAGTCGATCTCGTAGGAGGTGAAACCCACTCCCGCCTCGAAGTACCGAATTGTCTGGCCGCCCGTGCTGGCGCCCGCGGCCGCGTTTCCCGTTGAAGCACCCTGTGTCGCGATAACGCCGGCAGGGTACTTTTGGACTTGCTCCAGCCCGGTGGCGGCAACGGTTGGAAAGAGCTCCGCCCGCTGCACGCGATACTGTGCCTGGGTTGCCTGCACATTGAGCGCGGCGATCCGCATGTCGCGGTTGTTGACCAGCGCAAGCTCGATCAACCGCTGCATGCCCGCGTCGGGGAAGAACTGCCGCCACCCCATGTCAGGAGCGGCGATAGTGTTGGTCGAGGGGTGTGATGTGTCATTCCACGTCGAGGGCACTGGCGCCGCGGGGCGTTTGTAGTGCGGCTCGAGAGTGCAGGACGTCATCGTAAGGGCTGCGACGGCGGCGGCGCCGATTCTGGTCGCGAGCTTCATGCCTGGGCGCCTTGCACGGGAGGTTGCTTCGGAGGCGCTTTCGGCGGCGTCTTCGGCTTGAAGAGCGACAGGACAGCGACAAAGAACACCGGGACCAGGAAGATCGCGAGAATAGTCGCAGTCACCATGCCGCCGATGACGCCCGTGCCAATAGCTGTGCGACCACCAGCGCCGGCTCCCGTTGCGATTGCCAGCGGCATGACACCGAGTATGAACGCGAGCGAGGTCATGAGAATGGGGCGCAGACGTTGTTTAGCCGCGGTCACTGCGGCTTCGATCAGACCCATCCCACTATCGTGGTTTTCCTTGGCAAACTCGACGATCAGGATCGCATTTTTGGATGCGAGGCCAACGGTGGTCAGCAAGCCCACCTGGAAGAACACGTCATTGCTCAGACCGCGTAAGGTCGTGGCGAGCACGGTGCCGATGATTCCCAGCGGCACCACCAACAGAACCGCCACTGGAATCGACCAGCTCTCGTACAGTGCTGCCAGGCACAGAAACACAATGGTGAGAGAGATTGCGTACAACGCAGGCGCCTGCGAGCCGGACAGCCGTTCTTCGTACGATAGTCCGGTCCAGTCGTAGCCGATACCCTTCGGCATCTTGGCGACGAGCGACTCCATGGCTTTGAGCGCATCGCCGCTGCTCTTGCCGGCCGCTGGCGCGCCGAGGAATTCCAACGAGGCGCTGCCGTTGTACCGTTCCAACTTGGGCGAGCCATACGCCCAGTGAGCGCTGGAGAACGCGGAGAACGGAATCATCTGGCCCGTGGCATTGCGCACATACCATTTGTCCAGGTCCTGGGGCAGCATGCGCGAGTTGGCCTCGCCTTGTACAAATACCTTCTTCACGCGCCCGCGGTCGATGAACTGGTTGACGTAGGTCGAGCCCCAGCCGGCCGCCAGGGTATTGCTGATGGAGGCGATGGAGATCCCCAAGGCGCTGGCTTTCTCCCAGTCGATATCCAACTGGTACTGCGCTTCATCATCCAGGCCGTTCGGCCGGATCATGCCGATGTTGGGATCCTTCGAGGCCAGTTGCATCAGTTGGCCGCGCGCCTTCATCAGCGTGTCGTGGCCGACATTGGCGCGGTCGATGAGCTCGAAGTCGAAGCCCGTGGCATTGCCGAGCTCGAACACCGCGGGCGGGGCAAACGCGGCCACCTGCGCCTGGCGGATGGAGCCGAAGAATTTATTGGCGCGTGCGGCGATCGACTGCACGGTGTAGTCACCCTTGCCGCGCTCGCTTCCCCAGCCTTTCAGGCTGATGAATGCGAGGCCGGAGCCCTGGCCACGACCCCCGAAACTGAAGCCGCTGATGGTGAAGACGGACCGCACGGCGCTGGCCTCGTCCTTCAGGAAATGGTCCCGCAGCTGGTCCAACACCTGTTCGGTGACTTCAACTGGAGTGCCCGGCGGCGTCGTCACCTGGGCAAACAGCACTCCCTGGTCCTCATCGGGCAGGAACGACTTGGGAATCCGCAGGAACAGAACGGCCATCAGGACGACGATCACCACATAGACGATCAGCCAGCGGCCGGTCTTCTTCGTCATGCGGCCTACAGCCGCGGCGTAACCGTGATTGGCACGATCGAAAGTTCGATTGAACCAACCAAACAGCCCGCCGTGGTGTTTGTGTGCGCCATCCTCGGGCGGCTTCAGCAAGGTGGCGCACAGTGCCGGCGTGAGTATCAACGCTACCACGACCGACAGTGTCATCGCCGACACGATGGTGATGGAAAACTGCCGGTAGATCACGCCGGTAGAGCCACTGAAAAAAGCCATTGGCAGAAACACGGCGGACAGCACCAGCGCGATACCCACCAGGGCGCCCGTGATCTGCCCCATCGATTTGCGGGCGGCATCCCGGGGCGACAGCTTCTCCTCTTCCATCACGCGCTCGACGTTCTCGACCACGACGATGGCATCGTCGACCAGCAGGCCGATAGCCAGCACCATGCCGAACATGGTGAGGGTATTGATGGAGAAGCCTGCGACCGAGAGGATTCCGAAGGTGCCCAGCAGCACGACCGGGACCGCGATCGTGGGTATCAGCGTCGCGCGGAAGTTCTGCAGGAACACGTACATGACAATGAATACGAGCACGATCGCCTCGAACAGGGTCTTCACGACCTCCTCGATGGAGATGCGCACGAACGGCGTCGTATCGAACGGCAATACCGCCTGCAGACCCGGCGGGAAGAACGGTTTCAGGGTATCGATCGTCTCGTTCACCGCCTTGGCGGTGTCCAGTGCGTTGGCACCCGGCGCCAGCTTTACGGCGAGACCCGCGGCCGGCTGGCCGTTGTACCTGGTGTTGACAGAATAGGACTCGCCGCCGAGCTCGAGCCGCGCGACGTCCCGCAACAACACCTGCGAGCCGTTGGTGTTGACCTTGAGCAGGATGCGCTTGAACTGGTCGACGTTCTGCAGGCGCTGTGGGCCGATGATCGTGGCATTCAGGCGCTGGCCCGCGACTGCGGGCAGGCCGCCGATTTCACCGGAGGCGACCTGGATGTTTTGTGCCTGGAGGGCGGCACTGACGTCATCCGCAGTGAGGCCGAAGTTGTTCAGCTTTGCGGGGTCGAGCCAGATGCGCATGGCGTATTGCGCACCGAA
>JAXDQF010000096.1:0-4721 GCA_034668025.1 Gammaproteobacteria bacterium | reverse complement strand
CCCCACCCGTCCGGCGTCAACCCACGCATCCACCCCGAATGTCCGCTCGCTCTCTGCGTCTATCACTCGCTTCGGCTGCACGGCCCGCGCTACCGGACAACGTGTCGGTCGTCGGCTTCAACCACATGCCATTCGCGGGAGATTTCCACCCACCGATGACAACGATGAGAGCCCCTCACTTCGAACTCGGAGTCGAATCCGCTCCTCAACCAGATCGAGAATTTGGCACTCACCGCGCTCAGGTCGTGCTGCCGGTCGAACTCATTGTGAGGGCTTCCACTGGGGCCGTCGTCGACAATCCCTCGTCGAGCTAAAGGGCTTGACACTTCAGCAAAGTGATGCAATTGTGGTGCAAACGATTGCGGTAACGATGCCGAATTCCGGGATAGACGGTGTGCGGTTGAGACAAGCCAGGTAATCGAATCCTCGGTTAGGAGCAATGATGCATCTAAATATTCACGGGCCCCGCTCTCGTCGAGATCGCCTCTTCGGCTTCGTCGCGGCCCTCGCCGTATCGGCGGTCGCGCTGGTCGGCTGTTCGGCCTCATCGCCGGCAGCCTCGTCGACCGGCCCACTGAAGATCGGCATCTCTCTCTCGCTGACGGGCGACTTCTCTGACTCTGGCAAGGCCGCACAACGCGGATACGAGCTCTGGGCGAGCGTGATCAACAAGTCGGGCGGTCTGCTTGGCCGGCAGGTGAAGCTCAGCATCGTCGATGACGCGTCCAGCCCCGACCAGGTTGTCACCAACTACACGAACCTCATCACCCAAGACAAGGTGGACCTAGTCTTCGGGCCGTACTCCAGCCTGCTGACGGTTCCGGCATCCCGTGTGGCCAGCCGCTATCGGTACGCCTTCATCGAGCCGGCCGGTGGTGGCCCCTCGGTGTTCGACCAGAAGCTGACGAACCTCTTCTTCGTGCAGCCGGCACCGACCACGAAGGGAGGCGACGTTTTTGCGAACTACATCCTGTCGCTCCCGGCGAACAAGCGCCCGAAGACGGCCGGCTACGCGAAGCTCGACGACCCATTCTCCGCTCCGATCGCCGCGAGCATCCAGAAGCGCTTCGAGGCTGCAGGCATCAAGACCGTCTATGACCAGACCTACCCGGCCGAGACCGCGGACATGACACCGATCATGTCGGGCATGGCCGCGGCCAACCCCGACGTGGTCGTGGGTGGATCGCAGGAGGCCGACGCCTTCGCGCAGATCAAGGCGATGATCCAGCTCAAGTTCAACCCGAAGTGGCTCTTCGAGTCCAACGGCGCGAATTCGCCCGGTGACTTCCCGGCCGCAGTCGGCGCGAACACCGAGGGTGTCTTCTCGAGCGCCGACTGGTATGCAGACTCGACCATCGCGGGCAGCACGAAGTTCATCTCGGACTACATCGCCAAGTATGGCGGGGATGCCCAGAAGATCGACCCGACCTCGGCCGAGGCATACTCGGCAGGCATGCTGCTCGACGAGGTCGCGAAGAAGACCGGCAAGATCGACAACGCGACCATCATCACGACGCTGCACACTGGCACCTGGCCGACCCTTGTCGGCAACCTCAGTTGGAACCAGTACGGAGCTCCAAAGGGCGCATACCTGCTGATCCAGTGGATCAGCGGCAAGTTGACGACCGTTTTCCCCTCCGCAACAGCACAACACGCCCCGATGGCTCCCAAGCCTCACTGGGCCGGCTAGACGGGAATAGATAGTGCATTCGCTAATCCAGGCCATCATCCTCGGCATACTCACCGGTGGCGTGTACGCGCTCATGGCGAGCGGCCAGACGCTGATTTTCGGAATCATGAAAGTAGTGAACCTGGCGCAGGGTGCCCTGGTCGTTCTCGGGGCTTACCTCACCTACACACTGTTCACGCAACTGGGGATCGATCCGTTCCTATCGATCCTCATCACCACCCCACTGCTGTTCCTGGTGGGAGTTGGCGTGCAGTACGTCCTGCTGCGACCGTTGCACGGCGATGACGTCGCGCAACTGTCGCTGCTGGTGACTTTCGCCATAGCGCTAGGCGTGGAAGGTGTGCTGTCTGTCGCCTACGGGGCGACCCTGACCAACGTGCAACCCGCCTACGCGAACTTCAGTTGGACGATCCTGGGTTACCAGGTGAGCCTGGTGAGGTTCGTCGCGTTCGCGCTTTCCCTTGTGATGCTCGGTCTGCTCTACCTGATCCTGCAGCGAACCAAATTCGGGCGGTCCGTCCGCGCCACCGTGCAGAACCCGATGTCGGCGCAGCTTCTCGGCGTCAACGCCAACCGGGTCTCTGCCCTCGGCTTCGGACTGGGGGCCGCGACCGCCGCGGCCGCCGGCTCGGTGTTCGGCATGCTGAACTCATTCAATCCCGGGAGTCACTACGACCTGATCAGCCGCCTTCTCACCATCGTGGTGCTCGGGGGCCTCGGGAGTATCGGTGGATCGGTGGTCGCCGCGCTCGTGATGGGGGTGGCATCCTCGGTTGTCTCCGCGCTCGCCTCGCCCATCTGGTCGGACTTCACCTTCTTCATCGTGCTCTTGCTCGTGCTCCTGGTTAGACCGCGCGGACTCTTCGGCGCCAGAACGCGAGGTGCCCTGTGAAACTCGCGATCACCCGCGCAGGGCTCATCCGAGCCGGTGTGTTTTTCCTCATCCTCATCCTTGTGCCGGTCGTTGGTGGGCCAGGTTGGCTGCTCAACACCCTGATCTTCACGATCATGTATGCCGCGCTCTCCAGCTCCTGGAACCTGCTGGGCGGCTATGCCGGCTATCCATCGCTCGGCCACGTCGCGTTCTTCGGAATAGGTGCATACGCAACTGCGATCATCTTCACTGGCAGCGTCTACGGCGGCTACGCCCCGTTCTTCGTCCTACCGCTGATCGGCATCGCTGTGGCGCTGTTCAGCATCCCGATCGGCTGGGTTTCGATGCGAACGCGAGCGGATGTGTTCGCTATCGTCACGATCACCCTTCTGTTCATCACGCAGACGCTGGCCTTCAATCTGAAGAACTTCACCGGAGGCGCACAGGGCAAGAGCGTTGCACCAGCGCCGTTCGACGTCTCCACCTATGACTGGCCGTTCTATTACGCGATGCTGATTCTGCTGGCGATCGCGATGGGCATCTCGCTCTACTTCCGTCGGTCGAAGATCGGCCTGTCGCTCGCGACCGTGCGTGCGGACGAAGACAAGGCACACGGTGTCGGCGTGCGGGTGACCGCGGTCAAGCTGATCGCCTTCGCCGTGAGCGCAGGGCTCGTCGCGATGGTCGGCGGGGTTTGGGCATACTACGTCGGCTTCATCTACCCGCAGTTCGCGGTCGATCCACTCATCACGATCGGCATGGTTCTCATGGCCTTCCTCGGCGGACGAGGCACGCTCTGGGGACCGGTGCTCGGCGCGTTCATCCTCGTGCCGGCGCAGGAGTATTTCGCACAGGCGTTCGGGGCAAGCGAGCTTTACCTCCTTGCCTACGCGGCGGTGTTCCTTGTGATCATGCTGTTCCTGCCCCGCGGCATCCTGCCCTCAATATCTGAGCGGCTCAAGCGCCGCCGTGCGAGTGCTGCCGGCGCGGCACGCGACAGTGCCAACGCCGCCCCCACGGCCATTCCGACCAGTGAAGTGAAGGCAGTGCGATGAGTGAGAATCTTCTCGAAATCGATCACCTGACGAAACGGTTTGGCGGCGTGACCGCCGTCGACGAGTGCTCGTTCACCGTGCAGAAGGGCACGATCACCGCCCTCATCGGGCCGAACGGATCGGGCAAGACCACCGCGTTCAACATGATCACTGGCTATCTCAAGGCAGACTCGGGCGAGATCCGCTTCAACGGTGAGACGATCGCGCGGCCCCGGCCCGCGGACCTCTACCGCCGCGGACTTTCCCGCACCTTCCAGCAGGCGCGCATCTTTCCCGAGCTGACGGTCGAAGAAAACCTCGTCGTCGCCGCCGGCTACAGCTGGCGCCAGCTCTTCGGTCGCCGAGTCTCGGAGATCGACCGCGAGCGTGCCAAGAAGATGCTCGGCGAGTTCCGGCTTGAAGCCATGGCGCAGTTGCCGTCGGCCGATCTGTCATACGGTCAGCGCAAGTTGCTCGAGTTCGCCGCCGTGCTCATGAGCGATCCGACGCTTGTGCTGCTGGACGAGCCCACCGCGGGCGTCAACCCGGTGATGATCGATGCGATGGAGCAGCACATCCGGCAGCGTCACGCCGCGGGGGTGACTTTCCTCATCGTCGAGCACGACATGCAGCTCGTGATGAGGCTCTGTGATCCCGTCATCGTGCTCGACCACGGTGCGCCGATCGCTTTCGGCTCGCCGGACCTTATCCAGAAAGACACGCGAGTCTTGGAGGCATACCTTGGAAGTTGAATCAACCGCATCCGGGACTCCAACGAAGCTTCTCCATCTCACCGGAGTAACCGCGGGCTACGGCGCCGGGCTCATTCTCAAGGGCGTCGACCTCGCGGTGACAAAGGGCGAGATCGTCTGCCTCATCGGCCCCAACGGCGCCGGCAAGTCGACCGTGCTCAAGACCGTGAGCGGGCTGCTCCGGAACGCCGGCGGTTCGGTCGTGTTCGACGGCGCGGACATCGGAAAGTTGAGCTCTCGCGAGCGACTTCACCGCGGGATCGTGCACGTGCCGCAGGAGAGGAGCCTGTTCCCGACGATGACCGTCTGGGAGAACGTTGTGATGGGCGCATTCATCCTGTCGAACCAGGCACTCGTGCGCCAGCGCGCCG
>JAXDQF010000095.1:0-5164 GCA_034668025.1 Gammaproteobacteria bacterium | reverse complement strand
GTTGTCGATGAGGTGGACGAATGCCTCGAGATACTTCGCCAGAGCTTCGTCAGCAACCGCTGGGCCTGCACTTGGAAAGCACCGAGCTACGATGCGTGGTGGCAAACGCGTAGCGAGCGCCCTGCATACCAGTGGTACGTCAAAGTGCTGCAGCTGATCGGTCACGGCCATTCCGAGCAGCGCTGGCTGTTGAAGAACCCCGGCCATATCTCGACGCTCGATCTGCTGTTCGAGGTCTTTCCGGATGCTTGCGTGGTGCACACGCACCGCAGCCCGCTTTACACAGTACCCTCCATCAGCAGCAACATGTTGCTCAGTCATCGCATGTACGAGGGTGACGCGGCGAACAGCTGGGCCAAGCTCCTGGGCCCGCGTGAGCTGGAAAAATGGGCCGATGCCCTGCGGCGCGCCAAGCCCGTTCGCGCTGCACATCGCGGTCAGATATTCGATGTGGATCATCGGCGGTTCCTGCGCGAGCCGATGACGGTGGTTCATGAGATATACGCCTACTTCGGCCTGACGCTCGCGCCGGAGACAGAGACCCGAATGCGGGGGCGCATCGCGGCGAGGCCGGAACGCAAGCATGGAGAGCATCGCTATGACCTGCAAAGCTTCGGCATCACGGAGGGGGAGATCGAAGCACGCTACGGCGAGTACATGGATGAGTTCAGTTTGAGGGATGCGGCGGTTCCATGAGGGCCGCCGTATTCGCAGGTCCCGGCCTTGCCCTGCAGTTGCGGGAGTTGCCCGATCCGCAACCCGCGGCTGACGAGGTCGTACTCAGAGTGGAGCGGTGCGGCATCTGCTCCACTGATGTTCACGTGACCGGCTCGCCCGAGCCACTCTTCCCGCCGGGCATGATACTCGGGCACGAAGTGGGCGGCGAGGTGATTGCGGTCGGCCGCCATGTTGATCAGTGGAGGGTTGGCGATCGTGTCATACCGATGACCTCGCGAGGCTGCGCAAAATGCGCGGACTGCCTCGCCGGGTGCCAGCATTTCTGTGCACAGATGCGTCCCAACTTCGGCGGTTATGCGCAGTACATGCTGTCCAGCGCCGCTGCGTGCGTTCCCGTACCGGCAGGCCTCTCACTGGCGGACGCCGCGTTGGTCGAGCCCTTGACAGTGGGTCTGCACGGCATCACCAGAGCGCCGCTGCGCCCCGGCGATCGGGTGCTGGTCATGGGAGCAGGGCCTGTCGGACTCGGCGTGATATTTTGGGCCAACCGCTTCGGCGCGCGGCGGGTCGTGGTCATTGCTCCGTCCGAGCGTCGCAAACAGCTCGCGCTCGACATGGGTGCAACCTCCTTCATCAGGATGGACGAAGGATATGAGGATCGGGTCATCGCAGCACTCGGTGGGCCGCCGGATGTGATTGTCGAATGTGCAGGCGCGGGCGGTACTCTCGCCAAGGCCATCGAGATGGTCAAGCCACGCGGTACCGTCGTGGTCATCGGTCTGTGCCTGCATTCGGACACCTACGCCCCTGCACCCGCACTGTTGAAGGAGGTGCGAATCCAGTTCGCGATAGGTACTTCAAAGCTCCAGTTCGGGACGGCGGCCGGCATGTTGGCTTCGGGCGCTGTAGCGGCCAAAGCCATGGTTACGCAGACGATTGGCCTGGATGCATTGCCGCAGGAGTTCGAAGCGCTCCGTGGCCCCACCACGCAATGCAAGGTCCTGGTTGCACCCTGAGCGCGTGAGCAGTGCATGAGAAACGTGAGCCTCGATCAGCTAACCGTCATCGGAATCTCACCGCTGGAGATGATCCGAATCGCTGCGGAGCTGGGTTATGACGGGATCAGCCCCATCGGCCTGTCGGCTCCCGAGTTCGACCTTCCGATTCAACCCTTCGCTGATGATGATGAGCTGTGCGCGAAAATGGCGGCGCTGCTGCGCTCGACCGGCCAGCGCCTGTTCAACATAGACGGCTTTCCACTGTTTCCTGCGACGGACGTCCGCCGGTTCGCTAAGCCAATACAAAATTGCGCACGCCTGGGAGCCCGCTCGATCACGACGTTGATTCTGGATGCGGATGCGCGCCGCGCTGAAGACAACTATTCACGAATATGCGAAATGGCCCGGGCAGCGGGGGTGCGTGTGCTCCTGGAGTTTACGCCCATCACACAGATCTGCGATTTGCACAGCGCGGTCGACTTTCTGACCCGCACGAACCAGGCGAATGCGGCCCTGCAGCTGGATGCCTACCACTTCTGCTACTCCGGAGGACTCCCCGATGAGATCCCGCGGATCAATCCAGACTGGTTGATCTCAGCACAGCTGTGCGACGGCCCCCGACGGCAAACGCCTGAGCAGTACGCCTACAACGTTCTGTATGAGCGAGAGTTGCCAGGCCGGGGAGAGATGCCGCTGGTCGAGTTCGTGAGGAATCTGTTGCCGGATGTGCCGATCGGCGTCGAAGTACCGCTGCGCTCGTTGACAGATCGCGGGGTATCGCCTCTCGAGTGCGCTCGCCTCGCCTTGGACGCGTCGCGCCAGGTTATGCAGGCTGCAAAGGGATGAAACGATGACCTCAATCGATATCAATACGTACAGCGCGACCGACGATGCGCCGCATGCCGATGGTGCAGGACCGGACTGGCAGGAGAGTGTGCTGTTTACCTGGTTTGACGAAAAGGCGGAGCTCGGCGGCTTCTATCGCCTGGGGCATGAGCCGCAGCATCGGATGGGCAATTGCTGCTTCGGAGTGTTTACCACCTCCGGTGAACGATTCAGATGGAATGTCACGGGCGCGCCCATGGTCACCGCTGACCGTGCCGAGACCCATATGGGGCTTGGGCCGACGCGGGCAACCCTGGCCGATGGGCTGCGGCTGTCCGCGCAATTCGCGGATTGCGAAGCCGAGCTGACATTTCGTGACTATCACGCGCGTTTTGACTATCTCGACCTCGTCGGGATCAAGCGCGACGACTTCGTCGCTCATCACTTCGAGGTTGCCGGACACATGACAGGGCGAGTCGTGCTGGCGGGAAGAGGCTTCGACATAGATGCACAGGGCTATCGCGATCGCTCATGGGGCAATCGTCACTGGAATCAATTCCGCAGCGCACGCTGGTGGCCGATCGTCTTCGGCCCGGATTTGTCCATGCAGGTGGTGCACTTTCTGTCCTCTGACGGGAAATTCCGTCGTTATGGTTATTTGATGCGCAATGGCGTACCGGAGCTGCTACGCAGCTCGCGCATTGTATTACCCGTGGAAGACGATGCGTTTACCTACCGCAGCGCGCAGCTGGAACTCGAGTCAATGAGCGGAGAGCGCCTGCTGATTGACCACCAGGTGCGCGACGGCATCATTCTGGAGGTCCGCGGTTTCGCTGCCGTGGAGGGAATTGGCACCGCCCGGTTGGATGGCAGGACTGGATTCGCAAATCTGGAGGCCAACAGCAACCCGCTGGGGGGCAGTCAGGCCCCGGCACTCGTGCTGTACGCCAATATGCGCGACGGATTCTCCCGGTGCCCGCCGGATCACGTCCCTTACAGTTCAGGAGAGCATTGATGAGCATGCCTGCTATTCCCGATCCAATTGCCTTCGGAAAGGATATGAGCGCGCGGCGCCTGACCGAGGTGCTGAGCTTGGATGGTAAAGTCGCCATTGTGACCGGCGCCGGGTCCGGTATCGGCAGGGCGTGTTGCCTGCGTCTCGCGGAGGCGGGTGCCAGGGTCGTGGTGGCTGACATGAACCGCCAGACCGCGGAAGAAACGGCCTCGTTGGTCAAGGCGGCAGGCGGTGATGCGATCTCTGCGCCGACTGACGTCAGATTCGTGAGCCAGACGACGGCGCTGGTTGCGAGGGCAGTCGCCGAATATGGGGGCGTGGACGTGCTGGTCAACGCTGCAGGGATTTTCCCGCCGAAGTTCGCGTTGGATATCGACGAGGACGCCTGGGACGGTCTGCTGGCGACTAATCTGCGAGGCTTGTTCTTCCTGTCGCAGGCGGTCGCACGCAACATGATCGCCCGGAAATGCGGGGGGACCATCGTCAACATAGCGTCCATGGACGCCTACCTGCCAACACCTGCGCTCGCGCATTATGACGCGTCCAAAGCGGGCGTTATCGGACTCACCCAGGCATTGGCGAAGGAATGGGGCGGCCAGGGGATCCGCGTGAATGCGGTGGCTCCGGGCAACATTCACACTCCAGGTGCGCTAGCGTGCGCTGAAATCCTCCTGCCGATGATCGATATGAAAATGGAGGATTTGCGGCCGCGCTCCCTCTTGAATCGCTGGGGGCAACCCGACGACATGGCGCGCGCGGTGTTATTCCTGGCCTCGGCGCTTTCCAGTTTCGTAACCGGCACAACCTTGCTCGCCGACGGCGGCGCAACTCTCGTGTGAAGCCGTACCAATAGCGGGCCGGTATTGAAGCCTGACACCAATTATATTGGACCTGATCACGGGCGGGGTGCGAGGCTGAAAGTATCCCGCGAGCTGCGGTTCGCGGATTGACTGACGTTAAAGGGGGTATGATGAAAATCGGAGCCGACAGGTTGAGGCCTTGGTTGTTGCTTCTCGGCGTCTCGGCATTGGGCATGGCAACAGCCGTTGACGCGGAGGTTGCCGCGGAAGCTGCTACGGCTGCTACGGCTCCGGATGATACGATGGCGTTGGCCGAAGTGGTGGTGACCGCCACGAAACGTGCCGAAAACACTCTCGAGGTGCCCATCGCGATCACCGCGAAGTCCTCTGAGGACCTCAACGCAGCACAAGTGGTAAATGTTTCCGAGTTGACGGCGGTGGTCCCGGGCCTGAATTACACCAACGGCGCGGCGGCGCGACCGAATCTGCGCGGCGTCACCAGCCTGTCGTCTGCCGCGGGCGCCGAAAACAATGTGGCGATCTACATGGACGGCATCTACCAGCCGGACATTTATGGAAATACCTTCGATATGCCCGACGTTGCCGGTATCGAGGTTCTCAAGGGACCGCAGGGTACGTTGTTCGGGCGTAACGCCAGCGGCGGCGCCATTCTCGTCTCGAGTCGCAATCCAACTTTCACGCCCAGCGGGAATATCGAAGTCTCCGATGGCATTTACGCGGGCGGATACAAGGGCGGCAATGACGTAAAGTTGACCGGATTTCTGTCGGCCCCGCTCTCCGACACGGTTGCAGCGAGCATTTCGGGCCTGTACCGGAACGACAAAGGA
>JAXDQF010000094.1:0-18971 GCA_034668025.1 Gammaproteobacteria bacterium | reverse complement strand
TCAAGCATGCCGCCGTGTCAGGGCAGAGGTGCGACAGCTGCCATGAGATCGGCATGTCGTGGTACGGGATTTCCAACTTGTGGGTCCGCGACGGTCCGAACCATCACAAGGGCCAGGACTGCGGCGGGTCCGGTTGTCATTCACCTCGCGACACCGGCGGTGGTGGGCGCGGCAACGCTGTAAGAAGGACCGCGAAGTCATCGGCGGCGACTGCAGCGGCTGCTGGATCGCGCATAGCCGGCGGGGCCGGAGGCCTGTCGGCCGCCAATGCGGCGGCGGTGAGCGCAGCGATTTCAGGACGGGCTGGCGCTCGGCGTGGCATTGGTGTTTGGCCGGCTCAAATTGCAGGCTTCGGGCCCTCGTTGGACCCAACGATGACTGGCCGTCACCGGGACACTGGTGGCGCACGCTGTGCCACTTGTCACTCCTCTTCCTCACGCCTCGGTATATCGAGGCTGCACACCTGGACCACCTCGTCATGCGAAAGCTGCCACACGACACTGGCGTGGCTTCCAGTCAGCAAAGTTGATCACCTGCAGGTCAAAGGCCCCTGCGCCAACTGCCACAATGGAATCAACGCCACCGGTATCGCGCGGCGCCATGTCTCAGTTACTCGCGGTTGCGACAGCTGCCATACCACCAACGCCTGGACGCCTGCCCGATTCGAACATGCCGCGGCGGCGGCGCAACCCTGCACCACCTGCCATAACGGCGTGCGCGCTTCAGGATTGCCTCGCAACCACATTCCGACCTCGAAGCAATGCGACACGTGCCACGGCACCCTGTCCTGGAATTCCGCGAAAGTGGATCACTCGGGCCTCAGAGCGGGCTGCTCGACCTGTCACAACAACGCAGGCGCAATAGGCAAGCCGCCGAACCACATGACCACGGCCCGCGAGTGCCAGACCTGTCACACGTATCCCGACTGGAATGCACTGAACTTCAGGCACATCTCGACTCAGTACCCGGGACAGCACCGCACTGCATTGACCTGCGAGCAATGCCACACGACCAACTCGGAGCATATCGTCTTCACTTCCGCTGCCGACGCCGGTACCTGCGGAGGGTGCCACGCCAAGGACTTCAAACCCGACGTTCACCCGAAAACGGCGAAGGGTCAACTTTACACTGCGGGCGAACTGGCAGGCTGCACGGGTGCGTGTCACGTCTACACGGATTCAACACGGGCAACGATCGCTAAAAGTGTGCGCTCGCCCTATCACCGAGTGACCGATGGTTCGTTCCGTCACTAGGCACGCGATCGCACTACTCGCATCATTTGCGAGTGTTCTGTCAGTAGGAGCTCGGGCACAGATCGGCGGGCAGCTGCCATCGCGCCTGGTGGACCTCGTGGAAGTGTCCGCCCATGATGAGCAGGTCGACATTGCGGTACAGTTCAACTGCTCCATGCGCTACGTCACTCATCTTCCTGCCAGCGAAGGCAGCGAGCTGCGCATTCAACTGCTTCCCATGGGCGACTGCGGGACGAATGCCTTCTCACAGATTGTGCCGGAGGTTCCGCCCGTTTCGGATGACTCCGGAGTGCTGTCGTCGGTGAGGTTGGAATCAGAGGCACCCGGACAGGTCAGCCTGCTGCTGGCATTCAAAAGCGTCCAGCAATACGTCATCGCCCAGGGAACGGACCCACGGGGCCTGCGCATCCGATTGCTTCGCCAAGCACGTACACGCTCCAAGGTACTGATTTCGCAATCCCCGGAATCAGCCGATCATTTCGCGATCAACCTGGAGTCGCAACCCAAGCCGTTTGAAGCCGCGGCTATCCAACTCGCGCACGAGCGCCTGCAGCTGCCGGTGTTCGTGTCCGAAATAACCGTGGGCGACGAAAAATGGTACCGGCTCAGAGTCGGCCCGGTGGAGCGGCGTGCGGACGCAGAGAAGGTGTTGGAACGGGCATTGCCTGACTACCCACGAGCTTGGATTGCGCGAGGAGACGATGCGGTCACGGCGGACGTCAATGCGGCCGGCGCGCAGGCCCCGCTACCGGCAGTGGGACGAATCGGGACCGATCCGCCTCTGGATGCCGCCGAAATCAGCACACTGTTGGCCCAGGTACGCGTGGCCATGGGCGCTCGCGAATATCCCAAGGCGATCTCGCTGCTGACACGGTTGCAGCGCCAACCGGAATTCCCCGAACGCGCAAGCTCGCAGGAACTGCTTGGACTGGCGCGCGAACGGTCCGGACAATTGGCGCACGCCAAGGCCGAGTACGAGGAATACCTGAGCCGCTATCCCCAGGGCGAAGCCGTGGAGCGCATCACCGCGCGCTTGCGACTGCTGCGGGAGGCCACCGGCAAATCCAAGGCCGGCGGCGGAATCGGTTCCAACCGGTTGGGCTGGCAGGTCAATGGGGGTGTGGGTCAGTTATTCCGGTATGACAGCACGCGCTACGACAGTGGCACTGTCAATCCTGGCGCTCCGGAACTACCCAACTCGCAACAGACGACCCGGCAGAACGCGCTCTACAACGATCTGGATGTACTCGCCCGGCATCGCGGCGAGAACGTCGATCTCATGATGCGCCTGAGCGCCGGCTACACGAAGCAGTTCGCGACCAACGCCTTTGGGAATAACGAGCGCGTAAGCCTGGCCTCGATCGAAATCAACGACCGGCCGCTTGGACTGCTGGCACGCGCCGGACGCCAGGTTCGGTATCAGGACGGCATCCTGGGTACATTCGACGGACTGTTTCTATCGTATCGAATGCATCCGGGCTGGACTGTCAACGCAGCCGCGGGATACCCGGTCGATCAAACAAACGAATCGGTACAGACACACGAGCGATTCGAGAGCCTCGCACTGGCATACGCTCCTGCAGGAAGCCGCTGGGACGGCAGCGTTTTTGCCGCCGCACAGCAACTCGACGGGATACGTGACCGGCGGGCCACCGGATTCGAGGCGCGTTATCTCACCTCGCGTGCATCGTTCATTGCCTTCCTGGACTACGACGTTTCGTTTCGGTCCCTGAACGTAGCGACCTTGATCGGCACGGTACAGCTGCCTGCCAAATGGGTTGTCAGCCTCGATGTCGAGAGACGCAACTCTCCGGTACTGACCACGCGAAATGCCTTGATCGGGCAACCGGCCGTGGACCTCGCCCAACTCGAGCAGAGCTTTACGCTGCAGGAAATCTACCAACTGGCCCGCGATCGCACCCCATTGACGGACAACTACACTGTCACCGCTACAGCGCCCTTCGGGGAACGATTTCACTTCGCGACCACCGTTTCGGCGCTGCGAATTGGCGCGACGCCCGCGTCCGGAGGCGTTGATGCGCAACCGGCGACGAGCCTGGACGTGACCTACCAGGCGCAGCTTTATGGCTCGAGCCTGTGGAGACCCGGAGACTTCAATATTCTGACCTTGACGTACGGAGATACCGAGGTGGGTAAGATTGAAGCCCTGAGCGTGAGCAGCCGGTTCCCAATGGGTGGAGCGTGGCGCATCGGGCCCCGGTTGAGCGTCGACCATCGGTCAGTCGTGGTTGACGGCAGTACGGAAAATACCCTCCTGCCGTCCCTGTTGGTGGACTGGCAGCGTGGGCGGAACCTCGTGCAGCTGGAAGTGGGCGGCCAGACCGGCAAACGCGCCGCAACCTTACAAACCGAGAATACTCGGCGTTACTATGTCAGTGCGGCCTATCGAATGAGCTTCTAGAATTTCCGCATGCGTGTTCGTCTGATTCATGTTGTTTTGCTTGCTTTGGCAGCTGCCGTTGGCGCCTGCACGTCAGCGTCCGGAACCAGGGGGCCAACCGAATTCCTGGACGAAAAGACCGCAGCCACTGTCAGCGTGGGCGCGAAGCCGTTGGTATTTGCGCGTGAGCGCACAGAGCTGGCCGCACATGCACGCGACTATGTGACATTGGTTGGCGCTGCGGTGAATCGAAGCGGCACGGTCGACTACTTCATGTTTGCTTACTTCTGGTCAACGGTGGATCGGCGCGACGCGCAAGTTGAATCACCGCCGGACGGTGAATTCACCATCGCGGCAGATGACCGGCGAATCCATCCGCACCTAGAGGGACATTCCACGCAGGATGCGGGTGTGGGCAGCGCCGTACGGGCACCGCCCGGACACCGGTGGAGCCTCAACGTTTACAAGACAGACATTGCAACACTGCGCTACCTCGCAGAGTCCCGGCATCTCGCCGCGATTACAGGCTCTGCACAGGAGCCGATCACGTACGACCTCTGGGACGATCAACGTCCCGCACTTCGTGTGCTCGTGCCTTAATCCGATACCAGGGGCGGCAAAACCACAATCCCGCAATGATGTCGGGAGCTTTCAAAATAGAAGGCCTCGCAGTTGTGTGTTCGGGGTTCTTATCACCATGATCTAGTCGACGATTCAACCCCCACCCTATTTTATCGAACTGCCAATTGAAAGATGGCCGCTATTTCGGAGCATGCGCTATACACCTCTTAACGGAAATCGTGCCGACAATTGGCGAGACTGATACTCGCCTTCCCGGGTCGGCGCGAATGCACAGATGCACGCCGCCTTGGTTCACTCTCCGGCGAGCTCGCCTCATTCAACCAAAGGTAATCACTTGTACCACAAGACTGTCTACGCGGGCTGGGGCGACACCGACGCCAATTTGCATATGGCTGGTGCTGCTTATCTGAATAAATGTGCCGATGTCCGGATGATGTTATTTGCCGAGAATGGCTTCCCGGCGAGCGAGTGGCTTCGGCTGAGGATCGGGCCGGTCGCGATGAGAGACGAACTGGAGTACTTCAAGGAGGTCGGGCTACTGCAAGAGATCCGTGTCACCTGCGCACTGGCCGGCTTGTCGACCGAGGGAAGCCGGTGGAGGGTACGGCAGGAGATCCTTCGCGCCGACGGTAGGGTCTGTGCCCGTGTAACGAGCACTGGTGGCTGGTTGGACACCCTGACCCGCAAACTCGTCATACCATCCGAAGTCATGCTGGCCGTGTTGAATGGACTAGACCGTACGGAGGATTTTGATGTATTGACATCGAGCATCGAGGCCGGCAGCGGCGTGAGCGGCCATAACTGGCGACCGTGACGGCCCGATCGCGGCAGGCATACTCCAGCTCGCCTAAACATGATGAGGCTGTGGTGAAGGCGAATCGAGCTCAACTCAGAACGTGAATTTACCGAATGGTCCAGCGTCGGCCACGCTTTCAACGTGCCGCTACCATCCATGGCTATGCGAAGATGAAATCAGGCGCACGAGTGAGGAGGCCCGCTTCGATATCGCCCGGGTGATGCGTAGTTCAATCGGGAGCTGACCTGGACGAAGCCGGCCCGTCGGATATTGTTGAGTGAGGGACTCAGCTCGCCCGCCCGAGGTTCGCCCGTTTCGGTAGCAATGACACGACAGCCCAGTTGTGCGGCGACGCAGATGCGGGCTGCGAGCAAAGAGCTCTGCGCGCCGAGGCCTCGATGCTGCGCAAGCGTCGCGGCGACGCCAAGCCACGCCGTATCACCATGGGCGAACAAAGATCCAGTCGCTACGACATCGCCGTCCAATTCAGCGAGCCACACTCGCCAACCTGCGCGTCCGACCAGTGAAGCAAACCATGGAGTGAGCTCGTCAGGTAGACCGTATGCGGCGCATATAACAGCGGAGATGTGCTTGGCGTCCGCGGTTTCCGCTTCGCGCAACGTGAATGGCGTATCACGTGCCTGCATCAGCTCGGTTTCGCGCAGGAATTTCGCCCATGTTGGCCGAGTAGCACACGTGAAGCCGCGCCGCTCGAGTTGAGTCGCCAAATCGGTCGGTTTCGCGCAAGCTCCGATGTGAATCCAGTAGTCCCGAACGTGATGATCGGCATACGTGTCGCTGATATCGTCGATGTCCTTGGCACTGGCCGGCTCACCGTTTCCCAACCCAATTACGCGATTAAAGTAGGTAAGCGGCAACTCTGGTGCAATGAGTGCAGTGGCACTACCAATTGACGAGAATTGCAAACCGAACGCAGGCGGCGCAGCGCGGTACAGGTCGCGGCTCGCGGCGGCCTCAATAATGTCAGCCAGGTGTTCGGATTGAACAGTCTCACTCATTGCAAGGCTGGAACGACCCGGATTGCAGGATCGGTTGGACCTGTTGGAAATGAAATCTGGCACATAAAGGTATAACTCGCTTGGCAGATTCTGCGGTTGGATATGTCGGCTGCGCGCTTGATCCGGGACTCGCCAGCGGGGGCGTAGGCCCTGCTGGTGATGATTGATTTATCCCGGTTGTGCAGCATTACTTACTCGGCGTGCGGGGCGCGCTCGGCACGCTCGGCACCTTCGCCGCTTGCGGATCGGATTTTTCCGTCGCCTCCGTCTTTGTCGTCGGAGATTCGCTGAGCCAACGCTGGCCCGCGGGATGCAGGACAATGAACGTGTTTGGATCGATCGCGCGGTTACTCCATGTCCTGGCGACCAGGACGGCCGGATGCTCGCCCAGCGGCTCAGCTATCGCAGGGTGCGCGATGGAAGTGACCAGTAAGGCTGTAACCAGAAGACCGGAAACTTTAGCGTTCATTTGTACAACTCCTCAATGCTCGAATGCTTAGTGCCTGCAGTATCATGGCGAAAGTGGCAGGGATAAACCGGCAATGGGCGGAGTCACTGTCCGGGAGTACGGACAATGGACCGACTGACGGCGTTTGAGGTGTTCGCCCGTGTGGTTGAGCTAGGTGGCTTCACAAAGGCGGCTGAGTCCCTGCAGTTGTCGAAAACAACTGTGAGCGATCTGGTGCAGAGCCTCGAAAAGCATCTCGGCGTCCGTTTGCTCCAGCGAACTACGCGCCGAGTAACCGTCACTTCCGAGGGCGCCGCGTTCTACGAGCGATGCTCGCGCATCCTTGCGGATGTCGACGAGGCTGAAGCGTCAGTCATGCAGGCACGAGTCGTCCCAAAGGGGAGATTGCGTGTTGATATGCCCGGTGGACTTGCGAAGCTTCTGGTGATTCCAAAGCTGCAGCAGTTTCTTGCCAGCTATCCTGATCTGCGCTTGGAGTTGGGGATGGGGCTTCGACCGGTAGCTTTGGTGGAGGAAGGAATTGATTGCGTGGTGCGCCTCGGCGTGCAGCCGGACTCGAGCATCGTTGCACAGCGAGTCGGCACGCTGACTACAGTCTGTTGTGCGAGCCCCGCTTACTTGCGGGAACATGGCACCCCGAGTAGCCCTGAAGGACTGTCCGAACACCGATGCGTCAACTATGTTTCGCATCGTACCGGAAGAGTTCTGGACTGGGAGTTTTCGAGAACGGGACGGAAGCTCCGACTCACGCTCGACGGCGCCCTGGCCGTCAACGATCACGACGCCTACATTGCCGCGGGTTTGATGAGCTTTGGAATTGTGAAAGTTGCCAACTATGTGGCGCGACCTTACTTGGAGTCAGGTCAACTTGTGTCCGTGCTCACTCATTGGACGACAGAGCAGTATCCCATTTCGATAATGTATCCGCAAAGCCGGCACCTGTCGGCGAAAGTGCGCGCATTTGTGGAATGGATCAGCGATTTGATACGGAATGATCCGATGCTGCAGGCACACTGAGAGCACGAAATATCACCCGGTGCTCACAGGTTTCCGACCGGCCTTCCCTCGATCACGCACACAGCGGACCTCGTAGGCGTCACATTACTGAGTCGGAATCCAGACCGCTCGAGCAGCACACGATATTGATCTTCGGTGCGTTCCATGCCGCCCGGAAACGCCAGCATGATCATATCCGTATCTTTTCCCAGCGACGGTTCATTGCCGGAAGGCACAGCGAACTCGACAAGCAAAATTCTCCCGTGCCGAGGGATAACCCGCCGGCAATTGGACAAAATCCGGATAGCCTGCTCGTCCGGCCAGTCGTGGATGATGTGCCGCATCAGGTAAGCGTCGGCTCCTTCAGGAACAGATTCGAAGAAGTCTCCCGCCATGACGCTACACCGCTTCTGGAGTGCCAGTGTTCGTAGCGCCTGGCTAGCACGCTGGGTCACATGGCCGATATCGTAAAGAATGCCCTTGAGGTTCGGGTAGCGCTGCAGCACGGCGCCGATTAAGGATCCGTTGCCTCCACCGATGTCGGCCAAGCGCTCGATCTCACCGAAGTCGTAAGCGTCCAGCATCGCGTCCGTCTCAGGACCGTGGAATGCGGTCATTCCGGCGTCGAAGATAGGGGCCAGATCGGGGTGGGCGCCGATGTATTCAAACAGCGGCTTTCCGTACACCTTTTCAAAGCTCGGCTCTCCGGTTTGCACCGTGTGGTGAAGTCCGTCCCAACCCGCAAAGATGCGGTGATACATCCGCGCGGCGGCACGGAAGGAGCCTTCTGCATTGGTACTGAGTGCAGAGGAAAGAGCGGTATGGTCGAACTCGCGATGGCCAACTTCGCGGAAGACACCATAGCTCGCAGTGAACCGCAACACGCGGTACAGCGACAACTCGTGCGCGTGTGCGAGCCGTGCGAGTTCCCGCACGGGCTGAGGAGCACCGGCTCGAATATGATCGGCCACTCCCAATTCACCGATCGTGCAGATTGCGCGAGCCAGGGCGGCACGCGCAATCATGCTGGTCAGTTCCTCAGTTTCTTGCAACCCCATGGTTTGAATCCCTGCGGCAGTATTGGGCGTTTTTTTCGGTTCGTGTCGATTCAATCGACTACAGTGCTCAACCACTTCCATTTCTCATCAGATTGCGCACGTGCTTGATCTGCTCCCACGCCGTAGGCGTACGTTGCAGCGCCCAGGAGAAGCCGAAGCGGGGGCTCATCCAGTTCGGCAACTCTCATGATGACAGCGGCAATGCTGCCAGGCTCTGCAAAGGAATCCAGATACCCTGCCGACTTCATCATCTTGCCGGTTGCACCGGCCGTTGCATCGTATGCGGTGTTGCTCGGAAGGATGGTCAAAGAGGAGCTCTCTGCGAAATCCGTCTTCATGCCGCCGGGCTCTACAGCCGTCACCTTGATGTTCAATGGTCCCACTTCCATTGCAAGCGATTCAATGAATCCTGCCAGCGCCCACTTGGAAGCGTAGTAGCCCGCGGCTCCCGGTGTCGCAATGCGCGCGCCGATCGACGATATCTGAATGATCCGTCCCGATCCCTGTTGACGCAGAACGGGGAGAACTGCCTTGATTACATGCACGCTACCGAGAAAATTGGTGTCGAGTTGCGCCACGATCGCCGCTATGGGCATGTCCTCAACCGATCCTACGTTCGCGAACCCTGCATTGTTGATGACAACATCGACCCTGCCGAAATGGTCGAGCGCAATCTTCACAGCGTTTTTGGCAGCATCGAAGTCGGTGACATCGAGCGCTACCGGTAAGATCCGGTCGCCATATCGCCTGACCAGATCGTCGAGATGGCCAGGCTGTCGTGCGGTCGCAACGACTTGGTGTCCGTCTTGAAGGATCGCCGAGCAGATGCTGCGCCCTAAGCCGCGGGAACTGCCTGTCAGGAAGAAGGTTTTTTTCAAGGGTTAACTCGTTCTGGTTCAGAATGCTCAACGCCAGCGTGCGCATCGAGGTGCACGGCGGTCTTGTACGAAACGATCGCTTACGTTCACAAAACTCAGCAAAAATGGAACCGTGCAGCCACCCATAGTGGAATGAGAGACCGGACGCCTGCTCGGTCGGCACAAAGACGGGCCGAAGAACAATGAAGAGCGGACCGTTGAGCTGTGTCCTCGTGCCTCGTCAGTCCTCGAGCGTCAGTTCGCACTACGCGAACGGTTCGTGGCCGCGGGCAAGATCAATTATGACTTCGTCTTCTGTAAGGATGATGGGCAGCCGATCCAATCGCTGCAGTACCTCTACGTGCGGTGGTGTTCGACGATTGATCGACTAGGAATGGAGAGTAACGAACCGTGAACCCCAAACATTGGCATTTCCGAAGCAACTAGTGGGCCGTAAAATGCCAGCAGGTCATATGAAATTCTGTTCGGCGCGGTGAGCGCGGCCCGTGACTTCGCGAGGTCCGGTTTTGATCGCGCCGTGATGGCTGATCGCAGCCCTAGCCAGTCCTGTTCAACCGGTCAAGGTAATAATCTTTAACGTATCACGCACGTCTTGGTCGCAAGCCGATACCGTTGCGGTTACCCACGGGGAGAGTCACGGGGAAAATCTCGGCTCAACCATTCCGGCTGAGGTCAGTCGAAGGCCGATTACCGCCGGATACCGCCTGTAGTCCCAGCATCAACAGAATGAGCGCAGCGAATATCAGTACCAGAGGCGTGACCAGAAAGGTTCGTATCAATATCCAACCCATGACGAGCTCCTGTGAGCCCCGATTCCCTGAGGCAGTTGTTGTCGTTCCGCGACGCTGACAGGTGGCGAGGGCAACTAGCTGTTCTTCTCACGTGGCACCTGCTCTACTGGGACACTGTTCTCACCGGCGGAACTATCGCACCACCCGCTCACCCCGTTGCTTTCTTCTTCGCCTTCTGCCGATACATCAGGCCGTCCGCTTCAGCCAGCAACTCCTCGAGCGTGAGGCGCTCATCCCCGCCTCCCATGACGACGCCGACGCTGAAAGATAGCCGGTAGCGGCGGCCCGCCTGAGCGTTACACGCATCGAGCTGCTCGCGCAGACGCTGCCGGATGATGTTCTCCGTGGTTGACGTGAGAAGCAGCACAAACTCGTCGCCACCGAAACGGGCGACGATATCCGATTGACGCACACAACTGCTCAGCAGCTCGGCCGCTTCGACCAGAGCCCGATCCCCCTCAATGTGTCCCAACGTATCGTTGATCTGCTTCATCCCATCCAGGTCGATGAAAACCAGCGCAAATGGCTGGCGTGTGCGTTCAGCGAGCTTGAAGTGATTTCCCGCCAGGACCAGGAACCCGCGGCGGTTGTAGAGCTTGGTAAGCTCGTCGAGCAGGGACTCGCTTTGTAGTGCCAGCCGCATTCGCTGCCGTTCCATCGCATAACGCAGTGCACGTGATAGCAAGCGCGGATCAAACTCTCCCTTGACCAGGTAGTCCTGTGCACCCGCATTCAGCGCTTGCAGGCCCAGCGCGTCGTCGGCGCGACTGGTCAGCACGACGAGCGGCACGGTGGGTGCCGTGCCATGAGCGCGCTTCACAACTTCAATGCCGAGGGCATCGGGCAGACCCAGATCCACTACGACCACATCCGGTTGGGTGTTGCCCAGATGACCGAGCGCCAGGGCGAGAGTGGTGCAGTGAACGAGGTCGAACTTCGATCCGTACGCTTCCTTCAGTGCCTCCCTGAAAAGACAAGCGTCACCCGGGTTGTCCTCCACCAGCAGGACGCTGATTTCCTCAGCCGACACCGTTGTCTCCGTTGTCTGGAAGTCTCACGAGCGTGAGCCAGAAGTCTTCGATCGAATGGACGACGCGCAGGAATTGCTCGAGGTCCACCGGCTTCGTGATATAGCAGTTCGCGTGTTGACTGTACGCGCGCGCAACGTCCTGATCGTCCGCCGAGGTGGTGAGGACCACCACCGGAATGACCTTCAGCTGCTCATCTGCCTTGATCTCGGCGAGTACTTCCCGGCCACTCTTCCTGGGTAGATTCAGGTCGAGCAAAATGAGATCCGGCGTTCTCGCGGTCCCGTACGGACTGCGCCGCCGCAGGTATGCGAGCGCCTCCACTCCATCCTTCATCACGACGAGGTTGTTGAGAACCCTGCCCTCTTTGAACGCCTCCAGTGTCAGCCGGGCATCCCCGGGATTGTCCTCCACCAGCAGAATCTCGATCGTTCGCGAATTCATGTCGTCCCCTGCTCAGGTTCGCGGAATCGCGAAGTGAAATGTTGACCCCCGCCCTGGCTCGGACTCGACCCAGATCTTGCCGCCGTGCCGTTCCACGATCCGGCGGCAAATGGCCAGGCCGATTCCCGTGCCGGAGTACTTTTCGCGCGTATGGAGGCGTTGGAACATCTGGAAGATGCGCTCGAAATACTGCGACTCGATGCCGATCCCGTTGTCCTGAACCGAAAACAGCCACGCCTCGTCACCCGCCGTGGCGTCCACCCGGATCTGCGGCGCGCGCTCGTTACAGTACTTGAGGGCATTGCCGATCAGGTTCTGGAACAACTGCGTCAGCTGCGTCGCGTCCGCATGAACGGTCGGCAACGGTCCCACGCTCACGGTCGCCCCCGACTCTTCAATGGATTTCTGCAAGTTTCTACGGGCCATGTCGCAGGCAAGTCTCGCGTCGGCCGGCTGGAGCGAATGTCCCTGAGTCATGACACGTGAATAAGACAGCAGGTCGCGGATCAAGGTCTGCATCCTCGTTGCGCCATCCACGGCGAACCCGATGAATTCGTCGGCTTCGCTGTCGAGTTTGCCCCGATACCGGCGGGCCAGCAGTTGTGTGTAGCTGGCCACCATGCGCAACGGCTCCTGCAAATCGTGTGAGGCCACATAGGCAAACTGTTCGAGCTCGGCGTTCGAACGCCCCAATTCTTTGCTGTTGCGTTGCAGCGCTTGCTGGGTGAGCTCCAGCTGGCTGATGCCTCGTTGAATTTTCGAGAGCGCCGGCCTGAGAACCACGACACCTTGAACGAGCAACACGCCCAGCACGGACAGCAGCAACGCCAGCTGTAATTGGTTCTTGAATTCGTCCGGAAACGCCACTTCGCGGTCATATTCGGCAACGATCGCATCCATTCCCTGCAAGAACCGCCGCTCGTGCTCCAGGATCGTATTGACTTCAGCGCCGAGGTCGACTGTTGGGGATCGCACAGCACCCTTCTCCAGCAGCGTCCGAGTGGCGCCCACCATGGCGGTGAAATCAGGCTCCAGCGCGGCGAACAATGCCATCACCTGCGGACTATTGCCTCGCGAAACCCCAAGCGCCGGATCTCCATGTTGAAGTGCAGCATGCGATTTCTCCCACTGCATGGCGAGACTGCGCAGATCCTCCGCCACGCGTTGTCGCTCCGCGACGTCCGGGCTTCGCTCCACCAGCAGAGCGTCCTTGGTGATGGCCTCGCTGAACATTTTCTGGCGCTCGGCGATATCGATCATTCGCGCCCCACTACGCACCTCACCACCCTGATACTCAACGAGCAGAGCCCCGAGGATTGCAAGCACGCTGATGACCGCAAGAGACATGAAATACCGTGTGGCGAGCTGACGGGCAGTCGGTAGCGAATCAAAGCGCAGGTTTGTCAGGAACACCGCTCCGAGGACCACAAAAGTCACGAGCCCGATGCCGGCAACGCCGAGCGAGGTCACATTGATGGCGTGTGACAGATCGTCGTGCGCGCCGGTGGCAGGTGTGAGTGTCATAGCGGTCATGCCCGTGTAGTGCATGACCGGTATCGCCAGCCCCATGACCACCGCACTGGCCGACTTTCTCCAGCTCAGACTCCTGCGGTCTCTACGGAAATGAAAGGTGAGCCACAGAGCAACGAGCGAGATGACGATTGCAAGCACAACCGACAGTCCAACCAGGCCGGGCGAGTAGCTGCACATTGCCGGCATGCGCATCGCGGCCATGCCGATGTAGTGCATGGCCGCGATGCCTCCACCCATCAATGCACTGCCCAGCAACGCCTGTGCGATGCCCATTTTGGGCCTGCTGACTACAATCAACGCCACTGCCGAGGCGGCAATGGCGGCGACGAGCGACCACATCACGGTCGGCCAGTCATATTGAACCGGAATGGAAAGGCGGTAGGCGAGCATCCCCATGTAGTGCATGGACCAGATGCCAAATCCCATCGCAATGGCGCCGCCGGTGAGCCACAGTATGCGGGCCCAACCGCGCGCGAATGTTACCCGTCGAGCGAGATCGAGTGCGGCATACGCCGCCATGATTGCAATGACCACGGACAGCGCGACGAGCACGTAGTCATAACTGCCGACGAGCACCGGGGCCGCGGCTCCGGCGTAGTGCATGTCATCCATTCAATGGCACCCTCCTGGGACTGCACGATGCACGGACTATGTAATGCATCGTGTGTCCGCACAAAACAGCGGGTGTCACAGTTCGGTGAGATTAGGACTACGAAGCGGGTGCGCCGCGGGACCACCTGCCGCATTGCAACATTACAGGCTTACGGTGTTGATCGCTGATCACAGTTGTGTTGTGTCAGGTCGACTGGCGGCAATAGTCTCCAGTAGCACTTCGCAGCGGGGTTGCCTTACAGATGTTCAGGCACCTTCCGAGCCAATGCGGACACAATCTTCTAGGGAAAGTCCGATCATCCGTGGCCTTCGGCATCGGCATCGAGGCCCAGCACGTAAAGCCGCAGTGGCTTGCCGGCCCGGTGTTAGTTGTAATAGGGGTCGAAAAAGTAGGCGCCATTGGCATACAAAGCCGGGTCGGCGTACGAATAGCCGTTTCTCACATTACGCTGAACGTCGATGAACGCCTGCGTTAGCGGCTTCAAATCGGGCCGCAACTGCCGGTCGCCGGAACGATAGATCTCGCCGCGCAAGGTCTGATAGCCACGCCAGAGACGCTTATATGCAGAGACAACCTCTGCGTCCCCAGCCGTGTCCAATGCCTGACGAAATTCGTGCGTCTGCTCGGCAAACCCTCGGGCAGCAAAGCACGCTGGATTGGGCTCGTAACAGGCGCGGGCAGTGAACACTTCGACACTATGTTCGAGCCCATCAGCCGCTCGGGATCCGCGGGCATGCGTTGTCGTACAGCCGGCGAGTAAAACAACCAGCGCGCCCAATGCGATGCTTACGACAGTCGTCGAGTTGGACCTCGTCTCCATGTCATGTTTGTTGGCAGCTGCCCGCACTGCGTGTCACTTGGGTGGTATTGCCGAAAAGTGCACGTGCCCGAGCTTCCAGGCATCGCCCTTGTGGACCCACACATCCGTCTGCAAAAAACTTCTCGTCGATCATCTTGCCACCCGGCTGGTGGGTCCGGATTTCAATCTTTCTCGAGACGCGCGATCTCCTGCTCGGGGCCCGCAGAAGATGCAGGCGAAGCAGCCTGGCCGATCAGGGTGGTGCCGAATACGGCCACAGCGCAAATGAGATACGTCAACACACGGGCCACGATATGACACCCTCCGGAAATGGCAAGCTAACCGGTACCTGAGCAAACGCCGCCGTGGGATGATAGCAGCACAGAAAAGGGTGTGGCATCGGTTTGCACCTTGGGAAGCTCGAACGGCGGCGTCGATCAAACTGACCGGCCGCCTTGACAGACGATCTCAACGTGATACACTTTTGTATCACCATGAGCGCCAAAACCAGCATTCGCGATCTGCGTAACCACTTTCCCAAAGTGAGACACCTCCTCGAGACCGAAGGCGAGGTGCTCCTCACCGAGAAAGGGCAACCCCGCTACCGCCTGACCCTATATTCACCCGCGAATGAAGGGATGCCCCCACCAGTCGATTACTGGGCGCGGTTGAATGCATACCAGCCCAAGACCCTGACAAAGGCCCAGTCGCGCGCACTGCACGACGAAAACCGTGGCGACCGCTGAGACTGTTTACGTAGATCCGAGCGCACTCCTCAAGCTTTACTTGAAAGAGCCCGAGTCGCGCGCCATGGCCACATGGCGCAGGAAAATAGGCGATCCACTGACAGTTACTCACCATGGTCAGGTGGAACTGATCAACGGCATATGCTTGGCCGCCTATCGCGGAATCATCACGGAGGAGACACGCGACGCAGCCTTGGGCGCGCTGGACGACGATTTCGCTCAGGGTCGCTACAAACAGGCCGACCTGCTGTGGCGGGCAGCGCTAAAAAGCGCTGCCGATTTGAGCCGTAAACACACGAGCACTCTAGGCTGCCGATCGCTCGATGTCCTGCACGTTGCGAGCGCCATCGAACTGCAGTTCAAACAGTTCACGACCTTCGATTCGCGTCAGCAACAACTCGCCAAGGCAGCAGGCCTGAAACTGGTGACACCCACGGTGTAACCAGCCGGAAGCAGCGAAGACGGCCGCTCACCTGTATCTTTTAGCGGTCTCTGCGAACGGATTCGACGACGTGCAGCTCGTCTCAGCACCAACCTCAAATACATCGGTCGATGGCTGCCACTAGCCTGGATCTCCATGGCGCCCTTTGGACTCAACATGCGGATGCCCGCTGAGGGCGGCCGATGGGCGCGTTAATCGAACTGTACACCCCACGCAAAGATGAGCCAGCGAACTGATGTACGATCCCGTGAGGCCGACGAGCTGTCAGCTCACGAGCCAGCGCGGCGCGCTCGCTTTGCTGGAGTACGTGCAGCAGCTGTTCGCGCCGTATTTGCCGAGAGCTTTTCCGCCAAGAACGCTCCTAACAGGTCGACTCGCTTCGGACGCAACCCTCGCGCTGGCGTAACCCAATGCACCGCGGCGGCCGCCAAGTTCCACTCAGACAGCAAGGGCTCCAACGTCCCGGCTGCCAGGTCCTCGTGCAGGAAGAACGCCGGTAGAACTCCCAGCCCCAAACCCGCGCGCAAGATCGGTAAGGTTGCATCTCCGTTGTTGCTGCGCAGAGGTCCGGAAGGTCGCACGGTAGCTGTCTCTGCGTTCTTATTCGTGAAGTGCCAGGTCTCCGCCGTGTGGCCGCGGGCATAGGCAATACATCGGTGTTCGGCGAGTTGCAGCGGGTGGCGTGGCTTGCCATGCTCGCGGAAGTAGCTCGGCGCCCCAACCAGAAAGCGCGGCATGGGACACAGTGTGCGCGCGATCAGCGACGAGTCCGGAAGCGCTGCGATCCTCACAGCCGCATCAAAACCCTCCCCGATCAGGTCCGCCAGGGCATCGTTCATCTGTAAATCGATGACGATCTGCGGATAGCGCGCAAAAAATTCAGGCAGCAGGGGTGCGATGTGCGACACACCGAAGGAGACCGGTGCTGCAAGACGAATCAGGCCGCGGGGAGCCGCAGCCTGTCCGAGGATCGCATCCTCAGCCGCTTCACCGTCTGCCAGAAGGCTCGCCGCGCGCTCAGCCAGTTGCTGTCCTGACTCCGTGAGGGCGAGCCGCCGCGACGTGCGATTGAACAGCCGCACATTCAGACGCGACTCCAGCCGACTGACCGCCTTGGACACGGTCGCCTTCGACAGATTCAGCTCGGCGGCGGCTGCAACGAAGGAATGCAGCTGTGCCACCTTGGCGAATATGGCGAATCCCTCCAGATCAGGAAGCCTGCGCATGCCACCTACCCGGTGGAGTCCCACACTGGGGCCAGCCCAGGTGGATCGACGATCCGTGACCGGGGTCGAGCGAGCGCATGAATGCGTTCCATCTCCTCAGGTGTCAGATCGAAGTCAAAGACCGCAACATTCTCGGCTACCCGTTGCGGATCGGTCGTCCTCGACAGCGCGATCGTGCCAGGCTGTTGGATCAACCAACGCAGTACAACCTGGGCGACGCTGCGCCCACGGGCGGCGGCAATGTCGGCCAGGACCGGTTCCGCGAATACCCGGCCGATCGCCATGGCGCAGTACGCCGTTACCACCATGCCCAGCGAGCGGGTGGATTCGATCAATGTCCGTTGGTTCAAATAGGGATGGTATTCAAATTGGTGCGTCACGAGTGGATGAAGCGCCTGCGATCGTCAACTCCACCTCATCTGCGAGCGCCGGTGCGTAGAGACTCACGCCGAAGTCGCTGCGCTTGAGGGTGCCTTTGGCCTGAAAGCCGATGGTGTACATCTTATCGAGCGGATTTACGCCCGCCCCGAGCAGATGGGCATGCAGAACGAGAGGCCTGGTCACGCCGTGCAACGTGAAATTGCCGGTGATGCTCGCCTCGCCATCGGGACCGACCGTCACTTTCGTCGAAGTGAAGGTGGCCTGCGGGTACTTGGCCGCATCGAACCATTTATCGCCCTTGAGCTCGTCCGTCAGTTTAGGCACGGTCGTGGTGATCGACTCCACTGGAATGACAACATCGAGCTTGCTCGCAGCGAGGTTGGTGGGATCCAGCCGCAGACTGCCGGTCGCCCCGGAGAACAGACCCGAGTAGTGGGTGAAACCAAAATGCAATACCGAGAATCCGACCTGTGTGTGGTAACTCTCAACTTTGTAGCTACCCGGCTTGACGGAGCTCAGCGCCGGTCCGGGTGAGATGGCCGAGGCGGCCGAAGCCGCCACTATCGCGCAAACGGCGATCGGGACGCGAATGACTTTCATCGAAATAACTCCATGCAATGGTTAGACGGTGAAAAGAGCCGTCATAGGGGTAATCTGAGGGCGATGCAGCGGCAGCCGCTCACGGTGACTCAGGGCGCGCCTGCTTCGGGGGGAACGTCCACAACGACAACCTCTGCTTCGTGTGTTGCCTGCACGGTGATCGACGAGACGCCTTTGATGGCCGCGCCATCGCGCTCGTGCAGTAGAATCCCGTTCACAACCAACTCGCCGCGCGCGACCACGAGATAACTCAGGCGCTCAGGCAGCAGCGAATGCCGAAGGACCTCGCCCGAGCGCAGCGTCGCCCCGAGGACCCTGGCGCGAGCACGGATCGGCAAGGCATCCGAGTCTTCCGGGAAGCCACTGGCGAGGGTCACAAACTGGTCTGTTCGGCCTTCCTTGGGGAACGGCTTGGTTCCCCATGCGGGTGCGTCACCGGCACGATCCGGCAGGATCCAAATCTGAAACAACCGCAGCGGAGTCTTCTGCAAGTTATATTCGGCGTGGCGGATCCCCGTCCCCGCACTCATGGCCTGTACATCGCCGGCTTCGATCTTCCCAACATTACCGAGACTGTCGCGATGGGTCAGGGAACCCTCGCGGACGTACGTGATGATCTCCATGTTGGAGTGCGGATGCATAGGAAACCCGCTGTCAGGAGCGATCTCATCATCGTTCCACGCACAGAGTGTTCCCCAGCGCTCCGGCTCGTGAGCCCCCCGATTCACAAACGAGATGTGATGTCGGGCTTTCAGCCAGGCGCGTTCGTCACCAGACAGCAAGCCGTAAGGTCGACGTTGGATCATCGACGTCTGTTCCGGTGTTGGGGCGATTGCTTTCATGGCGAGAATGTTATCGCCCTGCGCGAAAACAAAAAATAGAAACTATCGAAACGTATCGTTTCCAAAAGTGATAC
>JAXDQF010000093.1:0-33134 GCA_034668025.1 Gammaproteobacteria bacterium | reverse complement strand
GCGGCTTACGCTGACCCAGATGGCCCAGCTGCACCATATCGAGCGCGTCCTTCACACGCTGCTTCTTCGCAGCGCTATCAATATCGAGGCGCTTCAGGCCGTAGCCGACGTTTCGCTCCACCGTCATGTGGGGGAACAGCGCATACGACTGAAACATCATATTCACCGGCCGCTCGTGCGGCGGCACGCCCGCCATCTCGACGCCGTCGATAGTGATCTGGCCTGTCGTCTGATTGGCGAACCCCGCGAGCATTCGCAGCAAGGTCGTCTTACCGCAGCCGGACGCCCCCACGAGGGCAAACATTTCGCCCTTGTAGATGGACAAGCTGATGTTATCGACGGCTGTGAACCCACCGTACGTCTTGCTGACGGTATTGATGACAATCTGGGGCATCGCCGCTGGGTCGAGCCACGGGCGGTCGGCAATGGGCTTCTGCTGGTTGGCGATCATGCGCTAGCCGCGTGTGTCCCGCGGTTGGGTCGGTGCGGATGGACCCGCAAGTGCGTCCGTCGCGTGGGCGCGCCGTGCATGCTTCTAGTAGTTTCCAGGCGGCGTCGCCTTACGCCGTTCGGGCGCGAAGAATGGCTTCTCAACGACGCGCGCGCGAGCCATGCGACGCTCCCACACGAGTTCGCGATTCAGATAGATGTCGGCCCATAACGTGGCACCCACCTGGAAATGAGGCGCGTCAATCATCGCCAACGCAATATTACGCTTGCACGTCGGCGACCATGTTGCCGATGTGACACTACCCAATTCCTTCCGCCCTGCCCGGTCGGAATATAGCAGCGCGTTGTGAGCGGGCTTATCGCCCTCAATATCCAGGCCCACCAGGCGTCTGGCGGCCCCCCGTCGCTTCTCCTCCACGAGGGCGCGCCGACCGGTGAAATAGGGCTTTGCGAAGTCGACCAGCCATTCGAGGCCCAATTCCAGCGGCGATCGATCGCGACCCATCAGCACCGTATGAGCGCTAGAGACGAAGTCGACGTTCGGCTGTAGGAATCCTGCCTCGATGCGTGCGATGTTCAGCGCCTTCGAGCCGATCGGCCGAATCCCGCGCGTCTGACCCGCCGCCATTAGAATGTCCCACACCCGCTCGGCATGACCGGGGTCCATCCAGAGCTCGTAACCTAGGTCACCTGTAAACCCCGTACGGGACACCGTGATGGTCACCCCGTCAACTTCAAACGTCACAATCTCGAACGGCTTCAGTCGTCCAACTCCCGACAACCCGGCGGCTGCGAGTACAGCGTATGAAGTCGGGCCTTGCATTGCGAGAGCCGCTATTTGGTCGGTGACCTCTTCAATAACGAGTCGATCATCCCCGATGGCCCGCTCAAAACCGATGGCGCTGGAGAGCAACCAATCCAGTTGGCGCTCCGCGGTACACAGCCGATATTCGCTTTCGCTGAGCCGAAACACGGTGCCATCGTCGATCAGATGGCCTGCGTCGTCGCACCACACGCAATAGGCGACGCGGCCGACTTTGAGTTTGCTGAGGTCGCGTGTGACCAGGCGATTGAGAAATGGCAGCGCCGAATGCCCGGCGACGCGGTATTTCACCATCGGTGTCAGGTCGTACAACGTCGTCGCGTTGCGAATCGCGAAGTATTCCTGTTCGACGCTGGTGAAGACGTCTACGGTCGTGTAGCCAGACCAGGGAATGAAGCTGTCGAGTTGACTCAGCGCCCGTGCGCGGTTGTGGAATGGAGTTTTCAGTAGGGGTTGTACATAGTGTGGCGGCGTTGGCAGCAGCGCCACCGCTGGCGACGTCGCCGCCGCCACTACCACGCCATCATTGACGTCCGGGTTGCGCATCAAGCCGCCTGCCCCAACACCTGCCGGGCGGCATTGCGGCCTGCAGTACCCATGACGCCGCCACCGGGATGACACCCGGCGCCGCACAGGTACAACCCATCAACCGGTGTTTGATACTGAGCCGCACCGGGCACGGGTCGCATCATGAAAAACTGGTCGAGGGCGAGCTCGGCGTGATGCCAATGCCCCCCCGTGATGCGAAACTCCCGTTCGATATCGGACGGCGTCAGTAGCTGTGCCGAAATGATCGACTTCCCCAGTCCGGGCGAATAGCGTTCGATCGTGTCCACGACGATATTCGCGAACTGCTCACGCCCGGCGTCCCATCCGCCTTTCAACGCATACGGCGCGTATTGAACCACCGCCGATAGCACCTGCTTTCCAGCAGGCGCCAGCGTTCGGTCGTTAACGGTCGGTACGGTTATCTCAATCGCAGGTGCATTCGAGAATTCGCCGTACTTCGAATGATTGAACGCGCGCTCCAGATATTCGAGGGACGGCGCGATGAGAAGCCGGCCGCCCAGGGATTCCGCCGAAACGCCTGTAAATCGCGGTAGGTCTTCGAGTGCAAGATGCAGTTTGGCAGCAAGGCCCCGGGTACGCAGGTGGGACACGCGGCGCGTGAAACCTGCGTCCAAGTATTCGGCGCCCAGTAGCCTGAGAAACGTGGCTTGCGGATCCACGTTCGAAATAACTGTATTGGCGGTGATGGTCTCGCCAGAGGCAAGTTGGACACCGGAAGCGCGATGGTCGCGAACGATGATCCGTTCAACAGCGGCGTTCGTTCGTACCTCCGCACCAGCAGCCACCGCTGCTGCCGCCAACGCGCGAGACAAGGCACCGAGCCCTCCAGTGGGCTGAGAAAGCGGCGTGCCGCTGACTTCCTTTCCTTGCGCCGCTGCCGCACCAGCAAGCCGATATAACAGTGTGAAAACCGAACCTGGCGAGCGGGGTCCAAAGTTGCTACCCAGAATGGCGTCGAACGCTAACGCGCCCTGGAGCAAGGGAGACTCGAAATTGTCTTTGAGCAGATCGAACACATTCATGCCGCCAATGCGCAGCAACTCGCGCATGTCGTGCCGGCCGAGGCGGCGGATTTTCCACCCCAACTGCAACAAGGCGCGCTTGTCGGCCCAGGCGCTCGTGCCAAGCCGAGGGGGTACTGAATCGAGCACCGGGCGAAGCGCCTGGGCCAGACGATTCAACAGAGCTACGTACCCCGGGTACGCGGCAGCGTCATCGACTGTGACACCTGACGACAACGGGTTCGCGTTTGCCGTCAACGAGGTCGCACCGAGCGCGACCGAACCACCGTCGGCGGCCAACGCGACCGTGGGCATTTCACGAGCCGAGAACGTCAGGCCGTGATCCTCCAATCGCAGGTCATGAATCATCGCACCCGACATTGAGTGCAATAGATGAGCGCACGCAGACACCCGAAACCCGGGCGCAAACTCGCGCGTCACCGCAGCGCCACCCACCTCGTCCGCAGCCTCGAGCACCAACACCGAGCGCCCGCCGCGCGCCAAATACGCGGCGCACACCAGTCCGTTGTGGCCGCCACCCACAACGACACAGTCATACCGTGCCCCGCTCACAGCGCCGCCACCTTACGCTGGACGGCATCCAGCTGCCCCGCATCCGCAGCAACAGCCCGCCCCATATCTCGTAATATCGCCCCGGCAGCGTTATACCCGGGCGCGCCCATCACGCCCCCACCGGGGTGCGTGCTCGAACCGCACATGTACATGCCGCGCACAGGCGCTCGGTATTGCGCATACCCCGGAACAGGCCGATTGAACAACAGCTGGTCGAACGTCAGTTCGCCCTGGAAGATATTCCCCTCCGTCAACCCAACCTGATTCTCAATATCCCAAGGCGTGCGGATCTCTGCATGCAGAATCAGGTCCTTGAAATTCGGGCTGTGCCGCGCAATGGTATCGATGACGGTGTTGCCGAACGCCTGTCGTCTTGCGTCGTTCCACTCGCCGTCTGCAAGCTGGTACGGGCAGTACTGCACAAACACCGACATGTAGTGCTTTCCATCCGGCGCCATGGTCGGATCGATTTGCGACGGAATCAGGATGTCGAGGTACGGAGAACGGGACCAGCGTCCATCCTTCCAGTCGTCGTACGCCCGTTCCAACATCTCAACCGTGTCGGTCACATGCATATCGCCACGAGTAGCCGGTGACCCCTGCGGAATCGCCGGAAAATCAGGTAATCCGTCCAACGCAATGTTGAGCTTCCCGGATGACCCGCGAATCTTGAAATTCCGCACCTGCTTCACGAACTCGTCCGGCAGGTCGTGGAAGTCCATCGTTTCCAGGAACGTGCGACGCACATCCATGTTCGATACGACCGTGCGCGCGTAAATTTCTTCGCCATCATCGAGCGCCACGCCAATTGCGCGACCACTGCGAACGAGGACCTGCTGAACGGGCGCAGCACTTCTGATCGTTCCGCCGCTTTCCTGAAACGACTTCGCGAGCGCGGACGTCACGGCTCCCATTCCGCCGCGAGCGAAACCCCAAGCGCCAACCGTACCGTCGATACTGCCCATGTAGTGATGGAGCAGTACATACGCAGTACCCGGCGACCTCGGTCCCAGGGCGGTACCAATGATCGAGCTGCCGGCGAGATGCGCCTTGACGATCTCGCTCTCGAAGTACTCGTCCAGTAGATCGGCGCAACTCATCGTCCAGAAACGCAGCGTGTCGTACATCTGGGCTTCACCGAGTTTGTGGAAGTGCTTACCGAGGTACAGCAGTTCCATCAAGTCACGTGGCTTGAATGAGGTCGGATCGGGTGGCTCTCGGAGCAAAAGTGGCTTGATGAACCTGCAGTGTCGCAGCATGTCCCGAGCGTAACGATCGTACGCTTCGCCGTCGCGCTTTGAATGCCGCGAGATCTCGCGGCGCAAGGCATCGTGATTGTCGTACAACGCCAGATGACCGCCATCGCGCATCAGCGTGCAGCCACCGTCATACGGAATTATCTGGAGCCCGTGCCTCGGTAGATCCAGCGCACGGATAATCTCCGTTCGCAGGAGACTGCACACGTACGAACAATTGGAGTACGTGAAATCCTGATACAACTGGCGGCTGACAGCCGCCCCGCCGATATAGGGGTTGCGCTCGAGGACGAGAACATCGAGACCGGCACGCGCGAGGTAGCACGCGGCCACCAGCCCGTTGTGGCCCGCACCGATGACGATGACGTCGTGCCGTTTGCTACTTGCCATGCAGTCCCGCCCCCCGGGGAGCCGGTTAACCCGATTTCTGGTGGGTCGATCCGGCTGACCTCAAGGTAGTGTCTATCGCGATCTCGAATGCGGCAAGCGTTTCTGTCAGACAGGACTCGTCGTGTGCCGCACTGATGAACCAGGGCTCGCGGGAGTCGGGCTCACACAGGATCTTCTCGTCGTGCAGCACTTTGGCGGCCGCGTCGTAGAAGGAGTAGTCGCTGCCTTTCCAGTCGCGATAGTTGCGCGGCGGATCTTTTGCGAAGTACAGACCGCTCATCGACGGATGCCCCACGAAGCTGTGTGCAATGCCTCGGGCTTTCAATACCGAGCTCATGCCACTTCGCAGCCGCGTCCCGTAATCGGCAATACGCTCCAGCGCGTCCGTCTCATCGAGAATCTCGAGGGTCTTCTCGGCTGCGGCCAGCGAGACAGAATGCGCGGTGTAGGTCCCGCCGTGCGCCACACCCCTGCCGATCTTACGCATGATCTCTTCACGCCCGGCAAGCACTGAGATGGGGTACCCATTTGCAACTGCTTTCGCAAAAGTGCACAAGTCAGCTTTAACGCCGTACAGCTGCTGGACGCCGCCCTTCGCAACCCGGAACCCCGTCTTGACCTCATCAATGATCAACACGACACCGTGCTTGTCGCACAAGGAGCGCGCCGCGCGCAGATACTCCGGATCAGCCGCGATTCCCAGGCAGTTGCCCATGATGGGCTCAATCAACAGACACGCGATCTTGCCGGCGCGGCGCTCGAGCACATCCTCCAGCTGGTTGGCATCGTTCGCCTGCACGAAGTGCGCGAAGCTCCGCGTGCTGACTGGAATGCCTTCGCTGTAAGGATAGACCTCGGGGTCGCCAACCTGACCCCACTTGTCCATGGGCGTGTACCACATTGCTGCATCAAACAGCCCGTGGTAACTGCCTTCCAGAATGACGTAATCATCCTTCCCGGTGTAGGCACGAGCGAGCCGCAAGGCGGCCATCACCGCCTCGGTACCCGAGTTGGAAAACCGAACCAACTCCGCGGCCGGAACCATTTTGGCGATGCGTTCCGCCACGTTGTATTCGCGCTCGGTGGAGAGCGCAAATACGCCACCAATCTCGATGCCCTGGCGGGCGGCTTCATCTACGCGGGGATCGGCATAACCCAGGATGGCCGGGCCATAGCCCAGGCGGTAGTCAATATAGACGTTGTCGTCGAGGTCGACGATCCGGGCACCGCGGCCCTGTTTGATGTAGATGGTGCGCTCTTCACCCCAATAGCGGAAATTGGAAGCCACTCCCAGGGGCAGTCGCTGCACGGCGCGCCGGAAATGGGCGTGATTCTGGGTCATGGTCCGGGTCATGGCCGCGCTTCTCCTGCAATGCCTGCCGGCACGGTAACACCCGGCAACCACAATCGTCTATATGAACATATAGAGTTTTCAGCTAGAATTGCATGGTTATATAATTTTCGCAGGAACACCTCATGAATTCGCCTGCCCTGCACACCCCCGAGGCCGCGCCTGCTCCCGCATTGGCCCGCGCATTGCCAGCGTGGGCGTACAGCCATCCGGAAATGACCCGGCTGGAATACGAGCGCATCCTCAGGCCGAGTTGGCAGATCGTCTGTCACGTCAATTCGATCCCCGCCCCCGGCGACTTCATGACGCTCGACCTGGGTGCCGACAGCGTCGTTGCGGTCCGCAATTCACAAGGCGAAATACAGGCGTTTCACAACGTCTGCCGGCATCGCGGCGCGCGCATCCTGGAGGGAACCGGCAACTGTCCCGGTGCCATCACCTGCCCGTATCACGGCTGGTCTTATCGGCTCAACGGCGATCTCATCGGGATGCCGGTGCGCGAGAGCTTTCCGGGACTGGACCGCTCCCAACATGGCTTGAAGCCGGTGCGGATGGCAGTCCGGTTCGGCTTCGTGTTTGTGAATCTCGCGGGTGCCCCACCGCCCCTGGAAACCCTCTGGGGAAGCTTCCTCGATGACTTCACGCCCCACCAGTTCGAGACACTGGAGCCTCTCGGCCCGTTGTACATCGAGCACTGGGATGTCGATTGGAAGATCGCGATGGACAACTACCTCGAGTCGTACCACGTACCGATCGGACATCCGGGGCTGTTCCGGATGTTCACTCCGGACTACGATGACATGACCAACCTGCCGACGGGTGTTGCCCGGGGAATCAGTTGGCTGCGCGACCGCCCGTCCTCAAAGTGGAGCGAGCGGATGTACCAGCAGTTGATCGGCCAGGTCACCCAGCACTTGCCCGAAACCCATCGCAAGCGCTGGACCTTCTACAGCATGCTGCCGAATCTGGGCGTGGACGTATTTCCCGACCAGATGGACTTCTTTCAGGTCCTGCCGCGCGGCCCGGGGAAATGCACGATCCGCGGCGGCTCGTTCGCGCGTCCCGACGCCCGCCGCGAGATGCGTGTCGTGCGCTATCTGTCAGCCCGCATCAACCGGCAGGTGCAACGCGAAGACGAATTCCTCTGCAAGCGCGTTCAACAGGGACTCGCCTCGAGCAGCTACGAGCCGGGCCCCCTGTCGACCCTCGAGAACTGCATGTTGGAATTCCACGACCTGTTGCGCGAGCGGATTCCGGAAGTACGGTTACCGAGCGCGCCGTCCCACTTCGCGTGAAACGGCGTCAGGTTCATTTCACGCCCCGCGCCAAAGGCAACAGGATCGCAATACTCGAACGAAACTCATCGAGCTGCGTTGACGTTGGACCGGCATTCTCCGTGGCGTCGATCCCGGCCGCAAGCCCTGCCTGCATGGATTCTGCGACTTCAATGTCCTGTTGCAACCATGCCGGTGGCCGTGCAGGGGCCGGCGTGTTGGTGTCCCGCTGTTGCTGCAACCTCTTGCGCGCTGCAGTTGCGACCGAATAGTCCAGCCGCCGGATGCGACAGCGGCCGGGTGACTCAGGCACAACCTGCAGAACCAGGGCTTCGGTGGCGCTCTCCTCCAACAGTTGATTGGGGGCCAGAAAAGTGCGGCGGATTCCTTTCGGGCGCGGCAGCGCTTCCAGCCACTGCTCCACCATGAGCTTCCAATCGGCTGCAACCGCGATGTCCGCAGTGCCTGCCGGCTTCAGATCGGGCAGCGACTCCCAATCGCCTGACGGCGCGCCGGCGATCTCGAGGAGTGCCGGCGATGCCGGATCCGCGTTCTTGCCGGCGAGTGCACGCACGAGGATGAATTTGCCCGGCAACGCCAGCTCGAGTGGCGTCAAATCGCCGGGCGTCGAGCCGCTTCGCAGCTTGCCATCGAAGCCGTATACGAGCTCGTGGGCAGGGCACTCGATGGTCCCTGCGAGATGGCCGGAGCGGTCCATCAACAGAGCATGAGGACGCTTACGACAGCTGTTGCGGAACGCCACAATACGGGTCTGCGAAGATCTCAATACCAACACGCGCTCGCCGGCGAGATCGGCGGTCAGGTAGTCCCCGACCTGGGGGATGTCCGCCTCGTGACCGACGAGTTGCCAGGAAGGACGAAACAGCCGGTCTCGCTCCAAAGCCAACAGCGCGTTGTTGGAGTAAGCCCAGGCGGGTACGTTTGCGGGGGTGACCTGCGCACCGGCGCCCGCAGTCGTGAGCGAACCACGTGGTACAGCAGCGGCGAACTGTCCGGGAAACACGGAACGCAGGTACGCGAACGAGCGCCGCTTGGCTGCATCGCGGTCAATCTCAACTTCGTTCGTAAACGCAATCCCCTGCCACAGGACCTCGAGGACACCGATCAATCCCAGGGCCACTCCGTCAGCGTCCAGGTGGGTTTGTCCGGTCTCGGCAATCACACCCTCAATCAGGTCATGCACCAGCGCGGCGAAGTCTTCGTCTTTCTTGCCGCACAGATCCAGATATTCCTGGCGCGAGCTGGCCTCGCCCCAGAACGAATACCAGACCGACACTTTTCGCGGGCTGGCAATCTCGGGATCGAGGTACAGCTCGACGAGCTGCTCCAGCGCCTTCACCGGCGTGTCTTTCAGCAAGGACACGGGGACCATGACCCGCTCCTCGAACTCCGAAGCCAGATAGGCAAGCGACGCAACCAGCATTGCGTCCTTCGAATCGAAATAGAACCGCACGATGCCGGGCGACATGTCCGCGAGCGCTACAACCTTCTCGACAGTCGTGCGCGACGGGCCGTGGATGTGCAGCGCGGAGATGCAGGCGTCAATGAGGCGCTGCCGCTGGCGGGCACGGGAGGCGCGCTCGGGGACATTGGCGGCGGCCACGCTCACAGATTTGTTGGCCTTTTTTTTGGCCATGTTGCTGCTCACCTTGTAAGCCGTTGCCGGCCGAGCCCGTCATCGCGGGCGAAAGTTGTACACGGGCTGCAGTTTATCGCGCAAAATACCGGCCAGGCACCTTTCAGGCGGGAATCATGAGATTGCTCGAGCGGCCGGGCCGTTGGCTCATCATTCTCCCGCCCCTGCTGTTCCTCACCGTCTTCTTTCTCATTCCGTTCGCGTTCGCCTTCAAAATCAGCCTGGCCGAAACGGCGCCCCGGGTACCGCCCTTTACCGACATTCTCTCGCACACCGCGGATGGGCATCTGCAGCTGTCCGTGAGCCTGGCGAACTTCAAATACCTGCTCACCGACGAGGTCTACGGGGTCGCCTACCTGTACTCGCTGAAGACCGCCTTCTTTTCAACACTGATCTGCCTGGCGCTGGGATATCCCATGGCCTACGCGATCTCGCGGGCATCGAAGACCACGCAGAGCATTCTGCTGCTGATCATCATCCTGCCGTTCTGGACCTCCTTCCTGCTCCGGGTGTACGCGCTCGAGGGCATCATCCGCGACGGCGGAATTCTCAACACGGTGCTGTTGCGAGTCGGCCTGATTTCGGAGCCGCTCAAGATCATGCGTACGAGCGTGGCCGTGTACCTGGGAATCATCTACTCGTACCTGCCCTTCATGGTGCTGCCCCTGTTTGCCACGCTCGAGAAACTGGATAACACGTTGCTGGAGGCAGCAGCCGATCTGGGTAGTCCCCCATGGCGAGCCTTTCTGGACGTCACCGTGCCGCAGTCGATCCCCGGCGTCATTGCCGGCTCCATGCTGGTGTTCATCCCGGCGGTCGGTGAGTTTGTCATTCCCTCCCTGCTGGGCGGGCCCGACAACCTGATGATCGGCCGGGTTCTGTGGGATGAGTTTTTTGGCAATCACGACTGGCCGGTGGCCTCGGCCGTCGCAATTGCCTTTCTGTTCCTGCTCGCGGGACCCATTGCGATCTACCAGTACTACACAGTCCGGCAGCAGGAAGCCTGAGCTCGCATGGAACGGCGCTTCTCACCGGTGTTGTTTGCGGCTTTGAGCTTCGGCATTGCCGTGCTCTATGTCCCCATACTCGTACTGATTGCCTACTCGTTCAACGCATCGCCGCTCGTCAGCGTGTGGGGCGGATTCTCCACGCAATGGTATGTGGAGTTGATGCACAACCGCCAGATATTGCAGGCGGCACTGCTGTCACTGGAGGTCGCCGTTGCCTCCTCTACCGCGGCAGTCGTGTTAGGTACATTGGCGGCGATTGCCCTGGTCAGATTCGCCCGGTTTCCGGGACGGCTCATGCTGACCGGAATGGTGAATGCGCCCCTGGTGATGCCGGAGATCATTACCGGAATCACCCAGCTGCTGCTGTTCGTGTCGATGTTGCAGATGTTCGGCTGGCCGCATCGCGGGTTCACGACTATCGTGATCGCCCACATTGCCTTCTGTACGGCTTATGTGACGGTGACGGTGCAATCGCGACTGCAGAGCGCTGACCGGTCTTTGGAAGAAGCGGCGATGGACCTGGGGTCCAGTCCGGCGCAGGCCTTTATTGAAGTGACGCTGCCTATTATTGCGCCGGCGCTGATATCGAGCTGGCTGCTCAGCTTTACGCTGTCGCTCGATGACCTGGTGATCTCGAGCTTCGTATCCGGCCCCGGGGCCAGCACGCTGCCCATGGTGATCTATTCGAAGGTGAAGTTGGGGGTCAGCCCGGATGTCAACGCGCTTGCCAGCCTGATCATCTGCCTGGTGGGGACCTGCGTCATTGCCGCAGGCTATTTCATGCGGCGGGCAGAAAAGCAGCGTTTGTTGGATACGCAGATCGCCGAACGCGGCTAGCTTGCCGTGTACCGGGGGTCATGCGCCTTGCGGCTGAAAATCTCGTTCACGCGCTCCTCGAACGCCTCCAACGGCAACGTTGGATAGTCCGGATCGAATGACGACTGATCCCACCGGTGGCAAAAGTTGATACACGCATCAAACCACTGGTGTCCCTTCAGCACATCCCGCATGAACCGGTCGCCGCCGTTGTGGTGCACGTAGTAGTAAGTCTGCACCAATCCGTGCTGCTCGACGATCCAGGCCACTTCGGGCCGTACGTACGGGCGGATGATCGCCGCAGCGACCTCAGCATGGTTGTAAGGCGCCAGCTCATCACCTACATCATGAATCAACGCCGCAACGATCAACTCATCGTCGGCACCGTCGTTCAGCGCCCGGGTTGCAGTCTGAAGGGAGTGACCCAGTCGGCTGACCGGATATCCCTCCAGGGAATGATCCAAGTTGCGCACGGCCTGCAGAATGCGTCCCGGCAAGCCGGCGGCATACACCTTCTCCGACTCATCCAGCAGGTCGTAGTCTTCCTTGGTTCCGTCTTCCATCCTGCGAAAGCTGACAACTCGGTTCATGCCTGACTCCCGGATGCGCCGAGCCGCCGGCGCAACACGCGAAATACGCTGCGCGGCCCATCCACATCAATGTAACACCCTTGCAAATGACGCAGTCCTTCGCGAGTGTCGAAAGCGGTCCGCCCGTGCAACAGCCGCCGGTTATCCATCATCATCAGGTCGCCCGCATTCAGCAGGAAGCGGATCTCATACTTCGGTGACCGCAACAACTGGTCCAGCGCCTTGCGCGCCCTGAAATAGGCGGTCAACTCCTGGGGCGGCAGCAGCGGCACATAATCCAGCCGCGGGCTGAAGTTGATGGCCTGCAACGCTCCGGTGCCGTCCACCTCAATCAACGGCGAGCTGCGCACGAGCTCGGTATCGGTGTCGCGAAAACGAAAGCGGACCGGAGTGCGCGTCAGAATGTCGAAGCTGTGAGGATCTTGTGACCTCAGCGTCTGGGCCGCGGCAAACCCGTCCACCAGTGTCGACAGACCACCCGAGGTTTCATTTGCCAGGCAGTGCAACAGCTGCACGCCCGGTACGGGCGAGCGATACGGGTTATCGGTGTGCGGGTCGAGAAACAGCGATGTGTAGGCCAAGTCGTTGGCGTCAGGTTTGGAGCACACATCGAAGTGCGCCCCGAAGTTGGTGTCGCGGACAAAGCCGAACACCGCGCCCACCTTCAACACCATCTGCGACTCGTTCGGTACACCGGTGAAGATGATGAAGCCCAATTCCAGGAAAGGCTTCAGCCAGCCTACCTTCACCTCGTCCGTCGGACTCGAAGACCAGGCCGCGCGCGGATTCTCGCCCAGCGAGCCGTCCCACAGACGAATCGGCGGACAGTCGTGATCGCCCGGTGGCAACCGGGCCTCAGCCAGGATCTCCTGTCCCAGAAAATCCGCCTCGTGCCCGTCGGTAAAGCGAATCCGGTACCGGCCCGTCTCCACCTCGGTCACTGAAGTCAGTCCCAGTTGTAGATCCAGGTCCGACGGATCCTCGAGCCGCTGGCCCGTGCGCCGGTCAATGGATTCGGCATCCTGACAGCGCTCGCGCAGCCACAGAGGGTGAATGGGGAACCGGTGACCGCGAGCGATCTCGATGCTGAGCTCGTTGAAACCGGTGATTTGCAGGCGTGACATGGGAAACCTCGTTAGCGCGCCGTCTTGATACGGGTCCACGTGCGCGTTCTGATCCGCTCCAGTGCCGGAGACACTTCCGTGGACTGGTACAACCTCGAGCGTACCTCGGGGGTGGTGTAGACCGCCGGGTCGTTCAGAACCGCAGGATCGACATACTGATTGGCTGCCAGGTTGTCATTGGCATAGTGAATATCATTGGTCACCTGCGCAATCACCCGCGGCCGCAGCATGAAATTCAGGAACGCGTAAGCGGCCTCGGGATGCGGCGCATCCTTGGGTATCAGGAAGGCATCCGCCGAGCTGTTGGCGCCTTCCTTCGGAATCGTGAACGCCAGCGGCACGTTGATCCCGGCGGAGCGCGCGCGGGCCTTGATGGTGGCGTAGTCCCCTGACCACGACATCGAAATACAAAACTCCCGGTCCGCCAGGCCGTTCATGTACTCGGTGGAGTCGAAGGTGCGGACAAACGGCCGCACGGACAGAATCAACGCCTCAGCCTGCTTGTAGTCTTCGGGCCGGGTGGTGTTCGGGTCGATGTGCAGGTAGTTGAGCGCCAGCTGCAGCACATCCTCCGCCGAGTCGAGAAAGGTCACCCCGCAGTCGGCAAACTTCGCAATGATCTGTGGTTTGAACAACATGTCGAGGCTGTCGACCGGTGCGTCCGGCATACGCGCCTTCACGAGATCGACGTTGTAGGCGAAGCCGTTGACGTGGCGCAGATAAGGCATGGCGTGGCGGTTGCCGGGGTCGCCCACCGCCTCCTCGGCCAGCACTTCGGGATCGAGATTCTTCCAACCCGGCAGCCGGGAGCGATCCAGCTCCTGGTAGATGCCCGCCTTGATCTGCCGGCTGAAGTAGTCGGTGGAGGTGCTGACAATGTCGTAACCGGAGTCGCCGGCCATCATCTTGGCCTCGAGAGTCTCGTCCGCGTCGTAGGTGTCATAGACAACCCGGATTCCCGTTTCCTTCTCGAACTGCGCCACGGTGTCCTTACCGATGTAGTCGGCCCAGTTGTAGATGTTGAGGACTTTCGCGTCGTGGGCATCCGGACCGCAGGCGGACAAGGTGCCCGCGAGGAGCAGAGCCAGACACGCCCGCCGTGGTCTCAAGGTGATCTCGCCCGCCTTTGAAGGACCGGCTTATTATTGACGTGATAATAATACCGGCGCAAGGACCTACCGCTGGCGGGTCTCCCAGTTCGGTGCAACGTAATATGGCGCATCCGACACCGGCAGCATCGCTTTCCCCAGAATGTGGTCCGCCGCCTTCTCCGCCAGCATGATCGTCGGTGCGTTCAGATTGCCGGTGGTGATGGAAGGCATGATCGACGAATCCACCACCCGGAATGCCTCCAGGCCCCGCACCCGCGTTTGCGGGTCGACCACCGCCATCGGGTCGTTTTCGTCGCCCATCTTGCAGGAGCAGGACGGGTGGTACGCGCTCTCGACCTTCTCGCGCACAAACGCGTCAATCTGTTCGTCCGTTTGCACATCAGCCCCAGGCTGAATCTCCCGCCCGCGATAGCGATCGAATGCCTGCTGGGCGAACACCTCCCGAGTGAGCCGGACGCAAGCCCGCATCTCCTCCAGGTCCTCCGCCTGCGAAAGATAGTTGAACAGTATCCGCGGCTTGTCCGCAGCATTGGCCGAAACGAGCCGGACCCACCCTTTGCTCTTCGACCGCATCGGCCCGACATGCGCCTGAAATCCATGCTCACTGGCCAGCGAAGACCCGTCGTAACTGACGGCCATCGGCAGAAAGTGATACTGAAGATCCGGGTACCGGATCCCCGCCCGGCTGCGGATGAAGCCGCCCGCCTCGAAGTGGTTGGTCGCCCCCAGACCGCCGTGAGTCAGCATCCAGCGGATGCCGATGAGCGCCTTGCTGAGCGGATTCATGTGCTTGTAGAGCGTGACAGGCTCCTTGCTGGCCACCTGGAAGTAAAACTCCAGGTGATCCTGCAGGTTCTCGCCTACGCCCGGCAGATCGTGGACCACCGGGATGCCCAGAGCGGCCAGCTCAGCTGCTGGGCCCACGCCCGACAGTTTCAACAGCTGGGGCGAGGCGATGGACCCGGCGCTGACAATCACTTCGCGCCGCGCACGCACCGTGATTGTTTCTCCACCGCGTTTAAAACTCACGCCAACGGCACGCCGTCCCTCGAACAAAACCCGGTTGACCCACGCGTGAGTGCGGACAGCCAGATTGCTCCGCCGCATTGCCGGGCGCAGATACGCATTTGCAGCGCTACATCGCCGGCCATCCCCGACGGTCATCTGCATCCGGCCAAAACCCTCTTGTTGGAAGCCGTTCGGATCGGTGGTCAGCGGGTAACCCGCCTGCCTCCCCGCCTCGATCCAGGCAGGGTTCAGCGGATTCTGCATCTCAGCGAGGCTGGTACAGAGCTTGCCGGCCGCACCGCGATACACATCCGCGCCACCGGACCACTTCTCCGCCCGGCGGAAATACGGCAACACGTTGCGATAGCTCCAACCGTGCGCACCCTCCTCCTCCCAACGGTCAAAGTCCTGAGGATTACCGCGCACATAGACGAGTCCGTTGATCGACGAGGACCCGCCGAGGACTTTGCCCCGCGGCGTGTGCAGCTTGCGGCCGCCCAGACCGGGCTCCGGTTCCGTGTGATAGAACCAGTTGTATTTCGGCATGTTCATGGGAATCGACAGCGCCGTCGGCATCTGGATGAAGATGGACCGATCGGAGCCGCCGTTCTCGAGCACCAGGACGCTGTTGCGCCCGTCTTCCGTCAGACGATCGGCCAATACACAGCCCGCGGAACCCGCGCCGACGATCACATAGTCAAAAGATTCTTCTGCCACAAAATATCCGTCAATACGGCGATTCGACGTCACACATTGCGACGTAAACGCTCTTCAACTGTGTGTAGTGCTCAATTGCTGCCCGGCCGTTCTCACGGCCGAACCCCGACATCTTCATGCCGCCGAAGGGCATCTCGATGGGTGTGATGTTGTAGTGATTGAGCCAGCAGGTGCCGGCTTGCAGTCGCGCAATCATCCGATGACCGCGGGTCAGGTCGTTGGTGAACACGCCGGCGGACAGTCCGTACTCCGTGCCGTTGGCGCGCGCAATGACCTCATCCTCATCGTCGAAGGCCAGCACGGTCATCACGGGCCCAAAAATCTCCTCCCGCGCAATCGCCATGTCGTCGTGACATTCATCAAACACAGTGGGTGCGACGAAGAAGCCGTTGGCGAGGTCGCCCGTGGTGACCCGGTGGCCGCCCACAACAACCTGCGCGCCTTCCGCCTTGCCGCGCGCGATGTAACCGAGCACCTTCGCCATGTGATTTTCCGAGATCAGCGACCCGACCTGGGTCTGAGGATCGAGCGGATTGCCGATCCGCATGGCGCCCACGCGAGCCTTCAGCTTCTCGATGAAAGCCGCCTTCACGCTGCGATGGACGAATACCCGCGTGCCGTTCGAGCACACTTCACCGGCCGAATAGAAATTGGCCAGCAGCGCGCCAGACACCGCGTTGTCGAGCTTTGCGTCGTCGCAGATGATCAACGGCGACTTGCCGCCGAGCTCCAACGTGATGTGTTTGAGCGTGCTGGAGGCGTCCGCCATGACGGCCTTGCCGGTTCCAACCGAGCCCGTCACGGACACCTTGTGAATCCCGGGATGCCGGCTCAGCAACCGCCCCGTCTCCGCAAACCCTTGCGCAACCTGGAACAACCCTTCCGGCAAGCCGGCTTCGAGCAGGACCTCCTGAAGCTTGATTGCCGTGAGCGGCGTCATATCCGCGGGCTTGAAGATGATGGCATTGCCGCAAGCCAGCGCGGGCGCCGACTTCCAACATGCGATCTGCAGTGGATAGTTCCAGGCACCGATTCCGGCGACGACCCCGATTGGCTCACGTCGGGTGTAACCGAATGCCGCCGCACCCAGGTCCAGATGCTCGCCCGCGATCGTCGGCGCGACTCCCGCGAAATACTCGAAGCAATCAGCGCCCGAGGCGACGTCCACGACGTTGGTTTCCTGAATAGGCTTGCCCGTGTCGCGAGTCTCGAGCTCCGCCAGCTCCGCATTGCGCGAGCGGAGAATCTGCGCCGCACGATGCAGAATGCGCCCGCGCTCGGTGCCTGTCCTGGAGGCCCACGCACGCTGAGCTTTCTGCGCCGCTTCCACGGCGGCATCAATCTCGGCGGCACCCGACACTTTGATCGTCGCCAGCACCTCGCCCGTGGCGGGGTTGAGGGTCTTGAACGAATCCGGCGACCGGGTCGCGGCCCGAGCGTTCGCAACCGGCAGTGCATCGCGCTGACTCTCTTTCAGCCGAGCGTCAACAAAGGCGGTCAACAAATCGCGTGCGGTTTCGCTGTCCGCTTCCGCCCAGTTGGACAGAGCCGCACGCAACCAGACACCGTCGATCATCGCTGCAATGATGGATGCGAGGCTGCGCGCCTCGGGCACCGGCAACAGCCTCACCAACGCATAGCGCAAGTTGGAAACCATTCGCCGTTGATACGCGTTCTGCACGCGCTTCAGCCCATGAACGTGGGGAACCTGTCCCCAGAACGCCAACCAGGCACTCCCGGTTCGCTGTGTAAATTCCTGGGGGCCGAGATTCGTATCAATGATGGCCTGGATCCGGCCGCGTGGGGTGTGAGACTGGCGCATCCGGGCGTCCATCTGCTCGAACAGCCGGCGGCTGAGCGTGCGGAAAGCCGCTTCCAGCAGTCCGTCCTTGTCATCGAAATAGTGCGCCACCAACCCGGGGGATACATCGGCGCGGCTGGCGATCTGTGCCAAAGTGCTGCCCACGTAGCCCACTTCGGCCAGACTATCGATCGTGACTTCGATCAACTGGATGCGACGGAAATCCTCCAGCTCAGGCGTTGATTGTCTGTTCAATGCAGTGCTCCGGAAGGCGCTGGCAACCCTTCCCCGATCCGTTGTAGTGCCAGCCTCAGTGTGCCGTTACGCCCCGGTGCATCAAATACTTGCCCCGGCCGCGGAGCTTGACAGAGGGTCCGTTAAACGGCTATTCAAGGATTATTACAAGATCATGTCGTTGCCACCCCGGCGGGTCAAGTCCATGAGCCAGTTGAGCGGCCGCATCACATCGGTGGCGCTTGCGTTCCTGCTGCTCGTCGCTGCAGTTATTGCAAAGGCGGCGCAACCGCCATCCGACCCCCCTTCCTGCAAGGTGGTCCGGATCTCGGACATAGGATGGACGGACGTCACCTCGACTTCCGCGCTTTTCAGCGTCCTCGTCCGCCAGCTCGGCTACGACTCGCAGGTCACTGTGCTCTCAGTGCCGGTCACCTATGCGTCCATGAAGAACAAAGATATCGATGTCTTCCTGGGCAACTGGATGCCGTCCATGGAGGGCGACCGCAAGCCGTTCATCGACGATCACTCCATTGACGTCATCGGCGCCAGTTTGACGGGCGCCAAATACACGCTCGCCGTGCCCTCCTATGCCTATCAGGCCGGCCTGCACGACTTCTCGGACATCCAACGCTTCGCACCCCAGCTGAAAAACGTCATCTACGGCATCGAACCTGGCAATGACGGCAATCGGCTGGTGCTGGGCATGATCAGGCAGAACCTGTTCAACCTCGGGGGCTTCAAGCTCGTCGAGTCCAGCGAGCAAGGCATGTTGGCGGAAGTCGAGCGGGCCATACACAACCACGAGCCTGTCGTATTCCTGGGGTGGGACCCCCATCCCATGAACATGCGCTTCGACATGCGCTATCTGTCGGGCGGCGACGCCGTCTTCGGTCCCAACTTCGGCGGCGCCACGATCTACACGAATGTCCGGGCCGGTTATGCAAACGCCTGTCCCAACCTCGGGCGATTGCTCAAAAACCTGAAATTCACCCTGGCCGGTGAGAGCCAGATGATGGATGCCATCCTGAACCAGCACCAACAGCCGGAGGTCGCCGCGGCTGTGTGGCTGAAGGCCCATCCCCAGGCCGTGAGTGCCTGGCTCGAAGGCGTGACGACCTTCGAGGGGCAACCGGCATTGGCTGCGCTGCGGGCCGGCGGTGAAGTTGCCGACGCACCCACCTTCGAACACTGGATGAGTGATCACAAGATTCCCATCGGTGACGCCGTGGCCGTGATGATCGACTATGTCAAAACCCACGGTCGCTCGTTGTTCGATGGCATATCAGCCGTCATTCGCGGCAGTGTTGACGGCCTCACGACGCTCTTGCGTGCAATACCCTCCCCCATCCTGATCGTCGCGGTCGGCGTGCTGACCTGGTTTCTGCGCCGCTCCATTGCGCTGGTCATCTTCGTCATGGTCGCCCTGCTGTTCATCATCAACCAGGGTTACTGGCAGGCGACACTAGAGACATTGTCGTTGGTGATCGTAGCTGCGGTCGTATCGGCGGCGATCGGTATTCCACTGGGAATCGCTGCAGCACACAGCCCAAAGCTGTTCGCCGCGATGCGCCCCGTCCTGGACCTCATGCAGACGCTGCCCACGTTTGTCTACTTGATTCCAACACTCGTGCTGTTCGGACTGGGCGTCGTCCCGGGGTTGATCTCCACCGTGATTTTCGCCCTCCCGGCACCGATCCGGCTCACTCACCTGGGTATCTCGTCCGTTCCCAAAGCGCTCCTGGAAGCCGGTGAGGCTTTCGGTGCCACGCGGTCCCAGATGTTGTGGAAGGTCGAGTTACCGAGCGCCGCTCCGACCATCATTGCGGGTATTACCCAGTGCATCATGCTGAGTCTGTCCATGGTTGTGATTGCTGCCCTCGTGGGCGCCGGTGGGCTCGGGGTACCGGTCGTGCGGGCACTCAACACCGTGCAGGTGGGCATGGGATTCGAAGCCGGATTCGTGATTGTGCTGTTGGCCATTATTCTCGATCGCATCAGCCGCCCGGCTGAAAAGAGCGTGGCTCCATGAACACCGCCCGGGAAAACACGGCCGTCGAGTTTCGTAATGTCGACATCCTGTTCAGCGGTAAGTCGCGGCGCGGCGCCGCGCTGAAGCAGGCAGCGCTCGCGGCGCTCGATGCCGGCAAATCCAGGGCGCAGATATCGGAGCAGACCGGTGTGGTTGTCGGCGTTGCCGGCGCCAATCTGAGCGTTGCGCCGGGTGAGATTTCGGTGCTCATGGGTCTGTCAGGCTCCGGGAAATCGACTCTGCTGCGCGCTGCGAATGGGCTCAACGAGGTCACACGTGGCCAGGTACTCATAAAAGACGGCGACGCAGTCGTCGACATCGCGAAATGCGATGCAGCAACGCTGCGCCGCGTACGGCGGCTGCGCATCGCCATGGTGTTCCAACAATTTGGCCTGTTGCCATGGCGTAGCGTGCGCGACAACGTTGGTTTTGGGCTCGAGTTGCGCGGGGAACCGACGGCCACCCGCAAGCGGATCATTGACGAGCAACTGGAGTTGGTCGGTCTGTCCCAATGGGCTGAGCGGCACGTGGGAGAGCTGTCGGGCGGCATGCAGCAACGTGTTGGCCTCGCACGGGCCTTTGCCACCAATGCGGATGTGCTTTTGATGGATGAGCCCTTCTCAGCGCTCGATCCCTTGATCCGCGGCAAGCTGCAGGACGAGCTGCTCGCTCTGCAGGCACGCGTTAAAAAAACCATTTTGTTCGTCAGCCACGACCTGGACGAGGCCCTGAAGCTGGGTGACCACATCACCATTCTCGAAGGCGGCCGCATCGTTCAAACCGGCACGGCCGAAGACATCGTGGTACGACCCGCGAGCGACTACGTCGCCGAGTTCGTGACCCACATGAATCCACTCAGCGTGTTGACGGGCGCCATGGTGATGCGCCGGGGTACGACGGTTTCGGGGCAGGACCAGACAGTGTGGATTGACGACGAGCATCGCTTCCAGGTGCTCATTGACGAGAGCGGCTGGCCGACGTCATTGACAGTCGATGGCACGGAACAACCCCTCGGCCACATCGGCGAAGACGAATCGTGGTCACCCGACCGATCCGGAATCGCGGTGGCGCCGGCCTCGAGCTCCCTGAGTGCCCTGATCAAATTGCGCAATGCAACAGGTCATCCGGTCCTGCTCGTCGACGAAGGTCGCCTGCTGGGCAGCTGCTGCCAGAAGGAAATCATCCAGGCGCTGGCGGGCAAGCGGTTCGAAAACTGATGTCGCGACGCATGTCGCGTTCGTTCAAGTGGCGCGGCGTACCCATGCTTGGGGGGCCGCCCCCGACCGGTCATGATTCCGCCGCCCGCCAACCCACAGGTGAACCTTCCGTATGCAACGCTTTTCTGCCCTGTCGCTCCTCGAGCGCGGCCTGTCGGGCCAGCGCGGCTGGAAGCATCAGTGGCGCCGGCCCGAGCAGCCCAAGAAGGGCTATGACGCGATCATTGTGGGCGGTGGCGGCCACGGGCTGGGCGCCGCGTACTACCTGGCCAAGGAGCACAGCCTCACCAACATCGCCGTGGTCGAGAAAGGCTGGATCGGCGGCGGCAACACAGGCCGCAACACCACCATCATTCGTTCGAACTACCTGTTTGACGAAAGCGCGGCCCTGTACGACCACGCGCTGAAGATGTGGGAAAACCTTTCCCAGGAACTGAACTACAACGTAATGTTCTCACCGCGCGGCGTCATGATGCTGGCGCACACGGTTCACGACGAACAGACCTCCAAGCGGCACGTGCACGCCAATCGCGCCAACGGCGTCGACAATGAATGGCTGACTGCCAAGCAAGCTAAAGAATTCTGTCCTCCGCTGAATATCAGCGACATCCGCTACCCCGTGGTCGGAGCTGCGTTGCAGCGTCGCGGCGGGACCGCACGCCACGATGCCGTTGCGTGGGGATATGCCCGGGCAGCCGATGCTCTCGGCGTCGACATTCTCGAAAACTGCGAGGTCACCGGGATCCGACGCGACGCGAATGGCGCCGTCACCGGACTGGACACCACCCGCGGTGCCATCGAATCTCGCAAGATCGGTGTCTCGGCGGCAGGCAACACGAGCGTCGTCATGAAGATGGCCGGTGTGCGACTGCCGCTGGAAAGCTATCCCCTGCAGGCGCTGGTCTCCGAGCCCATCAAACCGATTTTCCCCTGCGTGGTGATGTCCAACACCGTGCACGCGTACATCAGCCAGTCCGACAAAGGCGAGTTGGTGATCGGCGCCGGCACCGATGCGTATAACTCCTACACGCAACGCGGCGGCCTGCACATCAGCAGCCACGCGCTCGAGGCTATCTGCGAGATGTTTCCGGCGTTCCGGCGCCTCCGCATGTTGCGCAGTTGGGGAGGCATCGTCGATGTCACTCCAGACCGCTCCCCGATCATTGCGAAGACGCCCGTGCCCGGCCTGTATGTCAACTGCGGCTGGGGAACGGGCGGCTTCAAAGCCACACCCGGATCGGCTCACGTTTTCGCGTACACCATTGCGAACGACAAACCGCACCCGATCAACGCGCCATTCACGATTGAACGGTTCGCCGAAGGCTATCTAATCGACGAAGCGGCTGCAGCCGCCGTCGCCCACTGAGAAACTCCATGCTGCTCATTGCATGCCCCTACTGTGGCGAGCGCCCGGAGCTCGAGTTTGCACATGGCGGACAAGCGCACATCACCCGCCCTGCCAAACCATCCGACGCCACCACGCCCGAGTGGACCCAGTTCCTGTATATGCGCGACAACGTCAAAGGGTTGTATGCCGAGCGTTGGCGCCACTCGCATGGGTGCGGGAAGTTCTTCAACGCCGTGCGCGACACGACCACCGATCACTTCGTGAAGACCTATAAAGTCGGTGAGCGCCCGTGACAGTGGACGGTGGAAAATTGCGGACGGCGGTGGGCGGCCGAGTCGATCGCACCCGCGTTTTGAATTTCACCTTCGATGGCCGGACCTACAGCGGCTTCCAGGGAGACACGCTGGCCTCGGCGCTGCTCGCCAACGGCGTGCACCTGGTGGGGCGCTCATTCAAATATCACCGACCGCGCGGCATAATGTCCGCCGGTGCCGAAGAACCGAATGCCTTGATCGGTGTCCGCCGGGATGCGGCCCGTTACGTGCCCAACCTGCGTGCAACCCAGATTGAGCTGTACGAGGGACTGCAGGCTGAGAGCCAGAACCGCTGGCCCAGTCTCGACTTCGACGTCGGGGCTGTAAACGATCTGATCTCCCCCTTCATTCCGGCCGGCTTCTACTACAAGACATTCATGTGGCCACGCAACGCGTGGCATTCCTTCTATGAGCCGCGCATTCGAGCCACTGCGGGGCTCGGTGTAGCCCCGGACAAACCCGACCCGGATCGCTACTCCAACCGCTTTGCCCATTGCGACGTACTGGTGGTTGGAGCGGGCCCTGCCGGCCTGGCGGCGGCGCTGGCAGCCGCTCAATCCGGCGCTCGCGTGATTCTGTGCGACGAGCAGCCCGAGTTTGGCGGCAGCCTGTTGTCAGAGCCGCCGGCCGACGGTGTCACGATTGATGGCTACCGCTCGCGCGATTGGATTCAACATACGCTCGAGCACCTCTCGCGCTTGCCCGAAGTCACCCTGCTACCCCGGACCACGGCGTTTGGTTACTTCCCACACAATCTGGTTGGCCTGAACGAACGGTTGACTGATCACCTCGGCAGCCTTCCGGAGCACCTGCCCCGCGAGCGCACCTGGCAGGTTCGAGCGAAGGAAGTCATTCTCGCAACAGGCGCCATCGAGCGCCCGTTGGTTTTCCCAGGGAACGACCGCCCCGGCGTCATGCTGGCCACCGCAGCACGAACCTACGCTAATCGCTACGGTGTTTTGCCAGGTGCGACGGCAGTCGTAGTGGCCGCTCACGATGAGGCCTATCGAGCGGCCATCGATCTGAGCGCAGCCGGTGTCAACATCGCCCTGATTGTGGACATTCGCGAATCAGCGGACGGTGCTCTGCCCAATGCGGCGCGCGAGGCTGGACTCCAGGTACAGGTGCAATCAACGATCGTCGGGACGACGGGTCGGCTGCGTGTGAATGCAGTGCAGGTGGCTCGAATCGACGGCCACGGAGACGTATCCGGCGGATCGGACACCATCGGCTGCGACCTGGTGGTCATGTCGGGTGGTCTGACACCCTCGCTTCACTTGTTCTCCCAGTCGCGCGGCAAAGTCGTGTGGGAAGAAGAGTTGCAGGCATTCGTGCCCGGTGAGCCCGCCGAAAAGACGCGCTCAGCAGGCGCTTGCGCAGGTGTTTTCGATCTCGCTGCCGTGTTGGGCGATCGTTACCCGGTTGTCGCGTTGAACGCGGGACGCAAAGGATTCGTCGGCGCCCTGCCCCAGCGTGCCGATTCCAAGCAGAAGGCGTTCGTGGATTGGCAGCACGATGTCACCACCCGCGATCTGAAGCTGGCCACGAGCGAAGGATTCCAGTCGATCGAGCACATCAAGCGCTACACGACCACTGGCATGGCAACCGATCAGGGCAAGACGTCCAATCTCAACGCCCTTGCCGTCGTCGCGCGCGAAATCGACAAACCGATTCCGAAGGTGGGACTGACCACCTTCCGAATGCCCTACACCCCGATCACCTTCGGCAGCTTCGCCGGGTTTCAGCGCGGCGAGCTGTTTGATCCTGTGAGAATGACGCCGACTCACTCCTGGGCCGCCGCCCACGGCGCCGTGTTTGAGGACGTCGGTCTGTGGAAGCGTGCGCGCTATTTTCCTCGTGCAGGCGAAGACATGCATGCCGCCGTTGCGCGCGAATGCCTCGCGGTTCGCAGTGGCTGCGGAATGTTCGATGCCTCGACTCTCGGCAAGATCGAAGTTGTCGGCAAAGACGCCGCCACGTTCATGAACCGCATGTACGTGAACGCCTGGTCAAATCTCGGTGTGGGCCGCTCCAAGTACGGCGTGCTGCTCAGAGATGACGGCTTTGTCTACGATGACGGTGTCGTCGCACGGACAGCCGAAAATCGCTTCCACGTGACCACTACGACGGGCGGCGCTGCACGGGTTTTCGCCCTCATGGAAGACTACATCCAGACTGAGTGGACCGAGCTCGATGTCTGGATCACGTCCACGACCGAGCAGTGGTCCGTCATCGCCGTCCAGGGACCCAACGCCCGCAAAGTGTTGGAACCGCTGGTGGAAGGAGTCGATATTTCCGCCAAGGCGCTACCCCACATGAGCGTGGTCCAGGGCAGGGTCTGTGGCGTACCAATGCTGCTGTTCCGTGTCAGCTTCACCGGCGAGTTGGGTTTCGAGGTCAACGTGCCGTCGGACTACGGACTGTCCGTGTGGGAAGCGATTTACCAGGCCGGCCAGCAGCACGGCATCACTGAATACGGCACGGAAGCGATGCACGTGATGCGCGCCGAAAAAGGTTACATCATCGTGGGTCAGGATACCGACGGCACGGTCACTCCCGACGATGCCGGGCTCTCCTGGGCCATTGGCAAGAGCAAGGAGGACTTTGTCGGCAAGCGCTCGCTCATGCGGCCCGCCATGAGCGTGCCGGATCGAAAGCAACTCGTGGGACTCGCTACGGTCGATCCGCAGAGAGTCCTCGAAGAGGGCGCGCAGATCGCTCCGTCGGCCGGCCTGGCGCCGCCATTCAAACCGATCGGGCACATCACTTCCGCCTACTACAGTCCCATCCTCAAACGCTCCATTGCGCTGGCGATGGTCAATGGCGGACGGGCCCGGATGGGGCAGACACTTTACGTGTCGATGCCCGGCGGTGATATTCCAGTCCAGGTGACTTCGCCCGTGTTCTATGACTCGCAAGGGAGCCGTCTGAATGGCTGATCTGTCCACCGCCCGCCAGTCGCCCCCGCTCGCGCTCAGCAGCGGCGTCCGGCTGTTGCCGCCGGCTTCCCGGTTCACACTTCGCGGCGCCGCTCCAGTCATGGCCGCCGCCGGGGCGGCCCTGGGGTTGAACATTTCCGACGTCGCCTGCCGAAGCGCCAGCAACAGCCAGTGGGCGGCCCTGTGGCTCGGCCCTGACGAACAGCTTCTGCTCGCCCCGGTCGCCGCCGGCGAAACGCTCAGCGGTCAATTGCGCGACGCACTCAGCGCACTGCCCCACTCGCTCGTGGACATGAGCCACCGGCAGATCGCGATCGAAATTTCCGGCCCCACGGCGCAGACTCTACTGAACGCCGGATGCCCACTGGACCTGCACATCTCGGCGTTTCCGATCGGAATGTGCACGCGAACCATCCTGGGCAAGGCCGACATCGTTCTGTGGCGCAAGGGCGCCGAGTCATTTCATGTTGAAGTCTGGCGATCGTTCGCCGACTACGTGGCACGCTTCCTGACCGAAGCGTCGCGCGAGCTCGCCTGAATTTTCCGGAGTCTGACTTTGTTGGAGAACGGCCAGTGAAAACCCATGTTCGAGTGTTGGTCATCGGCGGCGGCGTCGTCGGTGTGAGCACGCTGTACCACCTGGCCAAAAAAGGCTGGACCGATGTCGCCTTGCTCGAGCGCTCGGAGCTGACGGCCGGCTCCACCTGGCATGCGGCCGGGCTGCTGCCGCTCTTCAACATGAGCTACACCGTGGGCCAACTCCACAAGTATTCGGTGGACCTGTATAAGAGGCTGCCTGCAGAGACGGGCCAGGATGTCAGCTTCCATGTCACGGGCAACCTGCGCCTGGCGACCAACCGCGACCGCATGGATGAGTACCAGAAGTACTGCGGTACGGCGAACACCATCGGTGTTCCATTTGAAGTCATCACGCCGTCACAGGTGAAGGAGCTCTGGCCGCTCGTGGAGCTGGGCGGCAGCGGCGACACTCCCGCAATCATCGGCGCGCTATATCACCCGGATGACGGCCACATCGCACCCGCCGATCTGACAATGGCGCTGCGCATCGGCGCGCGATCGGCCGGTGCCGAAATCTACGAGCACACCGAAGCACTCAGCTTCGAGCGCACCTCCACCGGCGAATGGAAAGTCCATACTGCGAAAGGCGACATCGTTGCCCAGCACATCGTGCTCGCGACGGGTAACTACGCGCGCCAGACCGGCCGGATGTTGGGATTGAACGTACCGGCGATTCCTGTTGAGCATCAATACATCGTTTATGACCAGTCGCCGGAGCTGAAGGCATACCGCACCGGCGGCGGCCGTGAGCTGGCGGTGTTGCGCGAGTCCGATCAGTCCTACTACCTGCGCGAAGAGCGAATGGGCTGGATCCTCGGACCCTACGAAAAGGGAGCACCCGCACGCTTTGCCGACGGGGTACCTGACTGGTTTGGCCGGAGCCTGTTTCCGGGAGACCTGGATCGCCTGCTGCCCCACGTTGAAGCTGCACAGCGCCGGGTGCCGAGTCTCGAGAACGCCGGCATCAAAGACATCGTCAACGGTCCGATTTCCTACACGCCGGACGGCAGCCCGTTGATTGGACCCGCGTGGGATCTGCCGAATGTCTGGCTGAACGAAGGACACAGCTTCGGCATCACCGCCGCCGGCGGCTCCGGTTGGCAGCTCGCCGAATGGATCGTCGAGGGTGAGCCCGGCATCGACATGTTGGCCGTCGATCCGCGTCGTTACGGTGCGTACACGAGCAAGCGCTACGTCGTCAAAAAGAATGAAGAGACGTATCGCAACGTGTTCGTCACTCATTTCCCGGATGAGGAACGACCGGACGCGCGCCCCGCCAAGACCAGCCCCGTGTACGACAAGATTGATCGTATGGGTGCCGTCTGGGGCCAACGCTACGGGTGGGAGCGGGCCAATTGGTTTGCGCCGCCCGGCGTCGAGCGCAAAGACCGCTGGAGTTTCCGGCGGACGAATTACTTTGAGCACGTGGGCAACGAATGTCGCCTGATGCGAGAGAAGGTCGGCGTGATTGACCTGTCGCCCTTCACCAAGCACGAGGTCTCAGGAGCCGGCGCGGAATCGTGGCTCGATGGACTCGTGGCCAACAAAGTGCCCACCAGAATTGGCCGCATCGCGCTGTGTCATGCGCTGGCCAAACGCGGCGGTGGCATCCGGTCCGAATTCACCATTACGAAAATCGCCGAGCAGAAGTTTTACGTGGTGAGCGCGGGCGCCGCGGAACGCTACGACGGCGACTATCTGCGCAAGGCGCTTCCGACCGATGGATCTGTCGATCTGCGCAATATCACAACGTCACGCGGATGCTTCGTCATTGCGGGCCCACGGTCGCGCGATCTGCTGGCGAAGCTGACGGATACTCCTCTCGACAACACATCCTTCCCGTGGCTGACCGGTCAGACCATCGAAGTGGGACTGGCTGTCGATGTACACGCCTTGCGAGTCAATTTCGTGGGCTCGCTGGGATGGGAGCTGCACTTCCCGATCGAGTACGCGCACCACATCTTCGATGCGGTGTTCGAAGCCGGCAAGGAGTACGGCATCGGCATGGTCGGAATGCGCGCGATGGAATCCCTGCGCCTGGAAAAGTCCTACCGCATGTGGGGTAGCGACATGACGCCCGACTACACACCCTTCGAGACGGGTCTCGACCGGTTCGTGCGCATGAAAAAGGGCGACTTCATCGGCAAGGCTCAGCTCGAGAAGCAACTGGCTGCTGGTGTACCGAACCGTTTCGTCACACTGGAAGTACACGGCGTCACGGACGCCGATCCGCTTGGCAACGAGCCTTTGTTCGATAGTGAAGGCCGCATAGTTGGGCGCGCTACCTCTGGGTACTATGGACATTGCGTACGCAAGAGCCTGGCGATCGGCTACGTAAAGTCCGACTTCGCGGCGGTCGGCACGAAGCTCTCGATCGAAATCCTCGGCGAGCGCAAGCAGGCCACCGTCATCCCCGAATCACCCTACGATCCTGAGAACAACGACCTGCGGTCATGAAACTCGACGCTCTCATTGCTACTCACGCGTCCGGCTATACGCTGCCCGCGCCGTTCTATTTGAGCCAGGAAGTCTTCGAGCAGGATGTGGCGCGGATTTTCGGCCGCTACTGGATCTACGTGGGCGTGGAATCGGAGATTGCCGAGCCCGGGGATTTCTTCACGGTCGAAATCGGCAGCGATTCCATTATCATCGTTCGCGACGATGACATGGCCATTCACGCCTTCCACAACGTCTGCCGACATCGCGGTGCCCGGTTGCGTTCGGCCGGCAGCGGTATCGTGGGCAATCTCGTCTGCCCGTACCACAGCTGGACCTATAATCTGTGCGGCGAGCTGATTCACAACGAGCACATGGGTGAGAACTTCGATCGGTCGAAGTTCAGCCTGAAGTCCGTGCACCTGGAAAACCTCGCGGGCCTGCTCTTCATCTGCCTCGCCGAGCAGCCGCCGCAGGACTTCCAGGCGATGCGCGCGGCCCTCGAGCCGTATATCGCGCCTCATGAAATCGCCAACACCAAGGTGGCGTTCCAGTCCGATATCATCGAGGAAGGCAACTGGAAGCTCACGATGGAGAACAATCGTGAGTGCAACCACTGCGGCGCCAATCACCCGGAGCTCACGGTCCCCCTGCTCGAGTACGGATTCGGCTACCAGCCCACTCCCGAGAATATCGGCAAGATGCAGGAGTTCGACCAACTCCTGGCGCGTGAGCACCAACGCTGGGAAGCCTGCGGACTGCCCTCAGTCGCCATCGACGCGCTCGACGAGACATCGGGTTACCGGGCTGTCCGCCTGCCGATAGCCCAACACGGCGAGTCGCAGACAATCGATACCAAGGTGGCCTGCACCAGGCTGTTGGGCAGTCTCGATCAGACGAAGTTGGGCGGCTTGTCAGTGTGGACACAGCCGAATTCCTGGCATCACTTCATGAGCGACCATATCGTCACCTTCGCGGTGCTGCCGATTGCCCCCGGCAAGACGTTGCTGCGAACCCGGTGGCTGGTCCACAAGGATGCGCGGGAAGGGATCGATTACGACGTCACCAAGCTTTCATCCGTGTGGATTGCGACCAACGCCCAGGACAGCGCGTTGGTGGAACGCACTCACCTGGGAGTCAGCAGCCCCGCGTATCAACCGGGACCGTACTCGCCCTACACCGAGGGCCTGGTGAATGTGTTCTGCGAGTGGTACTTGAAACACCTCGCCGCCTGAATCAGCTTTCGGCGGTATCCAACAGGGGGCCATCGACGAGCTGCAGCTCGGGCGCCTTGGACTGCGCCTCGCGCAGGGCCTGCAACATCTTCTGATCGGTGGATGCGGCCTGCGCAGGTTCGACAGGATAGCGCACGGTGCATTCCAGGCCTTTGGTGTTGAGCCGCGCGTACACCTCAGGCTCCGGCAGCGCGGTCTGAAAATCGATGAAGCGCTGCAACGCGGCGTGTTGCTGCTCAATGGCGGGCCGATATTTCGCGTACACCGAGTTGGCCGCCTCGCTCAGCCGCTTTTCCGCGTCGGCAACATCGGTGGTGGGTGCCAACACCACAGTAATGGTGTGCCAGTAGAAATCCCCGCCAGGCATCTGCTTGAACAACGCGGTCGGTTGAAACAGGACCGCGTTCGATAACACGACCATTCGCCCTGTCGAACGCAGCTGCGGCCCGGTCAACTCCATCAGGTAGATCCGGACGAGACCGATTTCGACGACGCGGCCGGTGACACCTGCGAGCGTGATGCGATCTCCCACTCGTACGCCATATCGACCAATGAGGAAGAAGTAAGCTACAACGGCCAATATGACGTTCTGCAACGCCACGGCGAGGCCCGCCGTAATCAGTCCGGCGTAGGTCGCCAACGAGCCCACTTCGGACACGAGGCCGAAGACGATGACGACCGTGAGCGCCAGCCCTACCGCCACGCGCCGGAGCGCCAGAAATTGTTGGCGGCGGCGAGCATCCTGCAAGTAGCGGAAAGTGGCCCGGCGCCAGACCTCAGAGATGATCAGCACAACAGCAACCGACCCGAGCAGAAATCCCAGGCGTAGCGCGAGATAGCGCGCTACTGTCGCAGTCCGAGCAGCAAGCGAGTCACGCCATTCTTCGAGGAGGCTGTGCGCGTTGTCCACGGTCACGCCCTGCTCTCCCAAAGGCACGATGAGCGTGGAGAGTTGTTTGAAGCGCGCGGCCGCCTGTTGGAAATGCAGTTTCGACTGCGTCAGCTGGGCGGGGTCGGTTGACGTTGCGTCCAGATTCTGGCGCGCCAGGGTGCGCGCTTCCTCGGTGACCTCGCCGCGTATTTTCTCGAGGTCCTTTCTCAGTCCGTCAGTTTGTTTCGTCGCGTCTGACAGATCGCGGCGCGCGCCTTCGAGGGAAAACCATTTGCCCAACAAGGCGATCACGCCTGCGGACTCGGGGCGGAACGTCTCTGCGCTCGCGGCCGCAGGTGTTGGCGGTGCGGCTGGTGCAGGGGCGGCGGCCTTCGCGTTGGGGCCGCCGGAGTTGGATGCGCCAGAGTTGGCGCCCGAGCCGGTGCCGGGCGCGCCTGCGCCCGATTGGCCGGCGGCGCCCGCATCCGGCGAACCAAATGCGCCAGTGCGCCAGCCCGCGCCGCGAACTTCCGGCACCGACCGGCGCAAGTCAGCGATCTGTGCCGCGAGCCCTCCCGATGCACCACTCGCATGCGTATCGGTCGCTTCCTCGAAACGTTGAATCTGTCCCACCGTACCCTGGATCTCCTTGGCGAGATCCAATGCCGCAGCGACCTCGCCTCGACGCGCAACGAGTGTGTCTTTGTCCTTCGCCGCCGCGTGAGCAATTTGCTCGTCGAGCGAAGTCAGTTGCCCCTGCAGGTTGCTAATCCGATCGGCCATCCGCGCGGCGGCACGATCCACCGCGGTGCCCTGGGTATCGGAGTCGGGGGAATCGTCAGCCTTGGCATCAGCCGTCGTCTGCGCCTTGCCCGCCATAGCACCGGCGGCATGACCAAAATCGAAAGCCAGCTGCAGCGAGGTGAGCGCAGTCTGGTAAAGGCGATCGCGGGGTACGACATCGTCGAAATCCACCGGCAGCTGCTGAAGAGCCAGAATCCGGCGATACCAGGTGATTGTACGGCTGACGTGACTGACCACCTGCTCGGGTGGCACTGGCAGCTCAACCGCAGCCGGGGGCGAGGGAGTCGTGGCAGCGCTGGCGCTGAGAATGCCTGCTGCACAGGCCACCAAGCAAATTTGCCACAAACTGGAACGCACTCAGCCTCCGCGGTCGGACCCCCACCTAAATGGAGATCCGACCGCTTCGTTCCATTATTTCGATCAATAGCCTGGCAACAAAACCCTGCCGCGTTTACTGACCCAGGCTGCTCAAGAACCGGGTGGTGAAGCCCAGTCGACCGGCCTGGCCGTAGCTGTTGCAGGTCGCAGAAGCCGATCCCGGCGCGCAATCGTTGTCACGATCGAACGACCAGAAGTGGATTCCCGCAAGGCCCTTCTGTGCCGCATAGGCGGAGACAGTGGCGACATTCGGAATGGTAAAGACCTCACTCTGAGTGTCATTGCCGCCGATCATGGGCGTCAGCTCGATGTTGGCGTACGGCGTACCGTAGAAGCTGTGCAGGTTCTCAGCAGCGGCGATTGCCGACTGAGCCATATCGCACGAGCTGCCCACGATGGTGCAGTTGCTCGCCAGCGTATTGCCGTAGTCCATGACCATCAGGTTGATCGTGTACTTCTGCAGACCGAACTGCTTGATGGCCTGGATCACCCAGGCACCCAGCTGGTTCAGGCTGTTCGGCGAGTTGCCACCGAGCGTGGCGACCGTGAAGCTGAAGCGCAGGTTCGGGAAGGTCCTCTCGGCCGCCACAACGCGCTGCACGAGGTTGTTGATCACGTCCTGACTCTGGCCGCCCTCGATGTCGAAGTCGATTCCCAGCAGGCTGGATGAGTTGTAGCGGTTGATGAAGGTCGTGAAACCCGCATCCGATCCGCAGGTGAAGACGCCCGCAGCACCGCCCGTGGAGATGACGTAGAACTTGCCGTTGCTGACCCAGTTCTGCACGTTCGCCGAGACGAGCGCGTTAGGCTGAATGCCCGCCCAGTTCTCACTGCCACACTCGCCGGTCGCGAACGACCACGTCAGCGACTTCAGGTTGGTCGGCATCACTGTCAACACCGGCTGCAGAGTCCCCGTCACTGCGGAACTGATCACGTTGGTATTCCAGTTCATGCTGACCGTGACGTCCTTGTACGGTCCAAACAGGAACGGTCCTGGAGGAGGTGTAGTCGTGCCACCGCCCGGAGGGGTTGTCGTGCCACCGCCGCCCGGAGGCGTCGTGGTGCCACCGCCGCTACCCGAGCAGGAGCCGGTCGCGGTCCATGGCTGGCCGCTTCCCGAAGGCCCACTGTTGGTTGCAGGATCATTGCCCTGCGTCCACCAGTTCGCCGTGTAGTTGGTTCCGTTCTCGCTTGCCGTGTTGCCCCCGGTGTAAACCTGCGAGG
>JAXDQF010000092.1:0-20567 GCA_034668025.1 Gammaproteobacteria bacterium | reverse complement strand
TTGACGATCACCCGCCCGTCGCGCGCGCGATCTGAGTCGCCTTCGCCACGGCCGGCGACCATTGCTCTCCCGGTGACTTCACCGCTACCAGAATCCTTTGAATTTTCCGCATGTATCCCTCGTGGTTCCCCCGCAACCTTGCCTTCGCGAACCACTGGGCGGAATACGCAGATTCACCTATGCGAAAGGCACATCTACGAATCGCGATCGAGGTGGATTCGCCGCATGATCCGTCGCATCAACCCCGTCAATCGGAAGCAGCCGCAATGCGCCCAATACGCCGAATACTCGTCGCAGTGAAGGATCCAGCGGCCAAGACCCTGCCAGCGGTTCTGAAGGTCACACAACTGGCACGCGCCTGCGCAAAGGGGGCCAACATGAACGTAGGCAACATATGCAGGCGTGATATTACGACGATCACTGTCAATACGCCGCTGGCTGATGCCGCGCGAGCTCTGTGCGAGGGCCGTGACGAGGCGATCGTGGCCATAGCTTCCAGTGTGCGCCAGCCGACTGCGGTCGGCGTCATAACAGATCGCGACATTCTGCGTGCGATGTTGGAACGGGGCGGAGACCTGTCCGGGTCGCGAGTCGTGGATATTCTAATCCGAAATCCCCTGGTCCTGAGCCAGGACGAAGGGATCGAGGATGCAATGTCGAAGCTACGGGCCTGCGGCATCGAACACGCGCCCGTTGTGGGTCCGGGAGGTACTCTTTGCGGCGCAATCTCCCTGCGCGAGATCCTGGAGCATCGACTGAGGGCGACTACATGATCAGCGCAGGAGCCAGTAGCGCACGCCCTGCTCCTCGAGAAACTCCTGCGCTCGCGGCCCCTGCAACATCGCAAGCGTGGACAGCAATCCCGCTTCGGTGCAACTGCTGGCCGCTACAGTTACCGAGCGCGGGGCATCCGGGACCGGCCAGCCCGTGCGCGGATTCAACACATGACCGAAGCGCACACCATCCTTGAGGAGAAACCGGTGCGAGTCGCCGCTGGTTGCCAACGCACCGTATTCGACTTCCAACATCATCGCAGCGGTCTGTGCGGCATCGGGGCGTTCGATGCCTACTTTCCACGGACCGTGCAGTAACGGCCTGCTCGCGCGCAGATCGCCGCCGAAATTCACCAGGAATGGCACCGGGCTGCGGGCCATGAGCAAATCGTAAGCGCGATCGACCGCGTACTCCTTGCCGATGCCGCCCAGATCGAGCTCCATACCGGCAGGCAGTGTCAGAAACGGGCTTTGCCAGCGAAGTTTGTCAAATCCAATCAGGGGCAGCAGATCCTGGACCGCAGCGGCATCCGGTAGACGGTCGGAGCCGTCAAACCTCCAGGCGCGCCGCAGGATTCCCGAGGTGATGTCAAACAGGCCGTCGCTGATCTGAAAACACTGTTGTGCGAAGTCGAGCAGCGAGGCAGTCTCCTCGTCAACCCGGACAGCGGCGCCCGGCTGCGAGTGGATCCAGGCCAACACGCTGTCCTGGCGATAGCGACTGAACTTCTTCTCGATGCGCCAGGCTTCGCGGGCTGCGATCTGTCCTAACTCGCGAGCATTGCCCCGCTCGCCGGCCGGCAGCAACACTTCGCAGGGGCCTGCCATTGCGGTGAATCGGGCGGCGATGACATCGCCGTCCCGGTGTTCCAGCAGAACAGGACCTGCCGGATCATTGTCAGTAGTTGAAACCAATCTGGAATAGCACGGCTTTGAGGCTGGGGTACAAATCGAGTCCCTGGAGTGCCGCTGGTGCTGCGGGTCCGTTCTGAATCGTCTGCTGATAATATTCCAGCCGGACGGTGAATTCAGTCCCTTCCCGTCCGAATCCACCGAAGTGATCGGCGAGCCTGATTCCGTATTTCAGCCCATATGTCAGGGCGTGAAACGCCGCCAGCCTTGAATCGGCGGACTCGTAGGTTTCCTGGGGCCCATTCTGCGGGATCCACGGCCTGTAGAAGTCTGCTGCGGACTGCCGATACCACCTGACACTGGGCTCGAAGTACTGGTCCGCAGCCGCGGTCCACCAACGGAGTCTGAATTGCGCCGTATCGGAGTGGACGCCCCACGTATCGGTCATGTATCGCAACGAGAGGCCTGCGGACTCCCGTTTCCAGCCGATGCGATTGTCGAGGTAAACGCTCCTGCGGGTACGGGAGTCGGGTCTGTTCTCGTAAACGTAGGAAACGGGATCCCCAACTCCATCGAGCACTGAAACAATCTTGTAGGGATCGTTGAGGTAGCCCGAGAATCGGTCCAATGAAAGATTGATCTCGGAGAGCCAGTTGCGGGTCATCACCTGGGTCAAACCCGCCAGCAGAGCCTGACCGCGCTTAGTCTCGTGCCCGCCCTTCTCAAACAGAGCGTAGTCGCTGAGTGGCGTGGGAGCTCCCCCGATGGGCTGCAGGAAGTCGAATTCGCCGCTGACACCCAACGATACCGTGGTGTTCTTGTCGTTGAAGTCACGCTCCACGGCGGTGCTCACCGTGGCGGAGTAGAAATCGTCTTCGTACGAGACCTTCCCGCCCACGCTCAGGCGCATGAGCCTGGAAAGAGGATGCGTCCAGTCAACGCCACCTGCAACACGAGCATCACTATAGTCGGGGTCGCTCGGCAATCGCCCGGGTGAAACTGTGTAAAGATGGCGCGCGGCCGCGAAACTCTTGGCTGATGGCGAGGCGAAGGTCTGAGGGAGACGACTCGGGAGCGCGCCGTTCGGACTGCTCCCCGACAGACTGTCGAAGGTGAAATTGAAAGCGAGCTTTCCGCCGTCAGACAGATCTCGAGCTGCGCTGATAACCGGCTCAATCGCCTGTATGCGGCCATCCTCCCGGTAGTAAGCGAGCGCCGACTGGAATTTCCAGTCCTCAATCAGCCGCCCGATCTGGTCGGTGATGGACCCTGGCTCGGCCCGTGCCGCAGATGAGCCCAGCAATGCACAACTTGCGGCGATTAATTTCCGACGGACGCTTGCGCCGTCAGCGCCTAGTTGCACCCGCAGCCTCCGCCACCGAAGGATCTGCCGCCGGAGGACGCTTCCTTGCTGAAATACATGTGGTCGTCAATTGCGTCATCCAGGCCGTTGCCATCGAGTTGCATGTCCTGGCGTGATAACAACTCGCGCTGCCAGGGTTTGACACCCAGTGAGCTGCAGCCGGCGATCATCAAACATCCCGCTGTAGCTGCGGCCCACAGCTTGCATTTGTGTCTCAGCATCGTGTGCCTCTTGCAGTCACTGTTCCGTCAAAAGATCTTCTATCCGCCGCACATACTCCGACTCATCGGCAGGTCGAAATCCGACGCGGGTGAACCGGGCAACTCCATGACGATCAATCAGGATGCTGGTTGGCATGCCCCGAACCTGGAATCGTTCCGCGAGTGTTCCTTCCGGATCGAAGCGAATGCTGAAATCAGGCTTGAATTTCCTGAGGAAAACCTCCGCATCCGCGCGCTCTCGATCGAGGTTGACGGCGATGATGGTCAGGCCACGCCCCTCGTAGCCCTGCTGCATGCGCTGCATCCAGGGAAATGAATGCCGGCACGGCTCGCACCAGGAAGCCCAGAAGTCGAGATACACAACTCTACCCCGCAAACCGTCCAGATCATCGGTCTCAGCAGCCCGCGACGCGCCGCCCAGTGCGCAGGCAAAAGCAAACATGACACCGAACTTGCGAATACGACTCATTGCCCTGCCCGCGATCCCATCGTGACGTTACTTTACGATGCAAAGCATGAGACCTGCAATAGCCGTCGGTACAACTGCGTAGCGCTTCACGCGGCGCAACGACTAATACTGGCCCGCGTGAATACGCCGAGGTCACGATTGCTAAGGTAGAGCCGATTTTGTAGAGTTGTCCTGCCCTTCCGAGGCAAGCCAACCGCGGCGGCCATGCGCTCAACTCCCTCTGAACTCGCGCGAAGTGCGCTGGATGCTGCACCGGACGCGATGATCATCATCGATCAGCGGGGGGCAATACTCTTCGCGAACCGCCAGTTAACCGCCCTTTTTGGTTATGAGCACGACGAGGTCATCGGCAAGCCCATCGAGCTGCTGATGCCGGCTCGGTTTCGCGACCGGCACATTGCTCATCGCGACGAATACGTCAAGACTCTCACCGTTCGTGCCATGGGCACTGGCCTCGATTTGTACGCTCGCCGCCGGGACGGAACGGAGTTTCCAGTCGAGATCAGCCTGAGTCCAATCAAGGATGGCGATCAGGCGCTCGTTGCAGCCGCCATCCGGGACACCACGGACAGAAAGCGCGCCAGGGCTGAGCTGGTGGCCACCCGCGAGGCGGCTGAGCGCGCCAGGGAAGTTGCAGACCATGCACGCGAGCTGGCCGTCGAGGCTCGCGAAGCTGCCGACAGAGCCAACCTGGGTAAGAGTCGATTTCTGGCTACGGCGAGCCACGACCTGCGACAGCCGTTGCAAACCCTCGCTTTGCTGAACGGCAGCCTGCGCCGCCTGGTGGGAGAGCCGGACGCCCTGGAGGCGATTGCGCAACAGGAGCTGGCGATCGGCGCCATGTCGCGACTACTGAATGCCCTGTTGGATATCAGCAAGCTGGAATCGGGGGCCATCAAACCGGAGCCGACAGATTTTCAGGTAGCCGAATTGTTCGACGAGCTGAGCCTCGAGTTCGCAGGAATTGCCGCCAAAAAAGGGCTCGAGCTACAGGTGGAACCTAGCGGTGACTGTGTCCACAGCGATCCTTCACTGGTGGAACAGATACTGCGAAATCTGCTGTCAAACGCGATCAAATATACGCGCCAGGGGCGCGTCCAACTGCGGTGCCTGCACGAGCAGAACCGGCTGGTGCGTATTGAGGTAATAGACACCGGGATTGGAATCCCTTCCGATCAGCTACCTTTCATCTGCGACGAGTTCTATCAGGTAGGGGTTCCTACCAACAGCACACGCGATGGCTACGGCCTCGGTCTCAGTATCGTACAGCGCCTGGTTGCTCTGCTGAACGCCGGCTTTGACGTCAAATCAGAGGTCGGCAAGGGTTCAGCTTTTTCGCTGCTGTTGCCGGCAAGCTTTGCCCAGCTGGCGCAGCCTGAGACCCGCAGGCCGGCACATACGAAATCGCAGAATACGGCCGGAAAAAAACACGTCCTGCTCGTCGAAGACGACCAGGGTGTTCGCGACGCCACGCGGATGTTGCTCAAGGTCGAGGGCTATCGGGTGACGGCGGTCGCCACGCTGGCGCAGGCGCTCGCGACGACGAAGGAAGACGTGGCCGTGGACCTGTTGCTCACCGACTACCACCTGGGAAGCGGCGAAACCGGCACGCAGGTCATCACCGAATTGCGCGCGATCCTCCAGCGGCCGGTCAGCGCGGTGCTGATGACCGGCGATACGTCCACGGCCATGCGCGAAGTACCGCTCGATCTGAACGTTCGCATCGCCAGCAAACCGATCAAAGCTGAAGAGCTGTTGGGACTGCTCAAAGAGCTGCTGTCGCACTAGCGAATCAGGACTCTCCTGCGCCGTCCGCGGGCGGATGTGGAATTTCATACCACAACGCATTCAGCACACCGAACACCAGGGCGAGACCCAATCCCAATATCCAACTGAAATACCACATGCCACTTTACCTTCCGCGGGTCAATATAACTCACTGTGCCCGCGCAGCACTTCCAACGTGATGCGTCCTTTGAGCACTCGAAATACCCACGCCGTATAAGCCAGGACGATGGGCAGGAAAATTACGACAGCCACCAACATTATGCGCAGCGTCCGTTCGCTGCTCGATGCATTCCACACTGTCAGCCCGTCGTCAGCCACTTCCGATGAAGGCATGAGGAATGGAAACAACGCAAATCCGGCTGTCAGGATCGTTGCCGCCTGAGTGAGTGCGCTGCTGATAAACGCAGCGCCGGCCTGCCTCATGCCGAGCAATACTCGCGTCATGAGCGCAAAAAACAACGCCCCCCCGGGCAACACCCACAAGAGCGGGTGTACACGATAGTTCTCCAACCAGCCGCCCTGCGTGGCCATCACGTGATGGTAGGCTGTCGGGTGCGCCGTCAGCTTGCCGAAGGTACCCTCGATCGAATAGCCGTTCATCGCAACCGACACCCAGACGCCGGCAACCAGGAATGCCAGCATGAATGTGCTGGCGGCCGTCTGCCCGAGCTTACAGGCGCGTTCCGACATCGGCTCTCCAACCTTCAACGCCGCGTAAGCGCTGCCATGCATCACGATCATCGACACGCTGACCAATCCCGTCAACAGAGCGTACGGATGCAGCAGCTCGAAAAAACCTCCCGTGTAGATCGAGCGATGCAGCTCATCAAAATGGAACGGCACGCCGAGAAACAGATTGCCGACGGCAACTCCAAACAGGAGTGCCGGCACTGCGCCCCCCACAAACAGCGCCCAATCCCATACATAGCGCCAGCGCGGATCGGTCAACTTGTTGCGGTAAGTGAAGCCGACGGGCCGCAGTATGAAAGCCGCCAACAACAGCAACATGGCCAGATAGAGTCCCGAGAACGAGGCCGCATACAGCTCCGGCCAGGCCGCGAAGACGGCTCCGCCGCCCAATATGAACCAGACCTGGTTACCTTCCCAAACGGGCTCGACGGCCGCGAGCAGCGTGCGGCGCTCTTCATCCGTTCGACCGATAAAGCGAAAGATTGCGCCCACACCCAGGTCGAACCCATCCATGATCGCGAAGCCGATGAGCAGAACACCCAGTATCAACCACCAGATGATTCGCAGCGTGTCGTAATCGAGCATTGCTATCTCCAAAAACCTCAGGACACCACGGCCGGCTGCAGGGATCCGCTACCGGTACCGGACCCCGGCGTGCCGTTCGCCGTGGGTTGTTCGGGCCAGTAGCCGAGCTCGGCGGGTCCACGCCGGATCATCCGCGCCATCAGGTAGGCATCCACCACCGCAAGCGCCGAATAGAAAATGACGAAGCCGGACAACGACATCACAACGTTGTGCAGCGGTGTGACCGATACCCCCAGGAAGGTAGGCAACAGGCCGTCAACGGCCCAGGGCTGCCGGCCGCATTCGGCCACGATCCAGCCGAGCTCGGCCGCGATCCACGGCAATGGCAGGCTGATAAAGGCAGTCCGCAGGAACCAGCGATTGCGTTCCAGCCGGTGGCGGGCCGACAGATAGAACGCTGTCGCAAACAGCAGGATGAAGAACAGCCCCAGGGCCACCATGAGCCGGAAGCTCCAGAACAGCAGCGGCACGTTGGGCACCGTCGACCAGGCTGCTTTGTCGATCTGCTCGGGTGTGGCATCGACCGGGTTTTTTACGTACTTCAGCAACAGCAGGCCGTAGCCGAGATCAGCCTGGTGCGCCTCGAAACGGGACCGGGCGTCGGGGTTGGCCGGATTCGTGCGCAACAGCTGCAGCGCCGCGTGCGCCTGTATCCCGCTCTCAATCCGGGTTCGCGCGCGCCCGACCAGGTCAAAAATCCCCAGTACCTGTTTGTCAGTGGAACGTGTGGCAATGAGGCCTAACACCCACGGCACCTTCACCTCCGCGAGTGTCTTGCGCTGGGTGAGATCGGGTACACCGAACACGGTAAATCCCGCAGGGGCCGGCTCCGTATGCCATTCAGCCTCGATGGCGGCGATTTTCATTTTCTGATTCTCGCTTGCGACGTAGCCCGACTCATCGCCGAGCACCACCACGGACAGTGCGCACGCGAGTCCAAAACTGGCCGCCACCCGCAGCGAGCGTTTCGCAATTTCGACATTTCGGCCGCGCAGCAGATACCAGGCGCTGATGGCGAGAACGAAGATCGAACCGACCACGTACCCCGCGGCGACCGTATGAACGAACTTCGCCTGGGCAACCGGGTTGAAGACGACATCGGCGAACGACTCGAGCTCCATGCGCATGGTCTGGAAGTTGAATCGGGCGCCGGTTGGATTCTGCATCCAGGCGTTGGCGATCAGGATCCACAATGCCGAGAAGCTGGAGCCCAACGCCACGAGGAACGTAACGATCAGATGCCCGAGTCGCGAGAGCCGGTCCCAACCAAAGAAGAACAGCCCGACGAAGGTGGATTCGAGGAAGAATGCCATCAGGCCTTCGATGGCCAACGGCGCACCGAATACATCGCCCACATAGTGCGAGTAGTAAGCCCAGTTCGTGCCGAACTGGAACTCCATCGTAATTCCAGTGGCGACTCCCATCGCGAAATTGATGCCGAACAGCAGGCCCCAGAAGCGGGTCATCTGCTTCCAGATTTCACGCCCGGTCATGACGTACACGGACTCCATGATCACCAGGATCATGGACAAACCCAGTGTCAGCGGAACGAAGAGAAAGTGATACAGGGCGGTCAACGCGAATTGCAGACGCGAAAGGTCTACTACGGCGAAATCGGTCACGCTTAGTTCTCCGGCTGAGAGTGTGTTGCAATGGACGCGCCGCCAGAAGGACGGTGAGCTCGCGCGTCTGCGACTCCGAAACGGTCGCTCGTCGCGTCGGAATCGACCGCAATGCGATGCGACGGCGAGAAAAACAACGCCCACAGCAAGGTGAGCAATGCGAGCTTGGCGCACATCAACATCGCAATCTTCCAGCGCATTGCATGCTGCCAGCGCTGCGAATCAACGGTCGCAGATGCCATCACGCATCGCGGCTCTGACATTTAATCACACCACCATCGGTTGTTTCATTGCGCGGCTTCCTGCAACCGAAGGTGGCAGGTCGAGTTCGGAATCGGCAGTCGCAGCGCAATCGGTGCGGCTGGGATCGTCGGTGGCGGGCAAACCATGGTCGCTACGCTGAACGAGTATCAGTGGGGATATGAGTGGCGCAGACGTCGAGCGAGTTCCGCGTCGCAGGAGAACAGGTAAATCTGCGCACCGACATTGCGCGCCAGTGACACAGCTTTCTCGAGGAGGATCCGATCGGTGGCAGTCCGACTGGCCACAACCAGGATGCAGGTCAGCTTTTCCATGTTCGGTCCCCTCGGGCACGCTTGGCTTACAATGCCTATGGTGCAGGGGACGGCAACGCGATGAAATCCGCGCGATTGCCTATCCGGATTCGGTATTTACGTACAGATCCGCAACTGCGTTCCAGGCAACAATCAGCCGACTAATGTAGACCCGACCATCCAATGGTGACAGAAACGAAGTCTTCGCAAGAGCTGCAAGCGCTATTGGATGCCGCAGTCGACGGTGTGGTCGTCATCGATCACCGGGGAACGATTCAAAGCTTCAATCGCTCGGCCGAACGGCTCTTCGCCTACGCAGCCGAAGACGCGATCGGCCAGAATGTGAGCATCCTCATGGACGAGAAAGACAGCGTTGCCCACGACGGCCACCTCCAACGTTATGTAGCAACCCGCGTCCCCCACATTATCGGGACCGGGCGCGAGGTCACTGCCAGGCGCAAGGACGGCAGCACTTTTCCGGGTCTTCTGTCGGTCGGGGCGGTTCCCGGCGCGGCTCCCCCCCGTTTCGTCGGCATCATTCACGACAATACGGCCAACCAGCGCGCAGAAGAAGAATCACATCGGCTGCAGGAGCGGCTGATGCACGTGTCGCGCCTCGCCACCATCGGTGAAATGGCTTCCGGCATTGCCCATGAGCTGAATCAGCCGCTGGCGGCGATTGCCACTTACGCTCATGCGTGCGACCGGCTGCTGGGCCTGCCCGATCCTGAAATCGACGAAGTGCAGACGGCGCTCAGGCAGATCGCCGAGCAGGCGGTGCGCGCCGGCGACATCATCCGGAAACTGCGCAATCTTGCGCGAACCGAAGAATTGGCGCGTGCGCCGGCCGATATCAATTCGGTCATCGAAGAGCTCACCGATCTCATCCAAAGCGACGCAAAGGCGCACGGCGTACAGTATCGGCAGGAACTGGCCCCTGACCTCCCGGCAATCAACATCGACCGCGCACGAATCCAGCAGGTCGTGCTGAATCTGGTTCGCAATGCGCTCGAAGCACTGGCGCTCGGTCAGTTGGATGCACGGGAGCTGGTGGTGCGCACCAGAGCCACCCCGGACGCAGATGTGGAAGTCTCTGTTTGCGACAACGGACCTGGGGTGGAAGAGGTTCTCAAACACCGGATTTTTGACCCATTCTGTTCCACCAAACCGGCGGGGACTGGACTCGGGCTTCCCATCAGTCGCACCATTGTGCATACGCACGGCGGCGCGCTGGAGTACCGCCCGAACCAGCCCAAAGGCGCCTGCTTTGTCGTGAAGCTACCTTCGACACGGACGAACTGACGATGAAAGAACGAGCACCTACCGTTTACATCGTGGACGATGATGACGCCGTCCGCAACGCACTGCGCTTGTTGCTGAAATCCGTTGGCTTGGCCGCCGCCACCGTGCCCTCGGCACATGAATTCCTCGCGACCTACGATCCTCAGCAGCCGGGATGTCTGATCCTGGACGTTCGCATGCCCGGGATGAGCGGGCTCGAGCTGCAGCAGCAGCTCAACATGCGCGGCGCCATTATCCCCGTCATCTTCATCACCGGACACGGCGACGTCCCGATGGCCGTGGAGGCCATGCAACAGGGAGCGTTCGATTTTCTGCAGAAGCCGTTTCGGGACCAGGACCTGATTGACCGCATTCAACGTGCGCTGGCTAAGGATCAGACCGGACGGGCCGAGTTGCGCGAGCGTGCGCGCATCAAGGAGCGTATGGAATCCCTGACTGCGCGCGAGCGCGAAGTCCTCGATCTCGTGACGAGCGGAAAACCCAACAAGATCATGGCGGCCGACCTCGGTGTCAGCCAGCGCACAGTGGAGATCCATCGGGCGCGGGTCATGGAAAAAATGGGTGCTTCCTCACTGGCGCAACTCGTTCGGATGGTCCTCGACCTGAAGGGCGGTACCGAGACGGCCGCCTGAGGCTTTAACTCGCGCCCGAGCCACACTGGCCGGGGCGTCACGGCTCCGCGGCCCGCCATCCGCGTCCGCCGCCTAACGCGGCGCCGCTCGCGCCTCAACGCGCCGCTGTTCTCGCATTTTCATCCACCGCGGGCGGTTGTGACAACCGCGACAGATAGTCCGCCAACCCGACGATGTCATCGCGCTCCAGCCGGGCCAGCAGTCTCACGTGCGTCGTTGAGAAATTGGGACGCCGCCCATCAATCGCATCGTAGATCTGTCGCTGCAGATACTCGTAATGCTGTCCGGCGATTCTGGGAATCATCGCCTTCTGGTCACCGTCGGCGGAGCGTCCGTGGCAGGACTGACAACGCTGGGCGTAGATTTCGGCGCCATGTTCGACCAGTTCGCCATCGCCCACGCCAGGCGGCACTTCAACGGCCAGATGATTGATGTAACCGGCCACGTCGGCAATAGCCTGCGCATCGACGAGGTGATGGTTATCGGAAAAGTGCTCCATGCGCATATCCCAACGCCGATCGTGGCGGTAATCCACCAACTGTTTGGCGATAACTGAGATGTGTTGGCCGGCTATCCGCGCCACACCTCCATCGGCTGTGCCGCCTCCCTCGGAGCCGTGACAGACGGCGCAATTGCGAAACAACTCCGCGCCATGATCCAGGTTCGGCTTGGCTCGCACTGCCGCGAGCAACTCCTGGCGCGAATTCGAATACGCGAGTGCCACGAGGGGCAATAGCAGCGCAGTCCAGCAGGCTACGAGGGTTGTGATACGTTTCATGTTCGAGACTCCAGCAGGCGCTGCACCAAAACACACTACGGTCGAGCGGTGCGTTCCACCTTTTGTTCCATGCGAACCGCGCGTGCCACATCCATGAGCTGATCGGCAAGACATTCCAGAACATCGTCGAGCGATAAGATGCCCACGAGCTGATCGCGTGTCCCTATGACAGGCACCCGCCTGACGCCCACTTCCCGCATGTGCTTCAAAGTGGCCTCCAGCGCGCTGAACTCGCTTACCTTCAGCGGGTTGCGCGTCATGACATCACCCACGCGGAGTTGGTGGATATCCGCGTCCTTGGCCAGTACCGCGGTGACAATGTCGCGATCGGTGAGCATGCCCATGATTTTCAAATCAGGCGAAGTCTCACCGGCTGACACCACCACCAACGACCCAACGTGGCGCTGCCGCATCAGATGCGCTGCTTCCACCAGATCCGCGGCGGGATCCACCGTGACGACGTCACGGCGACAGATCATATCCACGTTCATTATTGTGCTCCCGATTGGAACGGTTGGTGGAAGGTGTCTGCAACAGACTATGCGCGTGGGCGGCCCGGGGCATCCGCGAATCTACATATGTGCCTGAGTGCCTCCAATCCGCATTTTCCACAATGGAATGGCCGCGCACCGGCCAGCGACAATGCGCTTCAGCAATCCTGCCGGCAACCGACTGGTCTCATCATGGACTCGCTCGAAACGATCACAGTGTCCCGCAACGCCGCGCAGCCGAGGCGCTATGGGTCGAGCTCGCTGCTCGACAACCTGAACCTGTCGAAATCGCGCGACGCTATGATCCGCGACGCAGCATATGCGCGCTGCGCCAGGCGCGGCTTTACTCCAGGTCAGGAGTTGGAGGACTGGCTGGCAGCGGAACAGCAGGTGGATGAATATCTGGCCCGAAAGATACCGGTTGGGTTCTACGGCTAGGGTTGGGCTTCACGGCAGGATGAGGGTGACCAGCGTCGTGTTGTTCTCACCTCGGCAAATACGTACAGAGTTAAAAAGCCGACTGGCTATAGTGAGCCCACCCCGTATTACAGGTGCGAGTCATGAGCAGCCACCACCACGCCATATTTCACTCCTGAGGAACCGTGTCATGCAACCTGTTCGTCGAATACTGGTCGCCGTCAAGAATCTGCAGGGCGAGGCGTCTCCAGCAGTCGTCAAGGCCGGACAACTGGCGCAAGCGTTGGGAGCCAGCATCGAGCTTTTCCACGCAATCGTCACGCCGCTATATTTCGACGCCTACACGAATGGCAGTCTCGCCGACTTGGAGCGGGAAATCCAACAGCGTTGCCTGGCTCAGTTGCAAGCGATGGCAAAAAGCCTGCAGCGGCGTGCCATTGCTGTGTCGGTGAGTGCCAGTTGGGATTTCCCAGGCTACGAAGCGGTCATCCGCCATGCGAAGCAGATGAAGGCGGATCTCATCGTGGCTGACCTGCATGCGGGCACGCACCTCGCCGCGGGAATGCTGCACCTTACAGACTGGGAGCTGTTGCGCCTGAGCGCGACGCCGGTGTTGCTCGTAAAGACAAAGGCGCCGTACAAACAACCAGTGGTTCTGGCCGCCGTGGATCCAACTCACACGCGCGCAAAGCCGGCTGCGCTGGACAACGAAATCCTGAGCGCCGCCACCAGTATCACCGACGCCTTGCACGGCACCCTGCACGCGGTACACGCCTACATGGCCGCTCCGCCGTCCATCTGGCCGGCGAACATGGCCGGCGCACGGTCGCTGCCACGGCTGATGGCGCAAACGGCCCGGAATGCCCGGAAGATACTGGATGGAGCGCTGGAATCGACGGAGATACCGCGCGGTCGCCGCCATCTCGTCGATCAGCATCCGATCAACGCGATTGAACAAACTGCCCGCCGGATCCACGGCTCAATTGTGGTGATGGGGGCCGTCTCACGTTCGGGATTGAAGGGGCTTTTCATCGGCAACACGGCGGAACGAGTGCTCGACTCGCTCACTTGCGACGTGCTGGTCGTCAAACCGGCCGATTTCAAGCAGCGCGTTCCCCGCGCAGTACGGGGCGCCAAGCTGTTGGCCGCCGCGTCTACGGCTTTCCCGTAATGACAGCGGGTGACGCGGTCGTGGCACCTGTCAGGCAACGACTCGACGGTCAACATTGACTCATCGACACCCGATTGGCTGTAATTAGAGGCTACGATCACGTCCAGTCCAATCGCGGGAGAACCCGAATGAAGATCAATTCCGAGGATTTCCGCGTTCGGCCGCGGAAAAAAGTGAAGCTCGCCAAGTGGCCCACCATTGTGGAGCCCGTATACGGGTCGAAACGAGACTACCGCAAACTCCTGCAATCGCACGTTGAGCGACTGTCCTCACTGCAACAGTTGCTCTACGCCTACAACCGCTATTCCCTGCTGATCATTTTCCAGGCGATGGACGCGGCAGGCAAAGACGGAGCCATTTCCCACGTGATGTCCGGGGTCAATCCTCAAGGGTGCAACGTCTACAGCTTCAAACATCCGAGCCCAGCTGAGCTGGAGCATGATTTTCTATGGCGCACGACCCAGGTTCTGCCGGAACGCGGCCAGATTGGCATCTTCAACCGCTCGTACTATGAAGAGGTCCTCATCGTTCGGGTGCACCCCGACATTCTCAACAGCGAAGGCTTGCCGCCCGAGTCGCTCGAATCGCAGACCGTCTGGCAGGACCGGTACCGCTCGATCGTAGACCTGGAAGAACACCTGCATCGCAACGGAACAGTGATCATCAAATTCTTTCTGCACCTGTCGGCCGAGGAACAACGGCAACGCTTTCTGGAACGGATCGACGAGCCCGACAAGAACTGGAAGTTCAGCCAGGCTGACGTTGAGGAGAGAGCCTTCTGGAAGCAGTACATGCATGCTTATCAGGAATGCCTGAGTGCTACGAGCACGCGGAACGCTCCGTGGTACATAGTCCCCGCCGACGACAAAAGAAACACACGGCTCATCGTGTCGCAAATCATCGTCGATACGTTAGCGTCACTGGAGATGACCTATCCCAAAGTAGACAAGAAGCGCCGCCAGGAGCTGCAGCAGATCCGCAAGGAGCTCGCAGAAGAGACAGCTTGAGACGCCGCCCGCTTACAGCGGCAGCAGGGACGCGGGCATGACTACGTACGCGGTGCACCTCTCACCTTGCACGCTGACAGGACCACGCCGCGCAGCCATCGGTGAGCGGGATCTGCGTCCATCCTCGGATGCCACATCTGCGACACCGTGATCGGATCGGTGCGCACGGGTAACGGGAAAATACACATCGCTGACGTCGCAGTTTCATTCGGGTCGTACCCGATGCCGTTCATGAAGGATAAGGGTACGAGAGCTACCAGCTCGGACGAGGCAAGGGCGGACTACAGTATCTGGACTACCTGGGCCGCAAGGTTCCATGGTGACTGCACGCTGCGCAACTTTGCGGTCAGCCCCACGCGGCCGGGAAATCGCGGCCTTACACGCTGCGGCGGATATCGCGCACGCTGCGGCCCAACCTCCTGCGCAGCAGCGCTCGCAGACTCACGCCCTCGGCATAGCCGACTGCTGCGCCAATCTGGTCGACGCTGGCCTGGCTGGTCTTGAGAAGGTGCACCGCGCGCTCTACCCGCAAATCCTGGAAGAAGGCTAGCGGCGACTTGCCCAGCACGCGCTGCATCCGCCGCGCCAAGGTGCGCTTACTGGTACCCAGCGCCTCCGCGGCCTGATCGAGCGAGAAGCCTTCAGCCAGGCGCCCGCGCGCCCAACGCTCGAACCGTTGTATCAGCGGATCGGCATGGGCCAGATGGTTTGAGACCGAGTAGACCGATTGCGAAGTGCGCACGTCCACCACCAGGTACCGTGCGGTTAGGTTGGCCAGCTCTGGACTGGCGCGCCGGATCAGGGTCAGCGCCAAGTCGAGGTGGCTCAGCGCCGCGCCGGCGGTCAACATGGTGTTGGATTGCACGAGGATGCGTGACTCGTCCAACCGCACTCGCGGATAACGCTGCCGGAATAGCGGCGACAGCCACCAAGTGGTGGTGGCCTCCTCGCCGTCAAGCAGAGATGACTCCGCTAACACGAAGGTGCCAACGCAGGCGGTCGCAGTTAGCGCGCCGCGCCCGGACCATTTGCGCAGCAGCGCGCCGGCTTCGCGCACCTCGCTGCTGGCCAGTGCCTGCACCAGCGGCTCCGGCCTCATGTGCATGATGGCAGGCATCACCACCGCGTCCGGTGTCTGCGCCCGTGCCGCCGCGATCACCGGCACGTTCAGGCCGTGCGCCGTGGTGATGCTCTTGCGCAGACCGACCACCTTCGTCTGAAAGCGCAAAGAGGAAATGCCGGTCATCTCCGCCAGCGCGTTGGCCACGCCAAAGGCGTCGAGTACCGCGGTCAGGCCGGTGTCGAACACGCCGTTGAGAACGAGGATGTTGATACGCATGGCAATTATGATATCAAGCTTGGCAATCTTGCCGATACAGCAAAGGGCGTCGCGGGCCTACTCTGCGCGTCCCAATTCACCGCAAACCAGCGCGCAAGACCCTCGAGTGTCCCCAACAACCCCCTCAGCTACCCACTTCGAAGATGCTCTCTAGCACAACACACACGCCTACCGGGAGGCTCGCCATGCCAAAGACAAGGCGAGTCGATGTTTTGTCAGCTCCGAATATACTGAGCATTAATTCGGATGCGGCGTCCGCGACCTTCGGATGCTCACGAAACTCTGGAGTGGTGACGAGTGAAATCCCGAGACGGACTACACGCGTCACCCTGTCCAGCGACCCCAAATGGGCCTTGGCGAGCGCGAGAGCGTTCAACGCGGCCAGACGAGTCGCGCGCCGTCCGTCTTCGACGCTCAACTCACCTCCAATGCGTCCCAAGAATTTGGGAACTCCTCCCTCCACTGGCAGCGTGCCACTCAAGAAAAGCAAGTTCCCGGTCTGTACCGCTTCAACGTAGGCGCCGAGCGGGGTTGGCGGACGAGGCAGGACTATGCCAAGGTCTTTCAGCCGTTGTTCGGCACCAGCATTCGTTGTCTTCGTGGACATTAGATCACCACCGTCCCAGATGAGCGCCGCCGTCAACGTGCAACACCTCGCCGGTGACCTGGCTCGCCTCGGTAAGATAGAACACGGCCTCTGCGATGTCCTTAGCGGCCGCGATCTGCCCAAGAGGTGACAGTGTGCGTAGGAAATCCTTGGGATTGTTCTTGTGCAACGGAGTATCCACAATCCCTGGAGCCACCACGTTCACACGAATGGCCTGCGGCGCATATTCCATCGCGAGGCTGCGGGAAATCGCGTTGATGCCGCCCTTGGTGATCATCGGGACGGATGCGGTGAACGCCGCAAGCGGGTGATCGACGATGGAAGTTGTGATGCTCACCACGCTGCCGCCGCTTTTTTGCGAGAGCATCTGCTTCACGGCCAACTGAGTCGTATAGATGAAGCCCTCCAGGTTGGTGGACGACAACGCCTGGAAGTCCTCGGGTGTGTAGTCGGTGAACGGCTTCGCAAAGAAAATTCCGGCGTTGTTCACCAACGCATCGACCGAGCCGAACCGCTCTATCGCGGCACCAACTATCATCTCGGCCGTCGAGGCCAGACCGATGTCGCCGTCCACCAAGGCCAGCCTGTCCGAGCGCTGCAGCTCATTCTTATGGCTGATTTTGCGTGAGTTACCGACCACGTTGTAGCCGCGATCGAGGAACAGGTTAGCCACCGCGGCACCAATTCCCTGCGAGGCGCCCGTCACAATGATTGTCTTCTGCTTCGTAGTCATATGAATTTCCCACCTTCGAGTGTGTCTGTCAGTTCCGGGGTTCCAATCACCCCGTGGTGGAAGGAATTGTCGGGCCGCGCACGGTGATTGATTAGATGAGAAACTCTGGAATCTGATTTCCATAAATGGCAAAGTGACCTGGTATGGCGGACCTCGACAGCGTTCTGATATTCGTCAAAGTGGCCGAGTTCGAGAGCATCAGCCGGGCCGCCCGCTCGTTGGGTATGCCGATCTCGACAGTGAGCCGGCGGTTGTCAGTGCTGGAATCGAAGCTCGGCGTGTCGCTCCTGCGGCGCACGACGCGACAGGTGACTCTGACTGCCCAGGGACGTGAGTACTTCAATCAGTGCCGGGAGCCGCTGACTCTCCTGGAAGAGGCTGAGCGGGTTCTGGCTCTCGGACAGAAGACACCCGAAGGTCTGTTGAGGATTTCCGTTCCGGTCATTCTGGGTCAGGAACCCTTCCTGGACTTCGTCTCGGGTTTCCTGAAGACCCGGCCGCGGATCCGGGTCGAGCTCTCCATCACGAACCTCTTCCTCGATCTGGTTGCGGAAAACATTGACGTCGCGATCCGCTTCGGAGATTTGCAGGACTCGAGCGTGGTCGCCACCCGCATCGGCAAGAGCACCCGCTATGTTGTGGCGGCCCCGCAATACCTGAAAGGCCGCAAGCTTCCTGTCGAGCCTGCGGACCTAGCGCTGCACGACTGTGTGATGCTCAACGCCAGGAACAATGAGACGGACTGGGACCTGGTCAACGGTCGAAAAAAAGCGCGCATCCATGTCTCGGGGCCGATATCGAGTCGCGACTTCAATTCGGTCAGCACCTTCGTGTTCCGGGGTCACGGGATCGGACTACTGCCGTCAACCTACTGTGACGAAGCACTCGCGAGCGGTGCACTCATACGGCTGTTGCCGAAGTGGGCTTCACCGCATATCCCGGTATTCGCGGTCTACTCGAGTCGGAAATTCCTGCCATTGAGATTGACCGTCTTCCTGGAGGCGCTGGTGGCCTGGAAGAGTCCGTTGTGGATCAAGGTATGAAGGCTGCAGATCGTTAGTACGGACATGCACCCACTGAAGGAGGAGCATCTTGGCGAAAGCGCGCGTGAAGGATCAGGCGACCGTAGGCGTCGCCGAGCACGGCAACTCGGCAGAGCTCGTCACCGTCGCGATTGGCGGCGAGTTCCTCGATCGACGACGCATCGACCTCACCCACGGCCTGCCGACGCACCCGTATCACCACGAAGGATCGTGGGCGGTGGGCCGTTACGTAAACAGCTCGTGGGCGCGGAAGATTTCGCTTCCCGACGCCGTGGCGCTCGTCAAGCGCGTGCACGAGGCCGCGGCGCGCGGCGCGCGAGAGAGCCTGGAGTCGCTGGCCGCGGCAGTGCCCGTGCCGATCGCGAGCATCGCAATCCGCCTGTGCCCCAAGCTTCCACCGACTACCGAAGAGCGAATCGCCGACACTCGCGCCGCGAATGTCGCTGACTCAGTCATGTATCGCGAAGCCCTGGCCACTGCAGCCGAGGCGCGCGGCTGGTCCGTGCATTGGTACGACCGCGAGCGCGTGTTTCAAGACGCAGCGGTGGCGCTCGGCCTCGAGGATGTCGAATCTTTCCTGCAGGCAATGGGTCGATCGATCGGTCCACCCTGGCAGGCCAAACACAAACTGGCGGCCGCTGCGGCGCTTGCCGCCGGGGCGCGAAAATGAGCGCAAGCGAGGTAACTCCAATCCGGGCTGGAACGAGCCTCCTGCCTGTTGACTTCAGCCACGTCGACCAACGCGCGCCAAAAGCTGCGGGATGATTTCCCGGGCGAGAGCTGCGAAGATCCGTCAGATGGATGGATTTTGCTGCAGGATGCGGTGGCTTTACCCGACGAGGTCGTTACTCGATGCGCTATACGCGAACAGCCATTTTCCTGCACTGGCTCACGGCACTGTTGATCTTCGGACAGATCGTCTTTGGCTGGTATCTCGACAGCGTTCCGCGCAACACACCTGCGCGCTCCGTCGTCGTGAACTTCCACAAGTCCACGGGCATCATCCTGGGCGTGGTGATCCTGATTCGCCTCCTCTGGCGAGTGACTCATCGGGCCCCGGGTCTGCCCACGTTCGTGCCGGGTTGGGAGCGTGCTGTGGCGCAGGTCAGCCACTTCGGCCTGTACGTGTGCATGATCCTGATGCCGCTCTCGGGTTATGTCGCCTCCAACTTCAGCAAGTGGGGAGTGAATTTCTTCAACTCGGTGAAGATCCCGGCGTGGGGGCCTGACAACCACGCGCTCTACGCCGTGTTCAACACCACTCACGTCATAACCTCGTACGTGTTTGTGGCTCTCATCGCGTTACATCTGATTGCCGCCCTCAATCATGCAGTGAGGAAGGACGGCGTATTCAGTCGAATGCTTCCGGGCGGCTAAACGCTCGCCAGCATCCTTACGAACCGCTCTGCCGGCCAGTGCTTGCGGTCGGAAACCTGGCCGTCGCCGATCTCCACTATCCGCAGAGCGCCATCGCTTCGCTCCGCGACGTCCACAGAAAAGAACGGACTCCCAATCCGTTGTGCCGCAGCCGATACGGCCTCAGGAATAGCGTCGTCACTTCCGCCGAACGGCTTGCCGTTCAGCACAAAGAACCTTTGCTCTGTGCCCTCCACGAATTCCTCACGACGTCTGATGCAGACACCGCCCTCGATGCCACCTCGATAGCGCTCGATCTGGGACACGATGGCCGCAATCTCTTCGGGTGTATCAGCCAGTGAGCCGCGCGTCGTCGTGAGTGATTTAACAAAGTCCTTCACGAAAAATCCGGGCCAGCCCGTGTCGCGCAGCGCGGTCGCAAAGTCGTCGCCGGGCGCGAGCACTTTGGTCGGGGGCGTCCACTCGGCGAGTATTGGATACCACTGCGGGAGATGATGGCAGAGCGTGTACTGGTCAGGCCTGGTGAAAGGGCACGCGCACTGGGCACGAATGGCGCTCGCCAGTGTGGGATAGCGGTCCGCGGCCAGCATCCAGCCGCGGTACAGGACCTGCTCCCCCGCCGCGAGTGCCGGTCTGGCGCGAAACGTCCCCGCCGCCAGGTCTTCGAACGAAAACAGCGAAAGGGATAGGCCCATTGAGCTCGCCGTGTTGAATTCCTCGGCGAAAAGATCATCGGGCAACTTTGCGTTCGAG
>JAXDQF010000091.1:0-13674 GCA_034668025.1 Gammaproteobacteria bacterium | reverse complement strand
ATCGATTCTGCGGTGGGATCTGCCGAGCGACTCTTTGTTGTTGACGCCATGGCGGGTCAGGACGCTGTAAACGCAGCCCGCGCTTTCGGTGCGGCGCTGGATCTGACCGGCGTCATATTGACGAAGGCCGACGGCGACGCTCGCGGTGGTGGTGCGCTATCGGTACGTCAAATCACTGGTAAGCCGATCGTGTTTATCGGCGTCGGTGAAAAGACCGAGGCACTGGAGCCATTCGACCCCGAGCGCATGGCTTCGCGCATTCTGGGCATGGGCGATGTCGTCAGCCTGGTCGAGCAGGTACATCGGCAGGTCGATACCCAGGAGGCCGAGCGGCTTGCGCGCAAGGTCGTCAAAGGGAAGGGCTTCGACATGGTCGACCTCAAGAGTCAGCTCGAGCAACTGCAAAAGATGGGGGGCGTGGGCGCCCTCATGGACAAGCTGCCGGCCGCGGCGACCCAGAAGGCGGGCGCCATCAATGCCGAGCAGGGCGACCGTGATCTGAGGCGGCAGATTGCCATCATCAATTCCATGACCCGCAAGGAACGCCGCAATCCGGGGATCATCGATGGATCCCGCCGTCGCCGCATTGCGGGAGGTTCGGGGACCCAGGTGCAGGACGTGAACCGGCTGCTGAAGCAGTTCATGGAGATGCAGCGGGTGATGAAGAGCATGAAGGGCGGCAAGCTGCGCCAGCTGATGAGTGCCCTGAAGGGCGGCGGTGGGGGCGGACCCCCGCAGGGCTTCCCGGGGCGGTAGGATGGGCTGTGTTTTGGATCGCCGCGGCCCGTGATGGCCTGCCACGGGCCGCCATCCGACCAGTTCGCCTAAGCCACTGAAAATAAGACACGAGGGCCTTTCAGTAGACACAAAAGGCACGTAGAATCCGCGCTCTTTTTGGGCCGGGTCCAACCCGGACTGTACCGAACGAGAGCCGGCCCTGTACCGAACGAGAGAACTTGACCATGGTAACCATTCGCCTGACGCGGCGCGGGGCGCGCAACCAGCCTTTCTACCACGTGGTAGTGACCGACAGCCGTAAGCGGCAGGGCGGCCTCAGCCTCGAGCACGTGGGATATTTCAATCCCATCGCACGTCGCAGCGAGGTGAAGATGAAGCTGGATCTGCCGCGAATTGATTATTGGGTGAGCAAGGGCGCGCAGCAGTCCGATCGAGTGCGCTCGCTCGTTGCGTCATATCGGAAGCAGGCCACGGCCTGACCGCACGCTGGGTCGAGCTCGGTCGCATTGGCGCCCCCTTCGGCGTCAAGGGCTGGATGCATGTTGACTCTTACACCGATCCACCCGAAGGCCTACTCGAGTACCCACAATGGGTATTACGAATTGGCTCCGGCGAGCGTGTAACGCGTAAGTTGGTCGAAGGGCAGCCGCAGGGTGACCGGTTGATCGCGCGGTTGGATGGAGTTGAGGATCGCGATGCCGCGGCACTTCTGACGGGCGCCGTGATCGAGGTGCAGCGTGCCGACCTGCCGCCGCCCGGGAAGCGCCAACACTATCGCGCTGACCTGGTAGGCCTCGCGGTGCGGAACCTGGAAGGTGTTGAGATGGGTCATGTCGCGCAGTTTGTTGACGCGCCGACGGGCCCGGTGATGGTGGTGAAGGATGCGGAAGGGCGGGAGCACTGGGTGCTCGCCACCCCGGAGTATCTGCGTAAGGTTGAGGTGGACGCCGGACTGATCCTGGTGGATTGGCCGCTGAATCTGGAATAGGGGTACGACCGTGCAAATTGAGGTCGTGACGCTGTTTCCCGAGATGATCAGCGGGGCGCTGAAGTTCGGCATCGTGGGCCGGGCGGTCGAGCGCGGTCTGTTGAGCGTAGGAACTGAAGATCCGCGCGCGCATACAACCGACCTCCATCGCACGGTGGATGACCGGCCGTATGGCGGTGGCCCTGGAATGGTGCTCAAACCCGAGCCCATGCTGGCGGCGATCGAGGCGGCGCGGGGCAGGTTGCCGCAGGGCAGCCCGAGAATTTATCTGTCAGCGCAGGGTGAGCCCTTCGGACAGCGGCAAGCGGAGCAGTTGGCCGCGTTGCCCGGGTTCGCACTGGTTGCGGGACGGTATGAAGGTTTGGATGAGCGCGCGCTGGCGCTGGGCATCGATCGCGAGCTGTCGCTCGGTGACTATGTGCTGTCCGGCGGCGAGCTGCCGGCGCTGGTGGTGATTGACGCGGTGGCGCGATTGCTGCCGGGTGCGTTGGGTGATGAGCGTTCGAGCATCGAAGAGTCGTTCGCCACAGGCTTGCTCGACTGGCCGCACTACACGCGACCGGAAGTATTTGCAGGGCTGGCGGTGCCGCCGGTGTTATTGTCGGGCAACCATGCCGACATCCGCCGCTGGCGACTGAAGCAGGCTGTCGAGCGCACGTGGTTGCGCAGGCCGGACCTGATTGCAGCGAACCCTCTCGCGCCCGAGGCGAGCAGGCTACTGAATGAATTTCTCACCGCTCGGGCGGTGAAGCGCAGTTGATTGTTCACCGCATGAGCGGTGTACTCGAGGATGACGAACATGAGCAAGATTACCCAGGAACTGGAAAAAGCACGCATGACCCGCGAGGTCCCGGACTTCAAGCCCGGCGATACCGTGGTCGTGCAGGTGAAGGTCGTTGAAGGCGACCGCGAGCGCGTTCAGGCCTACGAAGGCGTCGTGATTGCAATCAGCAATCGCGGTCTGAACTCGTCGTTCACGGTGCGTAAGATTTCGCACGGCGAAGGCGTCGAGCGCGTCTTCCAGACGTACAGCCCGTCGATCAGCGACATTTCGATCAAGCGCCGCGGCAGCGTCCGTCGCGCCAAGCTGTACTACCTCCGTGACCTGTCGGGTAAGGCCGCGAGAATCGAAGAGAAGATCTAGCCTGCGGACTGTCCGGCCGGAGGCCGTATCTTGCAAATAGTCCGGGCGATTCTGTGGGGGCTGTGGCGCGGCCTCGATGTGCTGCGCAAGTTCCTGCACCTGATCACGCTGCTCGTGGTCTTCGGGTTCGTGTTCGGCGCGCTGCGCGTTTCGCTGCCCACGGTTCCTTCGAAAGCCGCACTGCTGGTCGCGCCTGAGGGCCAGCTGGTCGAGCAGATGTCGGGCGATCCGCTGGGGCGCGCCTTCGAGGAAGCCCGCGGACAGGGCCGACCCGAAACCCTTCTGTGGGATGTGGTCGACTCGATCCGGTACGCTGCCAAAGACAAGCGTATCGCCGTGCTGGCGATCGATCTCGAGAAGTTCGACGGTGCGGGGCAGCCCACGCTGGAGGAATTCGCCAAGGCCATCCGGGAATTCCGCGCCACGGGCAAGAAGGTCGTGGCCTTCGGTACCCAGCTCACCCAGGAGCGTTACTACATAGCCGCCCAGGCCGATGAGATCTATCTCGATCCGCTCGGCTTCGTACTCCTCGACGGGTACGGTCGCTACCGCATGTTCTTCAAGGAAGCGCTCGACAAGCTCGGTGTCGACGTCAATGTCTTCCGCGTGGGTGCGTTCAAGAGCGCCGTCGAGGCCTACACCCGGACTGACATGTCGCCTGAGGACAAGGAGGAGAGCCTCGCTTACCTCAACGCGCTGTGGACCAACTATCAGACAACGATGACGCGCGCGCGGAAGCTGCCTTCCGATGCGATCGCGACTTACGTCAACACACTTTCCAAGACAGTACCCGCGGCCGGCGGCAACGCCGCACAGGTCGCACTGAAGGCCGGCCTCGTGACCGGTGTGAAGTCCCGTCAGGATGTTGAGCGCCGCCTGATTGATCTCGTAGGGCAGGACGAGTCCGACGGTTCGTTCCAGAATGTTCACGAGCAGGATTACGTGCGTATCGCGCACGCCGACAAGAAGCTCCACGGCGACGGCAAGAAGCATGTCGGTGTGATTGTCGCCTCGGGCGAGATCCTGGACGGGGACCAGCCTCCGGGTACCGTCGGCGGCGATACGACAGCGCGGCTGATTCGGCAGGCGCGGTTGGATAAGGATGTGGCGGCGGTTGTTTTGCGGGTGGACAGTCCGGGTGGGAGTGTTCTCGCTTCGGAGCATATCTACCGGGAGATCCAGGCTTTGCGCGCGGCCGGCAAGCCGGTGGTGGTCTCGATGGGCGACCTGGCCGCTTCAGGGGGCTATTACATTTCGGCTCCCGCCGATGAGATCTGGGCGAGCCCGGCGACCCTGACCGGGTCAATCGGTATCTTCGCGATTATCCCTACTGTTGATAGGACGCTCGGCAAGGTTGGCGTCAACGTCGATGGCGTTGGCACGAATCCCCTGGCTTCGCAGATGCGCCTGGACCGCCCTCTGGGTGCCGAAGCTCGCGCGCTGTTGCAGGCTGAGATTGAGCGCGGCTACGAGGTGTTTCTGGAGCGTGTCTCCACGGGACGCAAGAAGACCCGCGAGCAGATTGATTCCATCGCGCAGGGGCGCGTGTGGGCTGGCGTCGACGCCAAGCGGTTGGGGTTGGTTGACGGGTTGGGGTCCTTCGAGGACGCCACCAAGGCGGCTGCTCATCGCGCCAAGCTGACTGACTATGAAGTTGAGTTTATGGAGCCGGAGTTGTCCTGGGCTCAGGAGCTCGTGCTCCAGATGAAGACCCGGGCTGTCAAGGCGCTGGTTTCTACCTCTGTTGGAAAGTCACTGAACCCGTTGGGGCAGGTGGCTCAGCGGTTGGATCCTTTGACTCGGCAGGTTGAGCTGCTGAGCAAGTTCTCCGAGCCTAACCACGTTTACGCTTATTGCTTCTGCTCTGCTCAGTAACAGTTAGTAGCTTCTAGCCGGCGTCGCGGATGTGTAAGGCTCAGGCTCTCGAGCCGGACGGAGCATTGGCATGCACGCCCAGCTCGAGAGCCTTACACATCCACGCCACCTTCCCGTAACGTTAGGCGCGACTAACTCGTAAACCCGCCTTTAAGAGGTCAGTTGGTTCTCGCCGCTCCGGTGGATCGGTCTAAACCCCGTGGAGCGGCAGGCGCATACCACGCGCGGCCTAGCGAAGGAGGGGTGCAACGTCAGCTTGCGCGCCTATCCACTAGTCGATCGAAGAGCCCAGCCAGCAGTCCTCGCACCCCACCCCGCGTACTCATTGCGAGGCCGGGGCGCGCGCAGCTGACGTTGCACCCCTCCTTCGCTAGGTCGAGCCCCAACGTCCTGACTACCTCAACGCAGCCCAGTCCAGGATGACCTTCCCCGACTTCCCCGACCCCATGGTCTCAAACCCCTGGATGTACTCTTGAACAGGGAAGTGGTGGGTGATGATGGGCTGCAGGTTGAGCCCGCTCTGCAGGAGCGAGGACATCTTGTACCAGGTCTCGAACATTTCGCGACCGTAGATGCCCTTCAGGGTCAACCCCTTGAAGATCACCTGATTCCAGTCGATGGCGGTTTCCTCAGGCGGAATGCCGAGGATGGCAATCGACCCGCCGTGCCGCATCGTCCGCAACATCTCGCGGAACGCAGTGGCATTCCCTGACATCTCCAGGCCGACGTCGAAGCCTTCCTTCATGCCCAACTCTTTCATCGTGTCGTCAAGGGACTCGCGCGTGACATTAATGGCGCGCGTGGCGCCCATTTTGCGGGCAAGGTCGAGCCGGTAATCATTTACGTCAGTGATGACGACGTGTCGGGCTCCAACAAAACGGGCAATGGAGACAGCCATGATGCCGATCGGGCCCGCGCCGGTGATCAGAACGTCTTCGCCGACCATGTCGAACGCCAACGCCGTGTGGGTCGCGTTGCCGAACGGATCCAGAATGGAAGCGACATCGTCGGTGATGGAATCCGGCAGCTTGAAAGTGTTGATGCCGGGAATCGCCAGATATTGGGCGAACGCGCCAGGGCGGTTCACACCGACACCCACAGTGTTGCGGCACAGGTGGCGGCTGCCGGCACGACAGTTACGGCAATAGCCACACGTAATGTGACCTTCACCGGAGACACGATCGCCGATTGCGAGGCCGCGAACTTCAGAGCCCATCTCGACGATGCGACCGCAGTATTCATGGCCAACGGCCATGGGCACCGGGATGGTTTTCTGCGCCCACGCATCCCACTTGTAGATATGCATGTCGGTACCGCAGATTGCCGTCTTCGCGATCTCGATCAGCACGTCGTTGGGGCCAACCTTCGGCTCCGGTACGTCATCCAACCAGATGCCGGGAGATGCCTCTTTCTTAACGAGTGCCTTCACTTAATAACTCCGAGTTCCTTACCGACCGTCGTAAATGCATCCAGCGCTCGATCTAGTTGCTCCCGCGTCAACGCAGCTGACATCTGGGTCCGGATGCGCGCTTGTCCCTTCGGGACCACGGGGAATGAGAAGCCGATGACATACACGCCGCGTTGCAACAGTTGCTCGGCCATGCGGCCGGCGAGGGTCGCATCACCCAGCATCACCGGGATGATGGGATGCTCACCGGGTTTGAGATTGAAACCCGCTTTTTCGAGTCCGTTGCGGAAGTGGCGGGTGTTGTCGAACAGTTGGGCGCGCAGCTCCGGCGAGTTCTCGAGCAGGTCGAGCACCCGCAGACTGACACCCGCGACGACGGGCGGGACGCTGTTCGAAAACAGGTAGGGGCGCGATCGATTCCGCAGCCAGTCGATGACTTCCTTGCGGGAAGAGATGAATCCGCCGCTGGCGCCGCCCAGCGCCTTACCGAGCGTGCTGGTCACGATGTCGACTCGACGAGCGACACCGCAGTGTTCCGGGGTTCCACGGCCGGTGGCACCCATGAAGCCGGTCGCGTGCGAGTCGTCGACCATGACGAGCGCGTCGTAGCGATCCGCCAGGTCGCAGATGGCTCGCAGATTCGCGATCGTGCCGTCCATCGAGAACACGCCGTCAGTCGCGATGAGCCGGGTCCGGGCAGATTGTGTCTTTTTGAGACACTCTTCGAGCTCGGACATGTCGTTGTTGGCGTAGCGATGTCGCTGCGCCTTGCACAGCCGGATGCCGTCGATGATGCTGGCGTGATTGAGGGCGTCCGAGATCACGGCATCCTGCTCGTCCAGCAGCGTCTCAAACAGACCGCCGTTGGCATCGAAACAGGAGGAGTAGAGGATCGTATCCTCGGTTCCCAGGAACCGGCTCAGCCGCTCCTCGAGCTGTTTATGCACATTCTGCGTGCCGCAGATGAACCGAACCGACGCCATGCCATAACCGAAGCGATCTATCGCACGGTGTGCCGCCTCGCGCATGGCCGCATGATTCGCAAGCCCGAGATAGTTGTTCGCACAGAGGTTCAGGACGTCGCGGTCGCCCGTCCTGACCAGGCCACCCTGAGGGCCCGCAAGGACGCGCTCGCTCTTGTACAGGCCCTGTTCCTTCAGACCCGCGAGATCGGCTCGCAACCGTTCAATGAAAGCTGGATTCATGGGTTCAATTATACTCTTCAGGCATGGGCGAATCTTCCACCGAAACCGGACCGGGCGCGGCGCGGATCGACCGCTGGCTGTTCGGAGTCCGACTGTTCAAATCACGCTCGCTGGCGGCGGATGCGGTTGCCGGCGGGAAGGTGCACATCAACCGCGAGCGTGTGAAACCGTCACACAGTGTTCAGGTCGGCGATACCGTAACCTTCACACGAGGCGCGGTTGTGTTCGAGTGCGTTGTGACTGCCGTTCCGGTGCGCCGGGGCCCGGCGAGCGAGGCGGCGCGATGTTATGACGAAACGGCGGCGAGTCAGAAGCGCCGCGAGGAATTTTCCGCTCGCATGAAGATTGCCGCGGGACTGACTCCCAGGCCCGACGAGCGGCCGGATAAGCACGGTCGCAAGCTGCTCCGACGGCTTCGCGGCCGGGATTGAAAAAGGTATTGCCATGTCGCTGAGCGTTTTTGACATCTTCAAAGTGGGCATCGGCCCGTCGAGCTCCCACACCATGGGCCCCATGCGCGCCGCGCGGGAGTTCGCGCTCGGTTTGAAGCGGGACGGTCTGCTCCAGGCCACGAGCCAGGTCGCAGTGCGACTGTATGGCTCGCTGGCGCTGACGGGCATTGGTCACGGTACGGATCGAGCCGTATTGGCGGGTCTCGAAGGCGCCGAGCCGGAGACCGTCGATCCCGACAGCATCGAGCCCATCCTGCGGCGAATTCGTACGGCGGGTCGCATCAAACTGCTCAATGAGCACGAGATTGCCTTCGACGAGCCGATGCAACTTCTCTTCATGCGGCACGAGACGCTCCCGCGCCATTCCAACGGCATGCGATTCACTGCGCTTGCCGAAGATCTCCGTGTGCTGCGCGAGGAGGATTACTACTCCATCGGTGGCGGCTTCATCCTTCGTGGCAACGAGTCAGAGGCGAGCGAAGTCAGCGCACACGCGGCTCCGCCGTACCCCTTCACCTCGGGTGCGGAGCTGTTGGCGAAGTGTCGCGAGCATGGGCTCGAGCTGTATGAGCTGGTGCTTGCGAATGAGCGTACTTGGCGATCGGAAGAGGAGGTGCGCGCCGGCTTGTTGAACCTGTGGAAGGTCATGCAGGCGTGTGTTGAGCGCGGATTTCGACAGACGGGTCATCTGCCGGGTGTTCTGAAGGTGCGCCGACGCGCGCCCAAGATGTATCGAGTACTGACCGAGGGCAAAGGTTCATCGGCGCTGGAAGTCATGGATTGGGTGAACGCATTCGCGCTCGCGGTGAACGAAGAGAACGCCGCAGGCGGTCGCGTGGTAACTGCTCCCACCAACGGAGCCGCCGGAATAGTCCCCGCGGTCCTGCATTTCTACATACGGTTTGAACAGGGCGCGAACGAGGCGGGAATCATTCGCTTCTTGTTGTGCGCTGCAGCGATGGGGATGCTCTACAAGCGCAACGCGTCAATTTCGGGTGCGGAAATGGGTTGCATGGGGGAGGTCGGAGTCGCGTGCTCCATGGCCGCCGCAGGATTGGTAGCGGCACTTCATGGCACAAACGAGCAGATTGAGAATGCCGCCGAGATCGGAATGGAGCACAACCTGGGCCTGACCTGTGACCCCGTTGCCGGCCTCGTTCAAATCCCGTGTATCGAGCGCAACGCCATGGGATCTGTCAAAGCAATCAACGCCGCGCGCCTGGCCATGCGCGGCGATGGCACGCACAAGGTTTCGCTGGATCAGGTGATCGCGACGATGCGGCAGACGGGGTTGGATATGCAGACCATCTACAAGGAGACGTCGCAGGGCGGTCTCGCGGTCAACGTCCCGGAGTGCTGAAGGCCGTTTACGACCCGGCGTACGTTTTCTTGTCGCCTACGCCCACAACGCAAACATCCTTACAGGCGGCGACTCGCTCAGCGAGTCCCGCAGATTACTAGCCTCCACATCCGCCCAACTGCGCGCGTCAAACGTAAACGTGCAGACCGCCGCGGTGGCGAGGTCTTCGATACCGTGTGCGGGCGCGAAGTGGTTGGCAACTTCGGTGATGCCCGGGTTGTGACCCACAATCATCAGGTGTGGGATCCGCGGACCGGTTGTCTGCACCACCCGCAGAATGTCCGCTGCGGGGGCGAGGTACAGCGACTCCTCGCTGCGCCTGTTTCTAGCCGCAACGCCTAATTCCCGCGCGACAATGTCGGCGGTCTGTTCAGCGCGGCGGGCAGTGCTGGCGAGCAGGAGCGTTGGGATGAGCTTCAATTCCATCAGCCGACGGCCCATTGCCTCAGCTTCGGAGTTGCCACGACGGTTCAGAGGCCGATCGAAGTCGGCGATTTGCGGGTCCTTCCACTGTGCGTTCGCATGGCGCATGAGCGTCAGGCGTCTCACACAGGGTTCTCCACCAGGATGCGACCGTTATCTACTCGCACCTTGAAAGTCCGCAGGGGTTCGTACGCCGGTGGGGTGAGAGCCTCTCCCGTCCGGGCACAGAAATGGGCCCCGTGTCGTGGGCAGATGATCTGACACGCCTCCACTTCCGCACCGTCAAGGGGTTCGCCGTCATGAGTGCAACGGTCTTCTACTGCGTAAAACTCAGTGCCACAGCGTACGACAAGCAGGACGAGCCCGTCGATATCCGCAGTGAGGGATTTTGAATCTTCGAGCGAGTCCACCGGGCCGACATCGACCCAGTCGGAGCTCAAAACATCCCCGTCTGCAGGCGGGCGGCTTCGGTCATCATGCTTTGATTCCAAGGCGGATCGAACGTCAACTCGACGCGAGCGGTGCTCACCGTTGGTATGCGCTGAACTTTGTCCTTGACGTCCTCAACCAGCACTTCACCCATGCCGCAGCCCGGGGCCGTCAAAGTCATGGTGATGTCGATGGCGCGCGTGCCGTCCGGATTCGCGGTCACGTTGCAATCGTAGACCAGCCCGAGATCCACAATGTTGATGGGAATCTCGGGATCGAAGCAGCTGCGCATCTGGGCCCAGGCCAACTGCTTCACATCCTCCTCGGTCGCATTGGGAGGCAGCTCGGGTGCCTTGGCAGCCTCCTTGCCGATGGCGTCGGCGTTCTCGCCCGCGATCCGAAACAGGTTGCCTTCGATGTAGACCGTGAAGCTGCCGCCGAGGGCCTGGGTGATGTACCCCGCCTGGCCCGGCTTCAACTTCACTTCCACGCCGGCGGGTACGATCACGGCCGGGACTTCCCGGTTCACGACAAATGGCTCGTTCTCATGACTGCGCATTGCTTACTCCGTGGACACCGTGGCCGCACCCTTTTCGAGCGCGGCATTCAAGGTGTGCCAGCACAGGCTTGCGCATTTCACACGTGCGGGGTACTCGCGCACGCCCGAGAGCGCTGCCAATTTGCCCAGTGAAGGATCGGCGACCGCATCCTGCCGGGTGAGGAGCGAGTGAATCTTCTCAAACAGCTCGCCGATGTCCGCCTTGTCCTTGCCCTTGATCGCTTCGGTCATGAGCGATGCGGATGCCGTGGAGATGGCGCATCCCTTACCCTCGAAGCGGATGTCCTCCACGCGATCGCCATTCATCTTCAAAAACACGGTCAGCCGGTCGCCGCACAGCGGGTTGTGACCATCGGCGTACGAATCCGACAGCTCCAGCTTGCCGAAGTTGCGGGGTCGCTTGTTGTGATCGAGGATCACATCGCGATACAGTTCTTTCAGGTCCATCAGCCAAACACCTCGCGCGCCTTCCCGAGCGCCGCCACCAGGCTCATCACATCCTTCTCGGTGTTGTAGACGGCGAACGAAGCGCGCACCGTGGCCGGCAACCCGAGGAATGTCATCAGCGGCATTGCGCAGTGATGACCCGTACGAACCGCGACACCCTCATGATCGAGGATCGTGCCTAGGTCGTGTGGGTGCACCCCGTCCATTGTGAATGACACGATGGATGCCTTGTTCGGGGCGGTTCCCACAATCTGGATGCCGGGAATCTTTTCCAACTCCGCGGTCGCGAGCTCAACCAAATGATGCTCATGGGCAGCGATCGCATCGATCCCGAGGCTTTCCACGTAGTCCATGGCTGCGGCGAGGCCGATTGCGCCGGAGATGTTGGGTGTGCCGGCCTCAAATTTCGCGGGCAGACCGTTGTAGGTGGTTTTCTCGAACGACACCGTCAGGATCATGTCGCCGCCGCCCTGCCAGGGTGGCATCGACTGCAGCAACTCTTCGCGGCCATACAGGACGCCGATGCCGGTCGGTCCATACAGTTTGTGGCCGGAGAATGCGTAGAAATCGCATCCCAGGGCGCGGACATCGACAAGTGAGTGCGGCACAGCCTGCGCGCCATCGACCAGCACGACGGCACCCTGAGCATGCGCGGCATCCACAATCTTCTTCACGGGCAGAATGGTGCCCAGCGCGTTGGATACATGAGCGACTGCGACAATCTTGGTGCGGGGCGACAGCAGCTTCAGGTACTCGTCGAACAGGAACTCGCCGCGCTGGTTGATCGGGGCCACCTTGAGTGTGCAACCCGTCTGCTCGCAGACCATCTGCCAGGGAACGATGTTGGCGTGGTGCTCGAGCGCACTCACAATAATCTCATCCCCCGCCTTCAGCCGAGGACGCGCATAGGACTGCGCCACGAGATTAATCGCCTCCGTCGTACCCCTCACGAAGATGATCTCTTTTGTCGAGCGTGCATTGATGAAACGCCGCACGCGTTCCCGGGCGCCTTCAAAAGCTTCAGTGGCCGCCTGGCTCAGTGCATGCACGCCGCGGTGAATGTTGGCGTGAGAGTGTGTTTCATACTCCTCGACGGCGCGCAGCACTGCGACTGGCCGTTGTGAGGACGCTCCGCTGTCGAGATACACGAGCGGTCGGCCGTTCACCGTCCGGTCCAAAATGGGGAAGTCCCGGCGGACCCGCTCGACGTCGAGTACCGGACCGTGTGCCACCTGTGGGGCGGTTGCAGCCATCAGAACACCTCGTTCAACGCGGCGGACTCGTTCAACTGGCCTGCCAGACTCTGCTCGATCTGCCGCCGCAGCTCGGGCACCTCAATCTTGGCGACCACATCTTCCAGGAACGCCCACTTCAGCAGACGCAGGGCGGTCTCGCGATCCAGTCCGCGGGACAGCAAATAAAACAACATGTTGTCGTCCAGCTTCCCGGCGGTTGCGCCGTGGTTGCAGCGGACGTCGTCCGTGTAGATCTCCAGCTGCGGACGAACGTCAATTTCAGAATCCTTGCCTGCGAGCAAGCCGCGCAGGGACTGGCGGGAATCGGTGCCGTGAGCGCCCTTGCGCACGACAATCTTCCCGTTGAATGCAACGCGCGCGCGTCCACCTGAAATTCCACGAAAACTCTGGTCAGTCCGCGCATTGGGAGCAATGTGCTCAACCAACGCAAAGGTGTCATGGACTTGGTTCTTACCGCCAACCGAAACGCTGTACACGCCAACTTCCGAGCGCTCACCGATGAGCTGCACGTGCACGGTTGAACGAGCGGAGAGGGCGCCAAGATTCACCGTGTGGACCTGGTACTTGGCGTTCTCGGCGAGTCTCGCCGTCAACGTGTCGAACCAGATCGCGCGGACACCGGTTTGCTGGACGCGATAGTGTTGGACGTTCGCGTCGCGAGCGACCTCAACATCCACCGCGCAATTGATGAAGTTGGCGTCGCTGCCAATGCTCACGTGCCGTTCAATCAGTCCAATCCGCGCGTTCGCGCCAACCTTGAAGCTGACACGCGGATAGGAGGCGCCCGCTTTGGCCTCCGTGGTCGCGACGAACACGAGCTCGACGCAGGTTTCGCAGTCAGCGCCGCGAGCAACCTCGATTAGCGCACCGTCGGTCGCGAAAGCCTCGTTGAGTAAGGCGAAGCGCAGGTCCGAGGGCAGGGCGGTGGCGCCCGTTGTGGCATCCGCGCCCACACCGTACGCAGGAGCTGCCTTCGTCGCCGCGGTGCCCGCGCTCGTCGCCGTGGCAGCCGCCGACGCGGAGCGAAGTGCCGACGTGGCGCCAGCCGCCGATGCGGCACCAGCCAGCGAGGTGGTGCCGACGGCCGATGCGGCGCCTGCCTTCATCGACGTAACCACAACCCCAGCTTGCGCAGTCGGTGACGACAACGCCGCGTCGAACACACCATCGACAAACACATACCGCGACTTCCCAACCGCAGCCGGCAGGTCAGGCGCCGCGATAGCGGAACGTCCTTCAGCCGAAGGCGGTGTGAACCGCACCTTCTCCAGAGGCCGCAGATTCACATACTTCCAATTCTCGTCACGCGAGGTCGGAAGTCCGCGCTCCGTCAGAGCCTGCAACGCCCGTTGGCGCTGCGGATCATTCGGCTCGTGAGACGCGGCGGCGA
>JAXDQF010000090.1:0-3169 GCA_034668025.1 Gammaproteobacteria bacterium | reverse complement strand
CGTATGAGCTGGCCGACGATGAGGCATTGATTGTCGAGGCGCAGGTGCCGCAGAAGGTTAAATACTGGTCGCTCATCCTGACCAACGACCTCTACGAAACCACGGACTGGGCCAACAACCAGGCCAGTCTCAATGATTCACAGGCACACGTTGACGCTGACGGTTGGTTTCGTGCCGTGGTGGCTGCTCGCGATCCCGGTGTGGTCAACTGGCTCGACACGTCCGGCTATGCCAGCGGTGCGATACAGGGACGATGGTTTGATGCCAGTGCCGCGCCTGTTCCTCAGGTGCGCAAGGTTAAGGTTGCTGACGTGCGGGCTTCACTTCCTGCCGGCACACCGACAGTGACGCCCGCAGAGCGGGACGCGGCGCTCCGCGAGCGGCGGATCAAAGCCCAAATGCGCACGATCTGGTAACCGCGAGCAGGGGAGCGCGCAAGCCAGCTGTGCGCGGGTCCCCCGAGGGCAGGGTTGTTCAGAAGGCGTCACCCGCTGCGTAGACATTCATTCGTGCCACTGCGGCATGCGGAGGTTGCTCCAGCATAAAACGGACAGCGCGGGCTATGTCTTCCGGTTTCAGCGGTTGCACGAAGCTGTCCCAGGCCGGCTGTCCATGCGATTTCATGTCATCGAAGATTTCAGTGGAAGTAGTTCCTGGGGCGATGTAACCCGCGCGAACTCCGGTTCCAACGAGCTCGATGCGAAGGGCATCGGTGAACATCTCCAGCGCACGCTTGAGGCCACCGTAGACGCCCACGCCGGGAGCGATGATGCCGGCGCCGATGCTGGATAGATTGACTATCACTCCCGATCCTGCGGACTTCATTGCGCGTGCGAACACGTAGGAGTTGCGTACCACCGCCGTGTAGTTGGTGGCCACCATCGTGTCGATTGAATCGAAGTCGACTGTCTCGAGTGGGCTCACACGCAGGATGCCAGCGTTGTTGACTAGATAATCCACTGTGCCGAAGCGCTCCTTCGCCAGGGCGAGCAGGCGCTCAGGTGTATCGCGATCGGTGATATCCGCCTCGAGAGTGGCGATGTTGCCGCCGAGTTGCGCGGCGAGAGCTTCGAGCCGGTCTGCGCGACGGGCGGTCAGCAGGAGGTGCGCGCCAGCCTCGGCCAGCTCGCGCGCAACGGCAGTACCGATTCCCGAAGACGCGCCGGTTACGACTGCAACTTTGCCTCGAACCTGCGTCATCACTGGTGCTCCCCGTCGTGCCTCAGGGGCGGCGACAGCCTGTCGAGATAGCCGATGAGCGCCGAATTGAAGTCATCGTTACGGTCCCCCGCCAACATGTGCGCGGCGCCATGCACATCGATCAATTCGGCGTGCGGAATCAAGGCCCGGAAATGTTCCAACTGCTCCAGGGTGACTACGTCGCTCCTGGAGCCACGCAGCAATAGGGTTGGAATGCGGATCGCTTCGGCTGCCTTCATATAGCGTTGCTCCGCCGCCTCGCCCTCCGGCTCGTACTTGGCGAGGAATCGCTGGTCCCAGTGCCAGTGATATCGACCATCATCGCGAAGTCGCAAATTGCGCTGGAGGCCGGAAAGATCGGTTGGCCGGGGCCGATGGGGCAGATATGCGGCGATTGCTTCGGCGGCCTCGTGCAGGTCTGTAAAGCCGAGCGGATGTGATTGCATGAAATTCAGGATCCGGGCGCGACCCTGGGAGTCGATTCGCGGAGTGACATCGACCAGCACCAATGCGCGGGCAGCCGCTGGATGCTCCGCAACCGTGGTCATCGCAATCTGGCCGCCCATCGATGCACCGATGAGGACGGGTGCGGAATCGAGGTGATCCAGAACTGACATCACATCGGCTACGTAGGCCTTCATGGAGTAGTCGACATCCGGCGACCAGTCGCTGTCGCCGTGGCCCCGGGAGTCCATGATGACGGCCAGATAGCCCCGCTGGGCGAGCGCACGGGCGGCTGTTCCCCATGCATGGCGGGTTTGGCCTCCACCATGCAGAAGCACCACCGGAATTCCGGAGCTCTCGCCCACGAAATCAACAGCGAGACTCACTCCACCGAATCCGGATATTCGGGCCATCCTCAGGAGTATCGCTTGATCACGGTCGTAAGCACCCCAGTCGAAAGACAGGTAACCGTGCCGCACCGGGGGGCTATGAATGAGGTATCGGTCGATCTGCATGTTGTCGCCGGAGCGCCGCACGGGTTGCGCTTCATGCGGAGCCGAAAAACACCTTGGTGATTTCCGTCACTTCGGCGAGCCGCTGCCGTCGTGCCGCGTTGTGCTCCGCGGCACTCTGTCGGGCGTCGATCGGAAAGACATACGTCGGGCCGATCGGCAGCTCCGCCAGCGCGATTCTGACGACGTCCGCCGGCTGGGTGAGTTGGTCCACTGTCAGGTTCTTGCGCTGGAGGGCTTCTCTGAGCACTGGGGTATCCATCGCCGGAGCAGCCACGCTCAGCACGTCAACTCCGCACGGTTTGAGCTCGGCCCACAGCGATTCTGCGAAGTTCACTTCAAATGCCTTCGTACCCGAATACATGGCCAGCCGGGGCTGCCCCCCGAAGGCCGCCCCGGAGGACATCAGGAGCAATCCCCCGCGGCCGCGCGCCTTCATCGCGGGCGCGAATGCGTAGACCGCGTCCATGACCGTCAGCACGTTGAGATTCACCAGGCGGTGCCACTTTTCCAGCGGCGCATCCAGAAAGTGCAGGCCGCTGGAGTCGGCACCTGCATTTGACACGTAAAGGCCTACCTCCAGGCCGGCAGCGGCTGCTTTGATGCGCTCCGCCGCATCGAGCGCTGACAGATCCTGACTCAACACCCGGATCTCGACTGCATACCGGCTCCGAATCTCCTGCGCTAACAGTTGCAGCGGCTCGAGACGGCGTGCCACCAACAGGCAGCTCACGCCTTCGGCAGCAATCTGGCGTGCAAACTCGGCGCCCGTGCCTTCGGATGCGCCGGCGATCACCGCCCAGGGGCCGTATTTCGCCCGTATGCTTGCACCGGCCGGCTGGTCTTTGGTCGTAACTGACATTCAGGACTCTCCTGCGAGCCTCGAGTGCTCGGCTGCCATCCCTTCGGGCCCCAGTGTATCGGCTGCTATTCGCCACCGTGGAGGCGTCGTTTGACTATCGGTCAAGCGGCTCTCGTGATGCTCCTGTCGCCCGACAGGTATGTCTCCTGCC
>JAXDQF010000089.1:0-3919 GCA_034668025.1 Gammaproteobacteria bacterium | reverse complement strand
GTACCTGCTGGCCGGGGTACGCGGAGCCGATTTCGATCTTGATCCGCTCGGCCGTGGCTTCACCTATGAGAATGCCGTAATTGCGGCGAACGTAGTTCATGATTGCTTCGTCGAAGCGGTCGCCGCCGATACGCGCCGAGTTGGCATAGACGATGCCGTTCAGGGACAGAACAGCGACCTCGGAGGTACCGCCGCCGATGTCGAGTACCATGGAGCCGCGCGCCTCATGCACGGGAAGTCCCGCGCCTACGGCAGCAGCCATCGGCTCGCTCACGATCGCGACGTTGCGCGCTCCGGCGCCTTCGGCTGACTCACGGATCGCGCGGCGCTCGACCTGTGTCGAACCGAACGGAACGCACACGAGCACGCGTGGCGAAGGCTTGAGCATCCGGTTGCCGTGCACTTTGTTGATGAAGTGCTGGAGCATCTTTTCGGTGTACGTGAAGTCGGCGATGACGCCGTCTTTCATCGGACGAACGGCCGTGATGTGCCCGGGCGTGCGCCCCAGCATGCTCTTGGCCTCCGACCCGACGGCGACAATGATCTTGCCGCCGCTTCGAGTGGATTCGTCCTGCACTGCGACTACGGACGGCTCATTGAGCACGATTCCCCTGTCACGGACGTAGATGAGAGTGTTTGCTGTTCCCAGGTCGATCGACAGATCGCTGGAGAAATAGCCGCGCAAGCGTTTGAACATGAATTGGCGACCGGAATAAAGTGCGGCGGGGGACCCCCCAAAGTGGCGCGTAACATATCAACCGACAGGACATTCAGCAAGGCAACATGTATGATTTTGGGCTGCTTTTCGCATTTGTTGTCTCACCCTACATGATTCCCCGGCCATGGCACTGACACGCGAACAGATCGAGAATATTGCTCATTTGGCGCGACTCGCGCTCGAACCTGCCGAGCTTGCTGTCTATCAGCAAAGCCTGTCGTCGATTTTCGACTTCGTTGGCGAGCTCGAAAAGGCGGATACAGCCAGTGTCGCCCCTATGGCACACCCACTGCCCGGACAGTCTCAGCGACTGCGCGCCGATGTCGTCACGGAGACTGATCATCACGAGATCAATCAGCGTAATGCCCCGCAGGTTGCGGCAGGGCTGTATCTGGTACCCAAGGTAATAGAGTGAAGACATACACACTGTCCCTGACGGAGCTCTCAAAAGGGCTACGGGACAAGGAATATTCGAGCGTTGAGCTCGTGCGCAGCTTTCTGGACAGGATCGATGCGCACCAACCGACACTGAACGCAATGGTCACCATCCTGCGTGAACCAGCTCTCGTTGCTGCGCAAGCTGCTGACCGGGACCTCGCTGCAGGACGTGGCGGTCCTTTGACGGGACTGCCAATCGTGCACAAGGACCTCTTCTGCACGGAAGGTGTTCTCACCACGTGTGGCTCGCACATGCTCGACAACTTTGTGTCGCCATATGACGCCACTGTGGTCGCGAAGCTCAAGTCCGCTGGGGCGATCACGCTCGCCAAAGCGAACATGGATGAGTTCGCGATGGGCTCCTCCAACGAGACGAGCTACTTTGGACCTGTGCGAAATCCCTGGAACACGGACCTGGTGCCCGGGGGTTCCTCTGGCGGCTCCGCCGCGGCCGTTGCTGCGCGACTCACGCCTGCTGCGACCGCGACTGACACGGGCGGCTCCATTCGGCAGCCTGCCGCTCTGTGCGGAGTCACGGGTATCAAGCCAACGTACGGTCGCGTGTCCCGCTACGGAATGATTGCGTTTGCGTCCAGTCTCGATCAGGGCGGAGTCATCACGGGCACAGCCGCTGATGCAGCGCTGATTATGCGCGAGATGTCTGGATTCGATCCCAACGACTCCACCAGCGTCGACATGCCTGTACCGGATTACGTGGCCGGTCTCGAAGCGCCGTTGGCGGGACTGAAAATCGGACTGCTGAAGGAATTCTTCGACAAGGGACTGGATGCGGAAAATGAGAAGCGCATCCGCGAGGCGTTGGCGGTGTACGAACGGCTCGGTGCCACGCTCAAAGAAGTGAGTCTGCCGAATCTGCCGTTGTCGGTGCCTGCGTACTATGTTGTCGCTCCCGCAGAGTGTTCGTCGAACCTCGCGCGCTTCGACGGCGTGCGTTTCGGACATCGAGCTAAAGACCCGCGCGATCTCATGGATCTCTACAAGCGTTCGCGTGGTGAGGGTTTCGGGGCTGAGGTGAAGCGCCGGATCATGACGGGGACCTACGTCCTCTCAGCCGGTTACTACGATGCGTACTATTTGAAGGCACAGAAGGTGCGTCAGCTGATTGCTGCTGACTTCAAGCGCGCGTTCTCGGAAGTCGATGTGTTGATGGGACCGACGACGCCAACCGCAGCGTTTCCGATTGGCGCCAAGACGTCTGATCCCATCACCATGTATCTGAACGATATCTATACGATTGGCGCCAATCTGGCGGGTCTGCCTGCCATGTCGATCCCGTGCGGGTTCACGGGCGGACTGCCAGTTGGTTTACAGATCGTCGGTCCCCATTTCAGTGAGGGCAAGCTGTTGAACGCGGCGCACGTGTTCCAGCGGGAGACCGACTGGCACACCAGGATACCGGAGGGGTTTAAATGAACGTTCCGACGGCGCGTAGCGCCGCTACACGGAGTGGGTCGCTTTGGACCCACTGGAAAGTTGGGCGCAGCCCATGACATGGGAAACGGTGATCGGGCTGGAGATTCATGCTCAGCTCGCAACGAAGTCGAAGATTTTCTCCGGGTCGGCGACGGCGTACGGCGCGCCGCCGAATGCGCAGGCGAACCTGGTGGACCTGGGATATCCGGGTGTGCTGCCCGTGTTGAATGGTGAAGCGGTGCGGATGGCCGTGAAGTTCGGCTTGTCCATTGGGGCCCGGATTGCGCGGCACTCGGTGTTTGCGCGGAAGAATTACTTTTATCCGGACTTGCCCAAGGGCTATCAGATCAGCCAGTACGAGTTGCCGGTGGTTGCCAACGGCTCGATTGATATCGTGCTCGACGATGGGTCTGTTAAGCGAGTAGGCGTGACGCGTGCCCACTTGGAAGAGGACGCGGGCAAGTCGCTGCATGAAGGTTTGCCGGGCGTGTCGGGCATCGATCTGAATCGTGCGGGCACGCCGCTCGTGGAGATCGTGTCGGAGCCGGAAATGCGGTCGGCCAAGGAGGCCGTCGCTTATATGAAGAAAGTGCACACCTTGGTGCGCTATCTCGAAATCTGCGACGGCAACATGCAGGAAGGCTCGTTCCGTTGTGATGCCAACGTGTCAGTGCGCAAGAAGGGCGCAGAGAAATTCGGCACGCGCGCCGAGATCAAGAACCTGAATTCGTTCCGGTTTGTTGAGAAGGCCATCAACTACGAGGTGGCGCGACAGATCGACCTGATCGAGTCGGGCGGCACGGTGAAGCAGGAGACGCGCCTGTACGACCCTGACAAGGGTGAGACGCGTTCGATGCGCTCGAAGGAAGAGGCGAACGACTACCGGTACTTCCCGGATCCGGATTTGTTGCCGGTGGAGCTGGACGACAAGTTTGTTGAGACGGTGCGGTCGACGTTGCCGGAGCTGCCGGATCAGAAGGCTGTGCGGTTCAGCAGTGAGTACGGACTTTCGGCGTACGACGCCGGTGTGTTGACGGCGAGTCGCGAGCTGGCTGACTACTACGAAGCGGTCGTGCGCTCAGTACCTGGGGAGCCCAAGTTGGCTGCCAACTGGGTGATGGGGGAGCTGGCGGCTGCCTTGAATAAGGATGGGCTCGAAGTGGCGTCCGGGAAGTTGCCGGCGGCGCAGTTGGCGGGACTTTTGAAGCGCATCGCGGATCAGACGATCTCGGGAAAGATTGCCAAGGAAGTGTTCGAGGCCATGTGGGCAACGGGCGCGACTGCGGACGCCATCATCGAAGAGAAGGGACTGAAGCAGATCACCGATAC
>JAXDQF010000088.1:0-60142 GCA_034668025.1 Gammaproteobacteria bacterium | reverse complement strand
CGCCTGCCCTGGTACCGCTCCTTGCCGGTATCGACGGTCGAGGTGGGCGAAGTCTCAATCGACGGCCGGGTCATCGATCCTTCCAAGGTGAAATTCGAGCTGGAGGGTCGCTCGTACTCGCTGGCTGACATGGAAAGCCAAGTCGACAAAGTCTGGTTTGTGTTGGATTCGGCGTACCTGGAGGTTGAGACTACACCCCACGACGGCGGCGAGCACGATGTCAGTGTGACTCTCAACCTGTATCCCCCCTACATCCGCGGTCTCAAGCGGATCTCCCGCGATCGCAAAACCCTGCAGGTACGCTGATATGAAGCTCGGAACCACGCTGTATGCGCTGACGAACGAGTATCTGTCCCGGCGTTACAGCTTCGAGGACCTGTTGGCGCAGACGGCGGCGCGGGGCACCGGCCCCGGACTGGAGATCGTTGGTTTCCAGAGCATCCGCGGCTTTCCCGTGGTCACCGACGAGTTTGCGGCGCGCTTTGCGGAGTTGGTGGCAAAGCACAAACTCGTACCCACCTCCCTCGCCATCAATGCCGACCAGGAAATACGCCGCGGCTGTGTCATGTCGGATGACGAGATGGTGGCTTATCACGAGCCGCAGATCCGCGCTGCGGCAAAGTTGGGTTTCCCGGTCGCGCGTTATCAGTATGGGGCAGGTCCCGAGGTCATTCGGCGTCTCGTGCCGCTCGCGGAGGAGCTCAATGTGAAACTCGGCCTGGAGATTCACGCGCCGCAGCATGCGAATCATCCTGATGTGTTGAAGTATCGGGAAATGTACGCCGGGGTTCGCTCGCCCTACCTGGGTTGGATTCCGGACTTCAGCTCAACGGCGAAAACGGTGCCTCCCAGCTTCCTGGAGTTCTGCCGCGCCAAGGGAGTACCCGAAAGCCTCATCTCGATGGCCATGGAAATCTGGCATGGCGACGGGGATGCGCACAAAAGGATGATGACCTACAAGGAGCGGGCTCGGGCCAGTGGGGCGGATGAGTTGCAGCTGAACGAGTTGAGCCTGATTTTCCCGATGTTCGGCAAGCAGGAGCCGCGTAGTTGGCTCGAGTTGATGCCGGAAGTGGTGCACATCCACGGGAAGTTCTTTGGCTTCGATGCCGCGGGCAACGAGGAAGCGATCGACTACCCTGCCCTGCTGCCGCTGTTCCGCGATGGCGGGTTCAAGGGATACATGTCCAGCGAGTGGGAGGGACACATGTACTCAGACGCCGACGCGTTTGAGATGATTGAGAAGCACCAGGCGATGTGCCGGCGAATACTCGCGACGCATTGAGCCCACCGCGGGCGGCTGGCGCGCCGTACCACAGCGCCCCCCCGGGGCAGCCTCGCCAGCTAGTCCAGGCTCTTGAACCGCACGGCCGTCCCGCCGCCCGGGGCCATGTCGATCGAAAGACTGTCCCGGCTCGTCACCACGCGATGCTCAATCGCGACCGGTTGCGGGTTGGTACGGTAGTCGGCTCCCGGTCCATCCCGATAGATCTGCGCTTCGTATCGCTTGCCTGAAACGAGGAACGTTAGCGGCTGAGTCAGCTTGCGCGCATTCGCGTTGGTCAATGCGCCGAGGTACCAGTCTTTCCCACCGCGCTGCAGCCGTGCGACAACAATAAATTCGCCGATGTCACCCTGCAGGGTCTTCGATGTTTCCCAATCGGTGGGCACGTCGCGGATGAATTGAAATGCGTCGAGCCTCGCCTCGTAGTTCCGTGGCAGATCGGCAGCCATCTGGATCGGACTGTACAGCACGACGTATTCGGCAAGTTGCGTGGCTACTGTCGATTGAACGCGGCGCGTAACATCCTGCTGTCCATGAGCGACGTCGAAGATACCGGGTGTGAAATCCATCGGTCCGCCCACCATCCGCGTAAAGGGAATGATGACCGTGTGCTCGGGCGGGTTGGTGGGAATACCCCAGGCGTTGTATTCCTGGCCCCGCGCCCCCTCGCGGCTGATCATGTTCGGCCAGGTTCGACGCAGCCCCGTGTCCTTTACAGGCTCATGCGCGTCGATCGCGATGTGGTGGGCTGCCGCGACCTCGGCAACGTGAAGATTGTGCCGCACCATGTATTGGCCGGCGAACCATTGGCGTCCGCCGCTCGAGTCAACAATATCGCCGCTGTGGCGCACGTATCCCGTCTTCACAATCGAGACGCCGTGACTTTCGTATAGCTTCATGGCGTCCTCCAACTGTGCTTCGTAGTTGGGGACGGCACCCGCGGTCTCGTTGTGGCCAATCAAATTGACGCCAATCCGGCGCCCATAGGAGACCACAGCATCCAGGTCGAAGTCCGGATAAGGTTGGGTAAAGCTGAAGCGGTCGCCGTTGGCGATCCAATCGCCGTCCCAACCTTTGTTCCAGCCCTCCACCAACACGCCGTCGAACCCATATTGGTGGGCGAAATCCATATAGCGCTCGGCATTGGCTGTGTTGGCGCCATGCCGGGGTCCACTCTCCCAAGTGGACTGGTTGAGGTGCATCTCCCACCAGACACCCACAAATTTACCCGGCTTGAACCAGGACACATCGCCCAGTTTGTTGGGTTCGTTGAGATTGAGCTCGATGCGGCTGTCGGCGAGCGCGCCGGCGCTGTCGGTAATGAGCACCGTACGCCAGGGCGTCTGGAAAGGCCCTGTCTTGCGTGCCAGAACGCCATCAGGCCACGGCATCAGCCACGCCGAAAGGGTTCCAACACCGTTTCCAGCGAGCAGCATGCTCGGGAAGTCGATCAAAGCCGCCTCGTGAAAGGACAAGTAAAGTCCGTTAGCGCCTTTGAGCGTCAGGGGTGTCTCGGCCAGCGTAATGCGCCTGGCATCCGTGTGCGTGTAGAGGTATTCGTCGCGCTCCTGGCCCAGCGCCTGATACCACCACGCCTCATAATCCCCGATCACATGAAACGAGGTTCGATCTGCGCTGACGGCGACTTCCCGGCCAGCCGGGATGCTGCCATATCCATAGCGGAATCCGACTCCGTCGTCGAACAGCCGGAATGTAACCTCGACGCTGCGGTTGATCGGGGTGTTGCCCTTCAGTCTGACTCTCATCTCAGTGTGCTGATCGCGGATGGTGCGCTGCTCACCCCACGGCTGATCCCAACTGACATCAGAGGACTGTCGTTCTACGCTCGTGATGGCGCTGTAACGCGCCTCGGGCTCATCAACAAAATCCAGACCGAGATTTGACGGCGCCAGGACCGGCTTCCCGAGGCGACTCACCTGATAGCTGGCGTGGCCGTCCTTCACGGATACGCACAACTCGATCACGTGACCGGGTGACTGCGTGCATTCGGAAGCGGACGCTGCCGAGACACTCAGCCATACGAGAACAGCGGCAAACGGGAGCTTCATGTATTTGACCCCAGGAACGACACTTTCAGCTGCGGCCGCGAAGCTGCAGCTACCGGGCAGGTCCTTCAATGTACACGTGACCTGGGTCAGCCCTGCGGATCTGGGTACCGAATCCATCCTGCAACGTGGTGAGCAAGGCCTCCGCCCCTTCGGGGCTGGCCTGAAACGTGCCGCCGACGGGCAACGACCGCAACGAGTCGTCCACGATCTCAATCTTCAGGGTGGTGTAGCGCATGAGCTCATTCACAACTTCTCCCAGGGGCTCATCCTGGAAGTACAGGCTGCTCTTTCTCCAGGCCAGCAGGCGGCTCAACTGGGCTGAATTGAGCGCACGGATGACGTCAGCACGGCCCTGGGCGTCGGCCTGCTCGCCGGCAGTCACAGCTGCAGCGGACTTGCTGTCTACAGTGTCAGCAGGTGGAGATTCCGCTGTCGCGTTGACAACGTTCACTGTCCCCTCACTGACTGTTACCTCCACCCCGGTCGGCCGCAGGTAAACGTTGAACGCCGTGCCCACCGCACGCACCCAACGGTCGCCAGCGTGCACCCAGAAGGGTCGCTTCGTGTCATGAGCGACTTTAAAAAAGGCTTCGCCGCGCTCCAGGTGAATCACCCGGCTGTGCTGGCTGTAGTCCACCTGCACCCGGCTGTTGGTATTCAGATCGAACGAGGAGCCGTCCGGCAGGGCGACGGCAGCCTGCTCGCCGACCGCCGTTTGAAAGCGGGACTCCTCCTTCTGCTTGTACAGATTCCAGCCCACTGCGAGGACGATCACCCCCACGCTCGCGGCCAGTGCGCCTGCCAACCAGCGTCGCGGCCGCCAAGGCGCTGTGGACGCGGCATTCATGGCCTGGCCGAAATTGACCGCCCGCACGAGCGGACCGGACTTCTGGAGCTCCTTCCACGTGGCGCAAAGCTCGGCATACGCCTTCGCGTTGAGGAAATGCGCGCTGAGCCAGGCTTCAAAGCGGGAGCGATCTTCAGACGTCACATCATCGGCGTTCATACGGGCGAACCAGTCGCTCGCCTCGCGTTCGGTGTGGCCGGGATGCGGTAGCCTGTGAACCTCACCCATGACGCCGCCTCGTGGCGCTGTAGCGGATTTTCAGATAGCAGTTCGTTTCACGCATGGCGCGGGAGATGTGCTTTTCAACGGTCTTCACGGAGATGCCGAGCCGTTCCGCGACCTCCTTGTAGGAGCACTCGTGGAACACTCGCAGGGTAAAGGCGGCACGGCATTGCGGCGGCAGCCGGTCGATGGCCTCCTGGACCAGCCGGTTCCTTTCATCCCGCAGCAATCCCGATTCCAGCGATTCGCATTCTTCGCTGGCCGAGGAATCCTCCAGACTCGCCAGCACGCCGCGCTCGACCGTCCGTTGGTGGCGGTATTCATTCGCGGCCAGATTGCGCGCTGTGGAAAAGAGGAAAGCCCGGAGCGTAGTGACCGAATCGCCCTGCCGATAGGTGCGCAGGAACGCCTCCTGGACGATTTCCTTCGCCGTCTCGCTGGAGCGGACGAAGCGCCGGATATAACTGTGCAATGCCTGGCGACTCTCGGCGAAGAGCTTGGTGAAAATCTCGGTGCGGGACTCAGATGTCGTCGGCATAGCCGTATGATCCGTTCCGAGATACCCTACCCTTACGGCGGGCCGGACGGCAACTATGCCAAGTCGACTGGGGGTTTTCCGCCCCTCAGGTGTCATACGTTTTACGCCAACCTGAGCGTCCTGGTGAGACGGGCAACGGCCACCATCGGGATGTAGGAAGCCCGGATGTGTTCCTCGGCGCTGATCTCATGGTCGCCCGGCGTCAAGCCATCCGGCTTGAGACACGTCACCGTCGCAACCTGCCGCAGTTCCCACCGATTATCAACCACTTCTTCCATCTCATCGAGCGTATAGGTCTTCCCGCCAATGCTGAAGCGGATGTCGCCGCGGGGAATGGCTTCACCATCCACGCTGATGCGAATGTCTTCAATTTGTGAGAGCAGATACCCGCGATAGTTCGCGAGTCGCATCTGCAACTGGAATCCCACACGCTGGCCGTTGTGCTCGACGTTGCGGAATCCGTCATCGCAGATCATGTAGCTGCCGTAGCCGAATACGTTTCCCATCGCCATACGCGACTCACTGCTCCAAGTAGCTGGCCAACATCGCCTGGTGCCTGCGCACCTGCTCTACTTCGTCGTAGCCCATGTCGACTCCGTGAGTGAGCCGTTGGCCTTCGTACTCGCTCATGATGTAACCGTTGTAACCGCCTGAGATGAGTGTTGGCATGATCTGCTCATACGCCACCTCAGGCTCCACGAGGTTGGGCTTCATCTCGTAGAACTTGCCGTGAATGTGGAACGTGTACGGCATGTAGGTCAGCAGGTTCTTCGGATCGTGCCAGGTCCAGACTCCGATCCTGATCCGCAACGCCAGCCAACGATCAACATCGTTGGCGCCCAGCGCGTCGATCTTCTCCATCAGGTCTGTTGGCATGGGCCGTTCGTGGTACACCTTGCTCAGGTAGTCGACGACCCTGGGAGTGGCGCCCTCACGCAGGGCTTCGTCGATGACCAGATGCGGGATGTTCTTGCAGAAAATCCCCATATCCGGCATCAGGCCCAGGTGCTTCGTATTCTTCCGCTGCGCCAGCTCGATATTCTTCTCGACCCACTCGCCGGTCAGCAGGTGGGGTGCGTGTACTTCAATGGCGAGCTTGATGCCGGCTTCTTCCGCGTACGGAATCATCATTTCCACCACTTCGACCGGCAGGTGGAACGTGAGCCGCAGGATCCTGAAGCCCAGCGCCTGGGCGGTCTTCAGCAACTCGCGCAATTCACCGACGAGCTCGGTGTTGGTGACTTTGCGGTTCTTGTACAGCTTGGTTTCGCCGTACACATCGAACGCGATCGGCTCGACCGAGTACTTCGCCAGCCAACCCCGCCAGGAGTCCAGGAACTCATCGGACAGGTTGTATTTGATGCTGGGGTAACCCGGGATCATCTGATCCGACAGCATCTCGAACCCCCGCACGCCCATTTTGGAGGCGGTTGCCAGGCAGTCCTCCAGCGACATCTCGCCGCGATAGTACTTTTCCTGGAAGCTGTAGATCGAGATGCCGCGCTGAATCATATTGCCCCTCACGTGCGGATGTAAACGTTATCATCCGCTGGCGAGGCCGGTCAATGTATCGGCCTCCTCAATATCCGGCCATCGAAACGAAGAATAGCTGGGCCGGTCGCTGGCTGTTACTCTTGTGCCGAAGAGTCCTTCAGGACCGCAGCGTTGGGGGTATGTCGATGCAGCAGACCGTCGCGGCAATTCAGCCCAAGCCCTGGAAGCCACAGCCGTTCATGCCTGTGAATCCCCAGGTGTATTCGGAAATCCAGCAATTCCTCATTTACGAAGCGCTCCTATTGGATCACAGCTGCTTCGATCAATGGTCCGCCCTGCTGTCGCGGGACATAACCTACAGTGTCTGCAACTGCTTCGGCGAGCGGCAGCACGATGGCTGCGGTGCATCGGAATATGTTGATAACGGCCGGGACGCGTTGCTGCAGCGCACCGGGCGGCAGCTGCAGGGTGCGGTAGCGAACCTGCCGTCAACGCGGCGGTTTGTTACCAACGTCAGCGTCTCGTTCGCGCATTGCCGGAATGAGTACGATGTGGTCAGTTATTTGCGTGTGATGCACATCAGTCACGAAGGCTCGGCGAATTCGGCCTGGAGCGCGGAGCGGCGCGATCGCCTGCGGGCGACTGATCGGTCGTTTGCGATCCTGCGACGCGAGGTGCTGATCGATTCCATGGAGCCTGGAATCGCCCGGCCGCCCCAGTTTCTGTAGCCCTCCCGGCGGCAGCCGGGCCTATTCCACGAACGCCGGGGACACGGGCACTACCGCCTGCGCGGCCGCCCTAATCATTGACCAGACCGCGCGGCAAGCCCCGTCCTTTAGGGCGGGGAAGGATAGCGCCGACAGCGAAGCTGTCGTGAATGTCAATTCGGGGTCTTCTGCTGCTCTATGTATTGGCACAGGACGTCGATAGCCTGCGCATCAAACACACAGCGACGATCCTTTGTTGCGAAGATCAAATGCACGTGCAACTTGAAAACACAGTGTTGGCCGCATCTAATGGGATCGGGCTGTTTCTATTTGGAGTCTCAAAATGAATGTGATCACCGGCGGCTGTGCATGCGGGGGCGTCCGGTACGAGGTGCGCGGGCCGCTTCGGGATGTGATTACATGTCATTGCAAGCAATGCCGCCGCACCAGCGGTCACTTTGTTGCCGCGACCGCCTGTCGCCGCGGCGTGTTCAGCCTGCCGAAGAGCGACACACTGAAGTGGTTTGTTGCCGTGCCGGGATTTCGCCGCGGCTTCTGCAGTGAGTGTGGCTCCTCGTTGTTTTTTGAAGAGGTCGGGGGCGAACGGATATCCATTGCAGCGGGGTCATTGGACGAGCCGCAGGGTTTGAAAATCGTCGCGCATATTTTTGTTGCCGAGGCCGGCGATTACTACGAGATTGAGCCGGGTGTACCGGCCTCCCTCGGTGGCGGACACAACATCCCACTGCCGTAGGATTTCATAGGGCGCGGGGCCGCGCGCATTAGCCTCCCATGTCCTCTGACTGCAGGTCGATGGACATGCCATGCGGGGTGCGGTGGGCCGCGTGCTCCCACGCGCGCTGGTAGCGCGTTAGCTCCTCGGGCGAGCTCAGGCCTTTGGAGGCCACCAATGTCTCCAGCGCCGCTAACCACTGTTGGTAGTAAGGCGTTCTGTCCGCGGCGATCTGCGCGCTCAGGGCTTGCGCCCACTCTGCCCAGGTGAACAAGCCCTGTTGGTGCAGCAGCACCGTCATGGCAAACGCCTGCGCTTCCCACGGCTCACGAAACACTGGCTCGTCTAACGCGGGGTCAGCTGCCACCAGCGATCCAGGAGAGCCCGGCGGCGTGCCCTCGTCGCTCACGCCAGCGGCTCCAACCGAGCCCGGCACGCCCTCGGCGCTCACCCCAGCTGCTCCAACTGAGACCGGCGCACGCTCTCCGCTCACGGCACCGGCTCCAAATACGACTCCCACGCGTCGATCGACACGGTGGAGCTTTCATCGCACTCCTCGCCCCACAACTCGCGAGCGGAGAAAACGACGTTGTAGAGCCACTGCGGCTGCTCGCCCAACCCTTGCGCGTGTGAGTCAGCGAACACATGCGCGCCGTAAACTTGGGCAATGCGGCCGATCTTCCCACGAGCGTATGCAGGCAAGCGCGTGTGGTGTTCAACCCCTTCGGCAAGCGTCCGCACCTGATCGCCGACGGCAAACCGTGCGGCCGAGTTAGCCGGCCTCAGCGTCGGCGTCCCCTTCGCCAAAACAGTTGGAACATCCGCGGCGTGCAATACACGTTTCACCGGCCGCGCGGGATGAAGCATCTGCCCGGCAGCGACCTCGTCCTCGCCTACCAGGTCATATTCCTTCAACAACGCAATCAAGCCTTTGATCCAAAGCTGGTAATACGTCAGCGAGTCGTAGTCAGCCAATGTTTCACGGACACTGCGACTCTTGTCGATATTCCACGTGCCCGTCGCGCCCATCGCAAGCGTGATTGCCAGCGCCATGCGTTCCCAATCCGCGTGGAACAACTCGCCTTCTGGTTCCGGCGTCACAACACCGTACCCTTCCTGACCTCCCAGGTCCGCATGCGATTGATACGTCATTGACCCGGAGCCTTCGGTTGTCCCGTACCGATCATCGAATCGCGCGTGACTAAATCCGCCAGCTGCTCTTCGCTGAGATCTTCACTTCCCTCGGGCCGTTGGGGCACCACGAGGTAACGTACTTCGGCCGTGGAGTCCCACACCCGAATTGAAACCGACGCGGGCAACTCGACACCAAAGTCAGCTAGCACCCCGCGGGGATCCTTCACCGCCCGGGAGCGATAAGGCACGCTCTTGTACCAGGTTGGCGGCAACCCCAGGACGGGCCAGGGATAGCAGCTGCAAAGCGTGCACACCACCAGGTTGTGAATCGAGTCAGTGTTTTCTACAGCGACCATCAGCTCTCCCTGCCGACCTTGGAAGCCGAGTGAGGCAATCGCTGCAGTCGCGTCAGTGAGGAGCCACTTTCGAAATGCCTCGTCAGTCCACGCCTTCGCGACTACACGGGCACCATTCCTTGGGCCGATCTTTGTCTCATACGTGTCGATCAGGACGTCCAGGGCGGCCGGGTCGATGTAGCCTTTTTGCTCCAGCACGGTCCGCAGGGCGCGGACATGGAGCTCCATTTCGCTCAGCTCGCTGGGCTCGTGGCCAGCGCCATGATGATGGTCATGATCGTGGTCGTGTGGCATGGGGTCGTCTCAGCGCTTGAACCACTGCCTGCCGGGATTCGCAAAAATCAGGAACAGCGCAACTCCGTCCAGCATCAACTCCAGCGCGCCCATGATCACGGTCACGGCGTCCCCCGCATTGCCCTCCCTGGCGGCGCCATACCACAGCAAAATGCTCAGCAGCACTGCCGCCAGGGCCACGTAACGGGCCCAGTTGCGGCCGCGCCCGATTTTGTAGATGACCAGCGCTTCCAATGGCAAGGTCAGCACCGAGCCCGCCAAATCCGCAAAGAGATTGAAACCGGTCGGTTTCAGGTACCAGCCCAGCGCGAAGTCGAGAATGCTCAACGCGAATTCGGCCCACAGCAGCCGCACCGCCCAGGTGACTTGCCCGGGTCGAGGCCCTGCCGCCGGCTCGACTGCTTCGCGGACTTCCGTTTGCGGGGGTGAGTAGGGGTTGCGGTCCATCCCCCAAGAATGACATGCCCGGGTCGGGGTCTCAAAGCCCGTTGCGTATAAACACGCCGCCCTTCATCACGATCGGAATATTCACTTCCGGTGCTCTGAACAGCGACAGGTCCTCGAAAGGATCCTTGCTGAGGACGAGCAGGTCCGCGTAAGCACCGGGCTCGATGCATCCCAACTCATCCGGCTTCTGGAGGATCTCCGCGTTCACGGACGTGGCCGAGCGCAAAACATCCAGCGGTTTGTTGACTTCCCCCCGCAGCTCGAACTCACCTCCCTGGTGAGGGTGGAAGCGATGGTCCATGAGGTCAGTCCCGAATCCCAGCTTGACCCCTGCCCGCGCGCACACCTCCACCGAGCCGTGCATCGCCTCCTTGATCCCCTTGAGTTTCTCGAGTGTCATGGGTGGCAGCGACAGCTCGCGAGCATGCCTCGACAATACATCCACAACAGAAAGTGTCGGCACAACGTATGCGCCGCGCTCCTTGATGGCCTGCGCAGTCGACTCCAGGTGAATCAGGGTGCCGTGCTCGATAGTCCGAACGCCGAGCTCTGCGCAGCGCCTGGCTCCCTCGTCCGTATGCGAATGAGCCATAACATACGTGCGGCGTGTCTGTGTTTCATATACAGCCGCCTGAATCTCCTCATCCGTGTACTGATTCATCCACATGGGATCCGTCGGCGAGAGACCGCCACCGGAGACAAAAATCTTGATCTGGTGAGCGCCTTTACGCAGTTCTTCGCGAGCGGCCGCACGTACGGCGTCCACACCGTCCGCCACCACTGACATGAAGCCGCCGGCCGCGCCGCATCCGCAGGGCTCAATGCGATTTCCCGGCCGGAAATCCCCATGGCCGCCGGTCTGCGACAACGCCTTGCCGGAGAAGAAAAAACGCGGGCCGGCGATCAACCCCTGATCGATGGCCATGGCCAAGCCGATATCGCCGCCCGCGGCGTCGCGAACCGTCGTGTATCCCCGCTGCAATGTCCCCTCGAGAACTTTGGCGGCGTGGCTCGTCAACAAAGGCTGCGGCATGTGCTCGTTGGCGAAAATGTCGAAGCTGGGCGAGTACGCATGGAAGTGCGCATCGATCAACCCCGGCATCAGCACTCGACCGCCGCAGTCAACAACGGTGGCGTCATTCAATTTAACCTTCGATGACACCTCCCGGATCCGGTCATCCTCGACCACCACGCTCGCCCCGTCCAGGGTTTCCGCTGAATGTCCGTCCCAGACGCGAGCGTTGCTGAATACAATGATCATGAGCGCAGGCGGGCGGTCTTTCCGGCGTCGATCGCCCACCCTGAATCGTTGCGAACCACGGCAACTCCATACACAGAGGCCGCGCGCTCGGGATCTATGAAGTCATTCACGACATCTTCCAGCACGAGTGCGGCGTCTCTTTCGTGTGGCAACCCCCAACCGCCGCCACCGCCGGTCGTGACTCTGATCACCGACCCCTTCTCCAACGGTCCAACGCTGGTCAGGCGCTTGTCGTATTCCTGTTGGTTCGGCCCGGGGTTGATTACGAAATGACCCGCTGCACCGGACCCGCCCCCTTGCGTTCCCAGACTCGTCTTGTCGAGCGTGTTTTCGAGAATAAATGCTGCGAAGCAATCGGTTTCGAGCAGGCGGTAGTCTTTGCGCACACCCATGCCGCCGCGGAATTTTCCCACGCCGGCCGTCTCGGGGGCGTACTCCAGGCAATCGACGCGGACGGGAAATCGCGTCTCCAGGATTTCAATGGGCGTGTTGGGCAGGTCGCCATTGCCCACCAGCTGGTTTGTGGGACCGTCGCTGTTGTACAGCGCGCCATTGCCGCCATGCACGGGCTCGGCCATGACAAACGGTCGGCCGCGGTCCTGCTGGGTACGGGAAACGAACGCACCCGTGAGTTGATAGCCTCCCGACGGGCAGCGATCCGGTAGCAATCGCGAGAAGCAACGAAACACCAGCTCCATCAGGCAACAGACCATGTAGCCGTAGGAGTCAGAGGGCGCAGGCCGCGTCGGGCTGAGCACCGAGGGCCTGGGGATGTCGAAATCGATGCACTGACCATGACCTTCGTTTGTCGGGTCGAACGGCATCAAAATACCCTTGAGCGACGAGGCAAGGATGCCGCGCGTGCAAGGCTCGGGAAGATTGATGGGACCGCGTGCGGTCGGACTCGAGCCGGCCGTAGAAAAGTGAACCCGGTCGCCCTTGACGGTCACCTTCAGACACGCCTTGAACTCGCCCCGCTCCGACACACCGTCGCTGTCGAGTTGAATTGAGGCGTTGTATACCCCATCCTCGAGTTTCGAGATGGCCGCCCGCATGGCCACGTCAGTGGAGGAGATGACGCGATCCATTGCCGCGATCACAGCATCGCGCCCGTATTTTTTACAGGTGGCACGCACGCGCTCCACACCCTTGCGGCAAGCGGCAATTTGCGCTTCGAGGTCCCCGAGCACCGTGACCGGGACTCGGACGTTATCAGCGATCAGACTCCACAAGCCGTCATTCTTGACACCGGCGGCCGTGATCTTCTGATGGCGGAAACACAAACCTTCCTGAAACATATCTGTCGTGGAGGGACACCAGCCACCGGGAGCCTGGCCGCCCACATCCGCCCAGTGAGCCGCCATTCCGCAGAACGCCACCAGCTTGCCGTCGACGATGACCGGCATGTACAGGTCGGTGTCTGAAATGTGCGTGCCGGTCTCGAACGGATCGTTGACGATCAGCACATCGCCATCGCTGAAGTCGCCCTTCCAATGTGCAATACCGGATTGCACGGCCTGCGGGAAAGTCGTGCTGAAAACGATGACGCCCGGAGTCTCGGCCCACATCTGGCCCGTGGCCGACATGATGGTGGCGCCAAAATCCTGGACTTCATACAGCAACGGGCTGTAGGCGGTCCGGATCAGGGTCTTGGCCATCTCTTCAGTGGCGGACACCATCTGGTTGCGGATGATTTCAGTCTGTACGACGTCGATTGATGCCATGAGTTTGCTTCCCGATTTCAGCGAGCGTCCGGCTCGATGGTCAGATTGCCGTAATCGTCCCGGTTGACGCGCCAACCCGGCGGAACCACGGTGGTAGTCGTCCACTCCTCGATGATGACCGGGCCCGTTACTACAGCCCCGGGTTGCATGGACTCGCGCTGTATCACCGGTGTCGACACACTCGCCTGCGTGCCGTGGAAGTGCACCTTTCGCTCCCGCGACGCAGCGGTGTCCGCATTGGCCTCTACACGAGCGAGCGCCGGCGGCTGAACCTTGCCAATAGCCCGACACCGGACCGACACCAACTCCATCGCCGCTGCAGGATCGCCGTGTCCGTAGAGCTGGCGGTGTGCCTTGACAAATTCCCTGCGGGCATTCGTCAGAACCGACTCCGGATCCCGCCACGCCGAATCCAGGCCGATGGTGAGGGTATATTCCTGGCCGAGGAAGCGCAGGTCCAGGCGGCGCACCACTGCGATCTTTTCGCGAGCAAACCCGTAGTTCGCAATTGCATTAACGGCGCGAGCTTCCAACTCATCCAACGTCTGCAGCGCCACACCGATTCGCTCAGCGGTGAACGGCAGTACCTTTGTCCGAACCTCGTCTTCCATGTAGTCGGATGTCAGAATCCCCCACGCGGAAAAATTCGCCGGCGCGTAAGGCACGACCACTTTGCGAATGTCGAGCTCCTCAGCAACCGCACATGCGAACACGCCACCGCCGCCGCCGTAAGCGAGCAGTACAAACTCGCGTGGATCGAGTCCGCGAGCCACCGTCTTGGTGCGGATGGCGTTCGCCATATTGTTTTGCGCAATCGCCACGATACCCTGCGCCGCGGCGGAGACAGTGAGTCCGAGTTGCTTCGCTAAGCGCTCGACGGCTGCGGCTGCCGCGCTGACGTCGAGTTTGATGCGACCGCCGAGAAAGTATTCAGGATCGAGCCAGCCGAGAACCAGATGTGCGTCGGTTGTGGTCGCCTCGGTGCCGCCTTTGCCGAAGCACGCTGGTCCCGGAGAGGCACCGGCACTACGCGGGCCGACATTGAGTCCGTTGCGATGATCGAGCCACGCGATCGAGCCGCCGCCGGCACCGATGGAGGTGACGTCAATCAACGAGCCGACAATCGGCCGTCCGGCAATCGCCGTTTCACTGCGCTCGAGAATCTTCCCCTCTTCAATGAGCGCAACGTCATACGTTGTTCCGCCCACGTCCGTGCAGATTACGTTGCTGTATCCGAGTTGCTCGCACAGAAACGCCGCACCGATGACGCCGCCGGCAGGACCGGACATCATCGTGCGGATCGGCTTCGCTGCGGCCATTTCGGGATCGGCGACGCCGCCGCTCGATTGCATGATTGCAACCGGCGCGTCGTAGTCAGCCTCCGTGAGTTTGCCACGCACGCTGTTGAGATATGTTTCTACGGTGGGCTGGATGAAGGAATTCAGTACGGTGGTCGACGTCCGTTCGTATTCGCGCCAGACTGAAGCAATCTCGTGCGACAACGACAGCGGGATGTCGGGATGCCGCGCCGCAATCCTCTTGCGGGCCGCCAGCTCGTGCGCCGGGTTGGCATAGGCGTGCATGAATGCAACACTGACCGCCGTTGCACCCTGCGATACGAGGAAGTCAACCTCGCGATCGAGTTGTTCGAGATCCAGCGGCGTCACGACCTCCCCATCGACACTCAGCCGCTCATTGACCTCGCGACGCAAGGCACGGGGCACAATCGGAGCAGGCGGCTTGTAGACAAAGTTGTAAACCGGCGTGCGCCCCCCACGCCCCATCTCCAGCACATCGCGGAATCCGCGCGTCGTGATCAACCCCACCTTGGCGCCCTTTTCCTGGATGAGGGCGTTCACGCCGACCGTCATTCCGTGAAAGATCTGCCGCACGGCGTCGGGTTCGACACCAAAGCTCGACAGCCCGGCCACGAGTTGACCGGCCAACTCATCCGGCAGTGAGGCGATTTTTTCGATGCGCACGCGACCGGTCAGCTCATCGATGAGAACGAAATCGATGAAGGTGCCCCCCACATCGATGGCCACGCGAAAGTGTTTGTTTTGTGCTTCCATGGGCCGATTACATCCAAGGCAGGCAGGCCGGACAATAGCGGGCAGGACGTCCTTCGGGGGATGTCGCAGGGGATGTATCCCCCTGCCCTCGAGACTAGTCGCCGACGGGAACCTCGGTTTGTGCCACCGGGCGCGGCCTCGAAAACACCATCAATACCAGCAAAGCGACCGCAACCAGATGCGCAGCGATGCCAAATGTGGGAATCGACTGATATCCATAGGAAGCGACCAGCGCGCCGCCCACCGAAGGACCGATCGCCATGCCCACCGTCTGGCTGGTTACGCTGAGAGCCACAACCCGCCCCGCTGAGTCCTGGGCGGACATCAGGCCGTTCAGGTAGGTGAGGAATAGCGTCCAGGCAAAGGAAAACACGAGCGCTCCAGCGACATACGCGGGTGTGCTGCCCGTGCCGATCATTGCCAGGCTGAATATGGACAACGCGATTGCGGCGAAGGTGGGTCCCAAGCGACCGAAGCGCGTATTGACGAACGCCGCAGTGCCGGCGCCGGCGATGGATGCCAGTTGTCCAAACGCGAGGATGGTACCAATCTGCAACGGCGTGACGCCTGCTCGTATCCCCAGACGCTCGGTGAACGACCATACAGCCCCGTTGCCGATCCAGAAAAAAACCGACACGGCGAGGCTCATCCCGGCCTGCTTGAAGGGAAATGGCGGCAGGTCCCCGCGAATCGTGGGCCGCGCGATGGGACTGTCCGGAATCATCCGAACACTCACAAACACGCTGAGCAGAATGAGTGCCAGTGCGTAGTAACTGCCGTCAGCACCGAAGTGAAGAATTGTCGCAGACACAATGGGAAAGAACGCTGCAGCCAGAAGATAACTGAAGATGAAGTACAGGCCGAACGTCCGGTCCGGGTCGGGAGTTCGACCGATCGTCGACAGAACAGCCGCGGCGATGAACCCGCTACCCACGCCCGCCAGGCCGCGAAGCAGAAACAACGCCAGAAAATGTGCGGACACGAACGGCGCAAGCGAGCCGATGATTCCCAGCAATGCACCCAATCGGATGACCGTGTGGCGCGTCCAACGCGCTCCCAGCGAGCTGACGAGAAGCGCCCCGGCGCCGATGCCGATCATCTCGAAGCCGGCGATCAACCCGGCTTCGCGGGGCGAATAGTGATACGCGTCGATGAGCGAGCCGACGATGAGCGGCTTCACCACAGACAATCCTGCGCAGCAGAATCCTGTCCAGAACAACGCGGCACGCGTATACCAATGGCGCAGGTCGTCGATATCTTGCATGGCTATTCCAACGGCGCAGGGGCAGGATCAGACAGCGAGCTCCGCTTCGCGGGCCGCACGGGCCGCGCCTTCGCGGCTCGACGTTCCGAGTCGGTCGAAAATAACTTTGAGGTGGCACTTCACTGTTTCCGGCGACAGGTTGAGCGCCCGCGCAATCTCTTTGGTCGAAGCCCCCTTAGCCAGCTCCCGCAGCACCGCCTTCTGGCGCGGTGTCAACAACTCCAGTGGGCTGGTCCGCGCCACGATTTGACGTGCCCACTCGCGGCTGGGCGCTGCCGCTTCCTGAGCGATGTCGCGCACGACGCCGACCACTTCACGACCGTTGTCGAGGAACAGTCGCGTGGCACCCGTCGTATCCGTCAGAGCAAGCGCGCGCGCGACAGCTTGCCGGCCTTCGGCCTGTTGATCGCCGGCGAGCAACGCTCGCGCCAGAAGAATCCACGCACTGGCGGTGATCAATCGCTGGTCGGATGTTGCACACCCCTCCACCAGTCTGCGGGCGACCGATATCGCCTCCGCCGGCCTGCCTTTTCCGAGGAAAGTGGTCACGAGGGCACGGGCGATCCAGACGCGCGTAACCCACGGCAGTGAGCTGTCGCTGCCGCGCTCGCGCCACGTGTCAGAGAGCTGCTCCAACACCTCCGGCCTGGACACCCCGCCGACGTCGCCGTGGCTCGCTTCGAGATCACAGCGCAACGCCGTGGCCAGCAGCGCGAGATGCTGGATCTGGCGGCCTCTCGCCAACGCCAATGCGCTGTCCAATCGTTCGAATGCGTCGTCCAACCGGCCGCCCGCCGCATCACAAACAGCACGCCACGTGTAGTTGGAAGAATAGATCAGGAATGACACCGGCGCCTGCGGGCACTTCAGCTTGTCAAAATGCAGCACGGCACCGCGGAGGTTGTTGCGCAGGTAGTGGATCTGGCCCAGCAGAGCATGCGCATGGTGTCCCTCGTGACTGTCCGAGTGTCCATCCAGCTCCAGGCATGTCGATACCACGCTTTCCGCGGTCTTCGCGGCGGCCGTCAGATCGCCGCGAGCGAAGTGCAGCGCGGCCTGGTAGACCCGTGCATACAGAATCCCGCGAAACGCGTTGTCATGCTGGGTGAGCTGCACATAGTCGTCAATGAGCGGAGCGGCGTCCAACGCGCGTCCCTGGCGCAGCAACAGTTGAATCTCCGTCGTGATCGGCACGACCCACAACCGCTGGTCTCCCGGCGAGCTGGCGCGAATGCGCAGGGTATCGGCGCGCAGCGCGTTCCAGTCCGGTCGCCACACGCCGTGCTCTATGGAGGTAAAGGCAACAATGGAGCGGGTCACTTCCATATCGATCCGCGCCACTTCATCCATTTGGGAGGCGAAATGGCCCTGGGCCACTTCAGCTTCCAACTTGGCGAACTCCGGCGCCGCGCGCGCCGACTGATCGTGATTTACGAACGTGCCGATTCCCAGCAGCCGCAGTCGCAACCGGCTGTTGACGAGCGTCTTGGGCAGCAGCTCATACAACTGTCGCGCCGCATAGGTCCCCTCCGCCGTCACATACCTGACGGCTCCGGCATCTTCGACGATATCGCCCGCCACCTCGTTGAGCCCAGCGGCAAGCGCGCACTCCACGGCCTCCATCACCCGGCGCGTATTCGCGTAGTGACGGGCGAGCCGCTCGTGAAGCTGAACAATTTCAGGCCTCGAACGCAATTGCAGAGCGCCGAGCAGATACTCCTGGAACAAGGGATGGAAACGCGCCGCGAGCGGATAGCTCTCGAGCGCGACGATGGGCACTAATGGCTGCAGGCGAGCGATCAGAGCGGCACAGTCCGGCCGGCCGGTAATGGCCGCCGCATCCTCGACCGTGACTGTCTTGAGAAGCGACGTTTCAATCGCAAAGTTGCGCAACGTCTCATCGAGGCACGACATGACTTCGGACGCGAGAAAGTCGGCGATGCGGACGCGCGAACCGCTCGCCGCCCGCTGATCCCAACCGCCGTCGGAGCGGCCCCGGGCGCTCAACCTGATCAATTGCAGCACGAACGCCCAGCCGTCGGACTGCGCGATCAACTCGCGGGCGACCGTCGCCGGGACGTGGGGATCGAGGAAAACATGTGCTTCAGATTCGTTGAACCGCAGGTCGCTGGCCGTCACCAGCCGGACAAAACCGTCGAGCTCGAGCCCGACAAACCGCTGTGAAGAAAGCGCCCGGGTCGCCACAAACATTTTCGCATTGGCGGGCAGCAGCCGCGCGAAACTCTCCAGGGCATCGTCCAGCGAGGGCTGTCCGGCGGTTTCGTAGTGGTCCACAAAAATGCAGACTGACCAAGGAAGTTCTGCAAGAAAATCAGTGAGCTGCGATATTTCTCTAAATGAATTTCGAGGGCCGGTGCGCGCTTGTTCCAGGGCTTCGACAATGCTTGCCAGAAAGACCGCGGGGTCCTGGTCACGCTCGTCGCAGTTGAGCCAGACGATCCGCTGGCCCTCCTCTTCCATGCGCCGGCTGATCTCGCCCAGGAGGGTCGTTTTGCCAAACCCTGCGGGCGCAGCCAACACGCTGAGTTGCGCCGAGCATGGCGCCCCATGCAGGCACTGCTCCACGAGCCGGGGTCGCGATACCGCTTCCTTCAGGCTCGTTTGTGGGCGGAACCTCAATCTCACGGATGCATCACCGTCGGGGCGCTGGCACGGCGCCCGGTGCGAAATCCTGCCCCTCGTGGAAAACAGCTTACACGTCTCGTTTCCGTTGGAAACTCCGGCGCTTCCTGATTTCAGAGCCTGGCTCCAAATTCGACACCGAACGTCCGCGGCTCGCTCATGAAGCGGCCGACCGTCCCCGGTCCGAAGGCATCCACCAGGGCACTGGTCGGATACTGCTCCTGCAACAGGTTCTTGACGTACGGAGTTACGAAGAAGTGCTCCGTCTGCAGCGAGACCCGCATGTCCAGGTTATCCCGCGGCCCGGTGCTGAGCGTGTTCAGAGCATCCCAGTAAATCGGTCCCCGGCGGTTGACGTTGGCGTAGGTCGTGATCGTCCAGCCGTTGGGAAGCTGATAGGCATAGTCCACCCCGAAATGCGCCGTGTAAGTGGGCGCCAGCGGGGTCGTATTGCCCTGCGCTGCCGGGCTGAGGGCAAACCGGTCGATCTTCGAATCCGCCACACCCACGCCGGTCGTCACCCGCAGTCCCCGCATCACTTCGGCCGCAATCTCCAACTCCCCGCCATCGATTTTGGCCTTGTCGATGGTCGTGACATTTTGTGACGGCGGGTTGGCATTGATGAAGAACAACTGCTGATCATCGACATCCGTGTGGAAGTACGCACCGCTCACTGACAGCCGCCGGTCGAGGAACGTGCCTTTGAATCCAACCTCGTAGTTCTTGTCGATCTGCTGACCGTAGTCGCGGGTCGGCGTCCCAACAGAGTAGTAGGCGTTGAATCCGCCGCTGCGGAAGCCTTTTGCCGCCGAGGCATATGTCTGGAAGTCATCCGTCCAGTGGTACTCGACGGACACTTTGGGTTGCGTGGCCGAGAACTTCTTGCTCGCATCCGAACCTGGAGCATTCGCGTCCACGGACGTGCGCTTGTCGGAATCGTATCGCAGGCCGAGCGTGAGATCTGTTTTGGGCAACACTTCGGCCGTGGCCTGCCCGAACCCTGCATACGACTTGCTGGTGCCCTGGTCATGACTTGCAATCGCGAATGCGCCGCTCGGATGGCCGCTGCCATCGTCGAACGGAATCACCAGGGCATTGAGTGTGTCTTTATTCTGAAAGAAGGCGCCCACCACCCACTTGATCTTCGCAGCAGGATCGGCCGCCAGGCGAATTTCCTCCGACCGTGAGAATACGTTTCGGGTCACGTCCTGCAGGAGAACCGGCTGCGGCGTGAAATCGGCGTCGCCCGACAGATTCGTATGCGCGGAGTTGTAAGCCGTAATCGATGTCAGCGTCGCGAAGCCGAAGTCGTAGTCAACCTTCAGCGACGTGTCGATCAGCCGCTGCCGGGCAACCGGCGCTACATTTTCCGAGATAAAGGAGCGGTCGTAATCTTCGTATTCGTCGCGCGTGACAATCTCAGCGGTGTTGACCCGGTCCGTTTCGGTGATGATGTTCAGTCGCGCGCTGACGGTGAGGGCGTCGATCGGCTTGAAGACGAGGCGGCCGAGATAGGTGTGGTCGTCCTGACTGTCTGCGGTCTCATTGAGGAAGTTGTTCTTGATCAACCCGCCGAAATGGTGGGAGGAGACGGCCAGACTGCCTGTGAGTACGTTACCGACGATGGGTCCTGACAACAACCCGTTGAAATAGTATTCGTCGCCGTTGCCGAAGCGCGCTTTGGCGGACGCCTGCATCTGGTCGGTGGGCTGCTGCGTATCGATGATTATTGCGCCGGCGAGTGCGTTGCGGCCGTAGAGCGAGCCTTGGGGTCCGCGTAGCACCTGGATCTGCGCAATATTCAGCAGTTCCTGGTTGATGAACAGCGGATCGGGCACCTCCACGCCGTCGACGACGAAGGCCACAGGGGCTTCACCGCCTTGCGCCATGCTGATGCCGCGCACCGTGAACTGAAATGCGCCGGGTGTGGGCTGGGCATCGAAAATGAAGTTCGGCGTCAGGCTGACGATGTCGACTACGTTGGAAATACCCGCGGCTTCAATGGTTGCCTGGGTCAGAACCGTCATGGACTCCGGGACGTTCTGCACGTTTTCCGTGACCTTGCGGGCAGTGACCGTGACCTCCTCGAGTTGTGCCGAGGGTTCGTCGGCCGCCGCTGCGCCTGCCAGGTGCGGGCAGCACGCCGCGATCAGGGCCATGGGAATCAGTAACGCTCGACCGGACTTCATCATGCTCGCTTTCCCTTATTCTTCGAAGAGTCAACGTGTATCGGGTCCCCCCGGCTTCCCCGACCTGGTTTGATTACAGCCGCGCAGGGCACGCGTTACAACGAAGCCCCGCGGGTGATTCGGGGGATGAAGCGGGGGATGGTGGCGAAGTCACAACAGTTAACCGCCGTCTGGTGCCACCACCTGGACGCCCGCGCCATCCCCCACGGCATCCCCCTCGAGCGGCTGGCAGCCGCATTGCGACCACCCAAACTCAGCGGGTGTAATCAATAGAGGAAGGTGCTCCGTGACCGATGACCTGTTGCGGGAGCTCGCTGACAAGCGAGCGCTGGATGACATGATCTTTCGCGCCGCGTTGGCGTTGGACAAACGCGACTGGCCGGCATATCGAAGCTGTCTCGCCGACGGCGCCGTGCATTTCGACTTCACTGCCCACACCGACCGGGTGGTTGGCAAGCACGTGGGTGTCGAAACCAACCCGGATCGATGGGTTGAGAAGCTCGCGGCGATCATGCCCGGCTTTGACGGCAGCCAGCATCTCATTACCAACACGGTGCATTCGGTGCAGGGCGATACCGCCGAGTCCGAATGTTTCATTCTGGCCGATCATTTCCTGAACAATGACGTGGGTGATCGCAGCATCGCCATGGGCGGTATCTACACCTTCCGCTCAATTCGAGCGCCGGCCGGTTGGAGGATCCAGCGCTGGCACCTGCGTCCGCTGTGGTACCGGGGTAATCCCGGCCTGTATCAGATTGCCGCCGAGAAGGCTGCGAAGCTCAAATGAGACGCCCCTAGTCCCGATCGGGCTGCCGAGCTGGAACTGGTCCATTCCCCCGCCGTTGGTATAGTGACCACGGTCAGGAGGAGTCGCTCGTGCCCCGCACCTTAATCATCACCAACCGGCTACTGTCCATCCGTGGCCGCATGGAGATCGTCGACGCGTCCGGCCAACCGGCGTACGAGGCCCACGGCTCATTCGCGTTGCTCCGGCCCACTTGGCGGATCAGCAAAGGCTCCCGCGAGGTTGCGAGCATCCGGCGCAAGATCCTGTCCTTCACCTCCACCTGGAAGGTCAAAGGCGAGCTGGGCACGTTCGTGATCCGCCGTAAACTGTTTGCCTGGCGCCACCGCTACAAGACACTCGGCGGCTCGTTTGACGGCGCCACTCTCAACTCGAATATCTGGGACCTGAAGTTCGTGATCAGCTACCGGGATGCTGTGTTGGCTCGCGCCTCGGGCACGCTCCTCACACTGCGGGACCGGCAAACTATTGAGGTGATGCAGGAAGGCGATGCAGCGGAGATCTTCACCGTCATCGCCATGGTGGCCCTGCACTTGGATCATCGGGATGAGAAAAGCAGACGCGAACAGGCCGAGAAAGAATGAAGATCGGCGCAGCCCGAGAATGAGGACCGCAGCGGCCCGCAGAATGCAGCAAGCTCACGGCCCCACGAACAAGGAGCCTCCCCATTGATCCGATACGCCTTTGCCTTCCTGGCCGCCCTCGCCTCAGCGGGCGCGATGGCCTCCGACCTGTCCCTCGGACCCGCCTCCATTCAGAAAATCGTCGCCGAGCAGTTGTTCAACCAGCAGGGGCGGTGGTACCTCATGGACAATGGGCCTTGTTATGCCTATTTCGATCGCCCCAAAACTCACCTGACGGATGGCCGGCTCGTTCTGAACGCTCATTTGTCGGCACGCATCGGAGTTCAAATGGGGGATACCTGCGCGGGCAGCGATATGGCCGCCAATGTCACGATCTCCGCCAAACCAGTCGGCAAGGCGTCGTCATTGACACTGGACGACATTCGCATCGATCACGTCGACGATAGCGCGTCGCGGGACGCACTAAACGTCATACAACAGATCGCGCCGCAGGCGCTTCCCAAGGCGTTCAGCTTTGATGTGCTCTCGATCGTGAGAAGCAAGTCCATCAGTGCTGTGGGGGTTCCCGTGACCGTGGCACAATTTCGGATTCTCAATACGCAGACGCGACGGGATGCGGTGGTCATCACGTTCGACATGTCTCTGACGGCACCGTAGTAAGGACGCTCATGAATCGCAGACAATTCGGGTTGAAGACGGGCTCGCTCCTGGGCCTGGGCATCGGCGGCACCACTACCATCGCCATCAGAGCTGCCATCGCCGGCACCGCTCCCGTATCGCCCGCGCCAGCCAAGCGCGAAACGCCCGCCGTCCGCACCCTGTACCACCGCGCGCTCGTTGTAGATTGCAATCTGGCTCCGGATCTCGACGGCCACCTGCCCCTTCCAAAAGAGACGATCGACACCTTGCGCAGCTCAGGTGTGACCGTCATGAAGTCAACCATAGGAGGCTTCGATGACAGCCTGGAAAGCGCGCTGGAGGAGATTGCCTTCTTTCAACAGCTCATCGAAGTGCATCCCGACATCTTCATGCAGGTGCGGCGGCCAGGCGATTTTGCAACTGCCAAACGCGACAACAAACTCGGGATCATTTTCTCCTTCGAAGGCGTAGGCATGCTCGACGGCAAGCTCGATCGCATCGAGTTGTTTCGGCAACTCGGGGTACGGGTAATGCAACTGTCTTATAACAACACCTCGGTGTTCGGCTCGGGGGTGATGGTTTCAGCCGACTCCAGCGGCCTCACGGAGCTGGGGCACGCCGCGGTCGCGAAGATGAATGAGCTGGGCGTGGCCGTCGACCTGAGCCATGCGAACCCGGCCACCACCCGGGAGGCGATGGCAGCCTCCACCCGGCCGGTGCTCGTGACCCACGGCGGGTGCTCCGCGATTCATCCCCACCCGCGAAACAAGACGGATGAGCAATTGCGCGCATTGGCCGACAAAGGGGGCGTGATTGGTATCTATGACCTCCCCTACCTGACCGCCAGTCCGCGCCAGCCCGAGGTGAAGGACTACATCGATCACATGGCTCACGCCCTGAGCGTCTGCGGCGAGGACCATGTCGGAATTGGCAGTGACCAGTCAATCCAGCCTTTCAACACGTCTGCCAAGGGCCTGGAGGAGTTTCGGAAGGTGGAGGACAAGCGGCACGCGGCCGGTGTCGCCGCGCCTGAAGAGGACCGCCCGTTGTACGTGGTCGGACTCAATATTCCCAACCGCTGCGAGGTGATTGCGGATCACCTGCTCCAGCGCGGCTATCCCGCCCGCGTCACCGAGAAAGTCCTGGGTGGCAACTTCGTGCGGGCGTTTGGGGAAATCTGGAAGGCCTGATTGAGGCTTGCGCCTGGTGGGCTGGCCCATTACGGGCCAGCCCACACCATGTCAGAAGATCTGAAACGCCTTGATCAAAGCCGGCACATTCGGAGTCCCGAGCCCCGTCACATTGTCATAGCCCGGCGTGGTCATCAAAGAAGTGTTCGGCCCCTCGATGGCCTTCGCAGGATTCTTATCCGACGGCACCGAATTTATCGTCACCACACGCACTGTGTTGGGATCTCCCAGGTACCCGCGCAGCACTGCGGTGGGAGTCGTCGGTGGTTTGACATCGATTATCGGAGCGTAGGTTGCACCCGGGGCACCTACGTTGAGCAGGTACAGCGCGGGATTCACAAATCCGACAGCACTCTTGTGTCGCTCAAAACGCCCCTGGTTGACCAGGGCCAGCACGCCTGCGAACAGCGGCGAAGACAGGCTGGTCCCACCGACGGACTCCTCGCAATACTCATATTTCTTTGAGAGCTTCACGCAGCCCACATCGAGAACCGGATCCCCGGTGATCGCATAAGTCTCGCCGGTCATGAAGCCGGTGTACGGATCGCCAACCATCGAGATGTCGGGAGTGACGCGATGTGGTGCTTCCAGCGGTACCACCGATCCGTCTTCCAACGTTGTGTAGCCCGAAAGCGCGTATGGAACGTCAGCCTGGTAGAAAGGCGCCAACATCACCAGGCTCGGTCCGCCACCCGCACCAGCATAGTAAGTAAACGGCACCGCGGCGCCGCTGGTCGTGATCTTCTTGCCGTTTGCCGACACGGTTGCGTCGTTGAGGTAAGCGCGATAGGTGCCCCAGCCCCATTCCGCTTTGCTGCCGGACTTGTCGTACAAGGCCAGGCTCGTGCCACCCACCGCGGTCACATAGGGACTGGTGGCCTCCCACGAACCGGATGCGATCCCGTTGATGGCGGCCAGGTCGCCATCATCGCCGCTCGAGAACAGAATGCTCATGCCTTCCGCCGCGGCCTGCAGAAAGTACTGATTTTCCGTGTTGATGAAATCAGCCGGCAGCGCTTCGCCGTTGAAGCTGTAGCTGTTGGTCACAATGTCGGCACGGCGATGATCGATCAGATCGTACAGCGCGGCGTTACCCGGGTCCGTGCACTCGATACCGCTGTAGATGATGTTCGCGCCAGGCGCCATCGAATGGACCGCTTCGACGTCGAGAGTTTCCTCTCCATACCATCCCTGCGGGCCGCACGGATCGTCCGCTGGAACATCGAACAAACCGGGCGGCACGATCTGCCGGAAATTCTTGTTGGTCAGCTTCGGGAGCCGGTGATTCGCCGAGTACATGTTCACGTCCTGCACGATCGTGGGCGACGCATAGACATCGACGATAGCAACCTTGACTCCGCTTCCATCCTGACGCACATCATCCGCGCCATAAGCCTGGCGAACCTGTTGCGGGGTATACCCACAGATCAGCCAGGGCAGCGTCTTCGAATAAGGCTTCGGTGCCGTGGAGAGAGTTGCAGTGTGATCGCCCCAGTAGTCGCTGCACACCGGGCTGTTGATGCCTTCCTGCGGTGGTGGTGGCGCATCGGGAGACGCCTCGTCACCCGAGTTGGGTTTGGCTGACTGGTGCATCCCCAGGCGGATGTGAGTTGGCTTACGCAGCGCGGCGGTATCGTCGAGACCTGCCACGTACGTCACCAGGTTGGCGATGGATGCCGGAAGCCGCGGAGTCTCGGCGTTGGCGCGCAGGACTTTACCCTTGTAGGCATACAGCTCCTGAGTGACGCCAAAGTGGTATTTGACCTGTGCAACCGAGCCGCGTGCCTGTACAAACAAGCCGCTGGCGGGCGTGAAGTCGATGGCGAACCCCAGCTTTTTCAGCTCGCTGCGCACTTTGGCGACATCCGCCGCAGGCGGCGCGAAACGCTGCCGGAATTGCTCCGGAGTCAGGTACTTGGCGTATTGCGCACTACGCGGATTGGATTGCTCGGCAACCAACGACGTGAGCTCAGTCTGATTGCGGAAGCTCAGAAACACGGTGAAGCGGACGGACTTGCGGTCGTCCTCGCTGCCGATCCGTTGCGCCTTGCCGACCCAGTTCGACACGTTGTGCCGCGGGCCCGGTGAATACGCACTGCTGGGCGAAGTACCCAGCGCAGTCAGCGTCATGATCAAAACACAAGCAAACAGAATCCCTAGCCTACGGCCAATCATGTTTTATCTCCCGGAAATTCTAGTTATGAAGCGGGCGCGCGCGTTTGAGTTGTTTGCTGAAGCGTGTTCCCGAAAGTGATATGGGCTCCGATACTATTCCCGTTCCCCGCGAGTTGTAAATCTTTGTGTCCCCTTTGTGTTTCGCCGGGGATTTTCCGCGCAGCGGCGACCCCCGTTGCGGCTGGAACAGCTATTCCGAGCCCGACACCGCGAACAGCTCAGCATGAGCAGTCGTGAGGTCCTCCAGTAGCGAACGGCCGTTTTCAGGCAAAATCAGCTCCGGTGTGAAGCCGGACCGGTACAGAACACGCCAGAAGGGGTTGACCAGATGCACGAAGCAGGGAGTAAGGTGCGACAAAAAGGCAAAGTACCCGGTTCGAGGCGCGATTTTCATGCGCGCAGATACTCTCCCCAAAACCCCCGGCGGCCCCGCAGCGGTTTTCCAGTGGCTCTGGCTGTTGGATTCGTACTGTTTCTCGCCGCGGCAACGGCCAGACGGAAGATCCCGGACCTCGTCGGCGCCGTCTACCTGGTCATGAGCCTCATCACCTTCACAGCGTACTACCTGGATAAATCCGCAGCACGCGCCAACGACCGCAGAATCCCGGAAAAAACTTTGCAGACGTTGTCGATGTTCGGCGGCTGGCCCGGCGCCGCATTCGCGCAGCGCCTCCTGCGCCACAAGACGGCGAAAACGCAGTTTCAGCACGTCTTCTGGATGGCCGTGATAGCCAATTGCGCCGCGCTCGTATGGATCCTCAGTCGCTGGCACTAAAACTCAACACAGATCTTCCCAAAATGCTCCCCCGACTCCTGATACCGAAACGCATCAGCCAGCCCCTCGAGCGGGAAGCGGCGATCGATCACGGGCCGCAGCCCCGTCGCCTCGATCCCCTTCACCATCTGCTGTTGTTGCAACCGGCTGCCCACAATCAGCCCCTGCAGCCGAATCTGCTTGATCATCATGGCCGCAGTCGGAACCTGCCCGGCACCGCCCGTCAACGTCCCAATCAATGAAATCTGGCCACCCACGCGAGCCGCCGCAATCGCCTGAGGCAACGTCCCGGGCCCCCCGAGCTCAATAACCTGATCGACGCCCCGTCCGTTTGTCCAACGTTGCACCGCCTTCGCCCACTCGGGTTCCGCCTTATAGTTGATCGCATGATCCGCGCCTAACAACCTCGCACGCTCGAGCTTGTCGTCCGACGACGAAGTCACCACGACAACCGCGCCCATCGCCTTCGCGATCTGCAGAGCAAAGATCGAAACGCCACCCGTGCCCAACGTGAGCACGGTATCGCCGGCCTTCAATAACCCATCGCCCACCAGGGCACGCCAGGCCGTCAGCCCTGCGGTCGTGAGTGTCGCCGCCTCAGCATGACTGTATCCTTTCGGCGCGTGTGTAAACCAACTCGTAGGCCGCACTACAACTTCACAGGCGTACCCATCCACGCCGTCACCCGGCACAGTGGAGAAATCACCTTCGGTAGGTTGTCCCTGGAGCCAGGTTGGGAAGAACGTCGACACGACGTTATCTCCCTTTTTGAACTCGGTCACGCCCTCACCTACCGCCTCAACGACACCAGCGCCATCGGCCATGAGAATGCGACCCGTATGTTTGGGCCCCCCGCGCTTGGCAACGCCATAGTCGTGGTAGTTCAACGAGCTCGCGTGAACGCGGACTCGAATCTCGCCGTGTCCCGGCCCCTGCGGCTCACTCAATTCCACGAGCTGCAGATGCTCGAGCCCGGCCTGCGCACCGACTTTGATGGCTTTCATAGTGTTACCTGTAGTCAGGATCCCGTTTTTCAAAAAACGCCCGCACCCCTTCAATACACTCCTGCGCAGCCAACACCCGCTCCTGCGCACTGCGCTCAGCACGAAGCTGTTGCGCCAACGAATGATCAAAGGTCGATGCACTGAGTTGCCGAATCTGTGCAAGCACCGAACGCGGCCCTGCCGCCAGGCGCTGTGCTATCGCCTGCGCCGCGCTGAGTACCTCGGCCGTGGGCACAACCGAATACGCGAGCCCCCACTCCAGAGCCTGCTGAGCACTGATCTTTTCCGCGAGGAGCAGCGAGGCGAGCGCGCGCCCTCCTCCGATCCGTCTCGCCAGGCGAAAGGTAACGCCGGCGTCGGGCACCAGGCCCACACGTGCAAACGATGGCCAGAAGAAGGCGTTCTCGGCGGCGACGATGATGTCGCAAGCGAGTGCCAGACTCATTCCAGCACCGACCGCCGCCCCATTGACCGCCGCAACGATGGGATGGCGAAGCTCGCTGAACCGCAGCACCAGCGGATCCATGAATTTGCGCAGCTCCTGGTGCGCGGGTTGCCGCGTTTCTGATGCCGCCAGACTCACCGAATGCAGGTCGACACCGCTGCAGAAAACACCTTCACTGCCGGTGATCACCAACGCGCGAACGGCGGACCCTTCCTTCTGAACCTGGTCGAGCACTCCGTGCATCTCCCGCACCACCGTGACGTCAATGGCATTCCGCGCGCGAGCTACTCGCAGCGTGATCGTTGCTATTGAATTCGCAATACTGAGGTCTACTGAGCTCATGTTTGCCTCCCCCTTGTTGCCGGCGAACCTGACGAGGCTACACCTGCCGTGCCTCCTTCAACAGCGTCCACAGATGCATACTGGCCAAACTGCGATTCGGCGCGAATCGACTCATCAGCCGCTCTGTAGCCGCGGCGTCAGGCCGTTCCGGCAATTCGTGCAGTCGCTGCAGAGCCGTCGCCAACGCACTATCACCGACCGGCGCCGAATCCGCAAAGCCGCGCCGCATCAACACATAGCGAGCCGTCCAAACCCCGACCCCTCGTTGTGCAATGAGCGCCTGTTCCGCAGCGACCGCCGACCCCAGTGTGAGATTTTCAATATCCAACTCACCCTTCGCGACCGCGGCGGCCGCATCGACCAGGTAGCGGGCCTTGGAACCGGAGTAACGCGCAGCTGCCAACTCCGACACGCCGACATTCGCCAGCGCGCCGGGCGTGGGATGCGCGATCATGTCGCCAATCTTCTCGCCGGCGAGAGTTATCATCGCGCGCCGTAACTGGCCGGCAAATTTGAGATTGATCTGTTGGCCCGTGATCGCCCAACACAACGCATCAAAGCCGCGGGGAATCAGCGGCAAACGCAGGCCCCGGCGCGGTTTGACAAATGCCGCGTGCTGCCGTTCGAACTGCTCGATCTGATTCACCAACCCCAACATATGCAACGCATCGTTGTGGAGCGCCGCCATGACCTCGCGGCCGATCTTGTGGTCTGAATGAATCTGTACCGACACCCGCCCGGGCTCGAGAGTCAATTGCAGCACCACCGGTCCATCGGCCGTTGCCAACGCTTTCCAGATACGGTTGCCTTCCGATCGCTCGGTGAGTCCTTCCGGATCGCGCGCGTGGTATGCGAGCACCTCCCCCGCCCGATAACCCTCCGGCAGCGGAATCTGAAAGGATCGCGAGCGACCGAGAGCCCGGTAGTCCGCAGGAGTGATTCGCAGCTCATCGAGGAACTGCGCTTCGAAGTCCTGCTCGGTTTCAAAACCCGAATCGGCGCCGATCGCCGCTGATTTGCGGCTGGTTCGAAGCAAGTCCGTCGCTGCCTTGCGCACGCGAAGCCGTCGTAGCCACGAGGCAGGCGTGAGATGGACGTGGTCACTCAGAAGCTCACCGAGGCGCTTGACCGTGATTCCTGCGCTTCGCGCCAAGGCAGATGTGTCGGGAAAAGCAGCTGGATCCGCGACAACTCGCGCACTCAAGTCGCGGAACACCGCCAGATCATCGATATTGTTGAGTGCAGCCATACGGCATTTTACAACGAGGTCGCGCGAACATGCGGTCACCGAAAACAGTCCGAGGCGCCGAATCGTTCGGGCGAGCTCGCCTGTCCCGAACGTTCTTCATGCGAGACTTTCTCTTCAGCGAGATCGCAGCTATTGAAGGCATGCGCAATTTTCCCGCGGACCCGAAGCTGGCCATTGAGGCTGGCCGACACCTGTGCGCACACCTCCTCGAGCCCCTCCAGGCAACCTTCGGCCGCCTGGCCATCCGCTCAGCCTACCGATCTCCCGAGGTCAACGGCTTCGGCAACGCCCACAACCTCAGCTGCGCATCCAACGAGCGCGACCAGGCGAGACACATATGGGATCAACGTGATTCCGAAGGACATCTGGGTGCAATGACCACCATCGTCATCCCGTGGCTGGTGGATCGTCTGGGACCGAAAGTCACCTGGCAATCCATGGCCTGGTGGATTCATGACCATCTGCCCTACAGCGAGCTGCAGTTCTTCCCGAAACTCTGCGCGTTCAACATTGCCTGGCACGAAGTACCCAAACGCATCATCACGAGTTTCGCCGCTCCGCGGGGGTTGTTGACCAAACCGGGGATGGCCAATCACGCCGGCGACCACAGCCGCCACTACGCAGGCTTCCCCGAGCTGGTCACTCCGGAGCCCCTCGTGGTTTAGCCGTGCCCCCTCTTGAACCTTGGCCGACCCGGGCCCAGATTAGCGGCCATTCCCATCTGATATGGCCAGCTAAGGAGGCCCCCAGTGACCACTTCTACAGAACGCGCAGTACTCGCAGGCGGCTGTTTCTGGGGCGTACAGGATCTCGTGCGCCGCATGCCAGGCGTGATCTCCACCCGGGTGGGCTATTCGGGTGGCGACGTGCCGAACGCCACGTACCGCAACCACGGTACCCACGCTGAGGCAATTGAGATCATCTTCAACCCGAGCCAGCTGAGCTTCCGCAAGCTGCTGGAATTCTTCTTCCAGATCCACGATCCGAGCACCCTGAACCGGCAGGGCAACGATCGGGGCACCAGCTATCGTTCGGCGATTTTCTATACCAATCCCGAGCAGAAGCGGGTTGCTGAAGACACGATCGCGGACGTTAATGCGTCGGGTTTGTGGCCTGGCAAGGTGGTCACCGAGGTCACGGCCGCCGGGGATTTCTGGGAAGCGGAGCCTGAGCACCAGGATTACCTGGAGCGCTTCCCTTCAGGCTACACCTGCCATTTCATTCGCCCGGACTGGAAGCTGCCGGTGCGTCAGAAGGCTGCCAACGCTTAGGAGTCAGCCAGGCTCCTAACTACTGATTGGTGGTCGCCGTTAATGCAGCTCGAGCTATCTTGTGAGAAGGCCCCGCGGGATACAGCACCCGCGGGGCCTTCTCATCAACAGGCTATTTAACTACCGTGTAAGCGTAGGGAATCCGCACAACTTCATCCCCCGTACCCACGACAGGATTGAAAGTATCGATGTAGATAAATCCGGTCACTGACTTGCCCACCTGGCTCGCGGACGGCTTGATCTTCAGGGTGATCGTACCGACCTCACCCGATCCCAACACTAGCGGGTTGAAAGTGTTGGTACCCAACGTGGCATCTGCCCACAGATCACCGCTATTCGCCGCCATGGTGGTATCGAACTTCTTCATGGTCGCAAGCGCAGTCATAGTCACCGGCTTCGTCAGTGCACCTACCGAGCTGAACGGCCCGATCAAAGCCGGCACCACATTCCAGGTGCCCCACGGAATGACGGGCGCTGTCACAGATGCAACCACCGTGTTGGGACCGGTCTTCCTGGCGAAGATATCGGGCGCGCCCGTCACTCCGTCCAGGAAACCCACGTCGTTGAAAGCATCCATGTTGATTGGAGCCGTGGACTGGGCAGTGAACTGAATGGCGGAGGTTTCCGGCGGCAGCACAAACTGGCCGCAAGTCCCGGGAAGCGTCGCGCTCACCCCGCAAGTGGGATTCTGAACCGCCGGAAGTGAAGTCATCCCCAGCGCCGTCAGACGCGGATCTGCAAAGTAAGCCGTAGTCACCGCGCCGGTGTTGACGACCTGGACTGTGGCCGTGGTGGTCCGGCTCGCCGAAATCATCACACTCTTACTCTGCGGCACTCCGGTCGAGACGATCCGCGCGCCATTGAACCCAATGCGGGCCGTGAATGGCAGCGAGGTCTGGTTGCCGGATGAGAAGAAGTTGAGCAGCAGTACAAACTGCCACTGTCCGGCCTGCGGATTGTTCTTGTACATCTGCAGCGCGAACACCGGATTACCCGCCGGATCGAGGTTGGGCTGCACGCTCAACTCCATCCCGTTCGGGTCTACCAGCACGCCCTCGAGGATGTAACCGGGATCCGATATGTCGAGTGTCAGACTCATGTTCGAAACATTCTGCGGCACATCGAACACGAAAGTCTGCGTCGGACCGGCGCCATTGCGGCCGTTACCACCGGTGAGCGTCCCCGTGAAGTTGGCGCCGGTGGAAGTCGTCGGAATGATCGTACGCAGGCTGACCGGGATCTGAGGCATCTGCGCGCCACCAGACGGGTGCAACCGGATCGCGGCACCCAGATCGCCGGGCTCCGACGGCATGAAGAAATTCGCCGTCAGGGTCTGACTCTGGCCCGGCGCCAAAGTCAGTTTCGCCGGTGAGACCGAACCCAGCTTCGTATAATTCTCAGCACTCCAGGTGAACTGCACGGGGCCTGAATAACTGCCGTCCGCGCCAACGGGGCGCGTCCAGACGATGACAGTCCAGGTTCCCGCGGCAGGGCTGACCACGTCGACGTGACCATACCCATTGCCAGTGCCTTGCGGAAGCGAGTACGCGGCCTGGTTACCGGAAGGATCCAACAGCGCAAACAGCACCAGCGGACTGTCCGTGCTCGTCAGATCGATCTGGAATGCAATGGCCGCATCCAGGTGTTGTACGCCTGCCGGTACCTTGAAGGTCTGCTTGATGAAGGCGCGGGCATTGCCTCCCGAATTGATGAAAGTAGCGTCCTTGGCCGGATCCAGGTTCAAGCTCAGCGTTTTGCCGGCTACTACCTGCCCCAGACTCTCCAACGCAGGTGCCAGCTGCACAGCCGTCGTCCCGGGATTGCTGATCGTGTACCTCTGAACCTGCCGTGAGCCCGGCATGTCAGTGATCGTCGTGGCATTTGGCGAAGCCAACACCGCCGTCCCGCGTGCCTTCGGCCTGCCGTGTGCGTCGTCGATCGACAGAGCCAGATTCACAGCGGCCAGTGAGTTGATCAACCCGGCGCCCTGCTCAAAAGACGGCGCGCCGAGGTCGGTCGCCGTGCTCATGATGATTTGCTTTACGAGCGCCGGCGAAGGATCAGCGCCGCGATGGGTGCTGCGATACGCCTGGATGACCAGGGCGGCTTCACCCGCCGTCAGCGGCGAGGACTCGCTCGTTCCACCGAAGATCTGGAAAGCCGACGGGTTGTTGTTGAAGTCAGTGCATTCAAAGTAGATATCGATATTGGAGGAGCACAGCGACCATCCGGAGTCACCCGGAGCGACGACATCGACAGTGCGCGCATTGTGCTGTGCAAAGCCTCCCGAGCTGAGCGCCGAGATATTGTTGTTGATGACTCCGCTGTGCGGCGTCAGGGGAATGGCGCCATCGTGCGTCTGGGCATAGACGCGCCATGAGTTGGTGCCGCCCACCGCAATGACTCCATTGTCGGTCCCGGGGGAGCCCAGGGTCCCCGCAGTTCCGGCATCGCCTGTGCTGACAACCACCGTGACACCCGCTTTGATGGCGGCGGCGTCGGCCAGCGAAATCGGATCGTTGTCGGTATCGGGGAAGGGGTTTCCGCCGAACGACTCGTTGATGACATCAACATCGTCGTGCGAGACGGCCCATTCGATCGCCTGCACGAAAGTGGAAGTGGATGTGAAACCCAGCGAGGAGAACACGTTGAGACCCACCAGCGAAGCGCCGGGAGCCATGCCGCGAATCCGGATGTTGCAGGGGGACGGCAACGGATAATGGGGGACCACAAACTTGCTGATATCAAAAAACAGCGGCTTCCCGTTGGGCATGTCCTGGGCCGCAATCGATGCCGCATCCCCAAATGCCTCGGCAGCCCCCGTCGGCGTCCCCGCCGGGTCACCCGTGAAGTCCTGATAATCAATGAATACATTCGAGCCATCAGGTCGGGTGAACCCCGCCACGGTCGGATCCAGACCGTCGGCGATGTAGGCCACCTTCACACCCTTACCCGTGACCGGAACACCGTTCCCGTCGCGTACCTCCTGGGCCTGAGGAGTTGCCGGATTCACGAACGCTGTGTTGGTGATCTGCAATGCCTCGGGTTCCAACGTGTTGCACAGAGAGCTCGTGGCACTCGGCGCTGCCGCAGCAATCGTTGCGGGTATCGCATTGGAGGCGCGGTTCGGGCTCTGCAGCCGCCGCGACCGAATCGGCAAGTCCGGCACCACCGCCATGACTTCAGGATGAGTCGCCAGATGCACCGCCTCGGCAGCCGAGACACTCGTGGCGAAGGCATTGATGGTGCTGAAGGAATGCACCTTGCGCGTCCTGCCCTGCTGCAGCTCAGTGATCAGCGAGTGTTGCGAGGTGGCGACGGCAAACGCCCGGCTGGTCATGGCCTTACGTACAGGTGGGGCGTCGGCAATCTGGTCTCTGAGAATGACAATCACATCGTTTGGTGTTCCCTCAGCCAGCTGTTGCGCCTCGTCCGGGGTGGATTCCGGGGCCGCGATCGCCGTCAAGGATACAGCGAGCACGCAAATAGATGACTTCACAAACGAAAGCCGCTTCATGAATGCTTCTCCCTGGTCTTGCTTATTGTTGGCGTGTTGGTGCGTCCCACACCTCACCCCTGTCGTCACTTGAGCACACCCGAATGACACTTCGCAAGAGCAAATGTGACAGCGGAACGGTCACCTTTCTGTCATGAAGTCCTGATCCGCCTGTCAGGGGTACCGGTGTTCCCAACTCTCCAGCACCTGCGATTTGTGAAGCTACCTCGAGACAGCGTTCCTGCAGATTGTCGCCCGAACAACATACCGACCTTCGCGTGAATATCCGCAAACCGGGCCTGGGTGGACGCTTCGGTTTTCCGGAGACCTCACTGAGACACCCGCACCTACTGAGAACGAGCTGGAGGTTTTGCGCGCGCTGCACGAGCGTACGCGGAAGGCACACGGGGATGCTATGTGAGGCTGGGGCGTCGGCTCACGCGACATCAGTCAGATTTTCGCCGACCAGTCGCTCCTGCATGCGCGTGGAATACCAGTCGACAAACTGGCGCACTCCGTTCTCCATGACTTCCGAGTAGGGGCCCGGCTCGTAGACGGGCGTATTCATGCCGATCTGATTTTCCTGCACGATGTGTCGATCCTGCTCATTGGTCGCCAGCCACACGCGCGTCAGCTCCTCGACATCGTAGTCGACTCCCTCCACGGCATCGCGATTCACGAGCCACTTTGTAGTGAGTTGCGTCCGCGTCGGACCCAAGGGCAACACTCTGAACGAGATGGCGTGATCGCCGAGGAAGTGATTCCAGCTGCTCGGGTAGTGAAACAGCAGGAGCGCGCCAATATTCATCTGGGGAGCGATGGCGTTGCTGAGTGGTTTGCGCACGGCGGGCCTTCCGGACATCGTGTAGCTCACCGCAGAGCCGATCAATGGCAAACGTGTGGTTCGTACCTGGCCGTCCGCTGACAACTGGAATTCGCTGGGCAGTCCCAGCGCCTCGCACCCTTTCCAGTGGGCCAACACTGTCTGATCAGCGGCCGTGCTCGTGATGGTGGGCCTGTCGGGATAGGTCATGCTCAGCTCGGGATGGTTTCTCGCGCAGTGGTAACACTCGCGGTTGTTCTCCCAGATCAGCTTCCAGTTGCCCTCTTCCACAATCGTTGACTCAAAAGCCACGCGCGCCTCGGTCAACTGGTGTGGCAGCAGATAGGGTTCGATTTGCCGCCGAGTGGCCGTGAAGTCGGGAGGTTGCGGCGCCACACAGATGAAGATGTAGCCCGCAACGATCTCGCAATGAATCCGCTTCAGCGCGAACTGACTTCGATCAAACGTCGATCCCATCTGGCGGGCCGCAAACAGGCGGCCGTCGAGCTCGTAAGTCCATTGATGGTAGGGGCAGACGAGCTTGGGAGCGACGCCGTGAGAGTCCTGGCAAACGCGGGCACCCCGATGGCGGCAGCTGTTTACAAACGCGTGAATCCGTCCGTCCCGGTCGCGCGTCAGTAGAATGGGATAGGCCCCGACCTGGAGCGTCAAATAGCTGCCTGTCTGCCCCAGCTCCACGGTATGGGCGGCAAACAACCACTCCTTGTAGAAAATCAGGTTCAGCTCGAGATCGTAGATCCCGGCGTCCCGGTAGAAATCACCGGGAAGGCCGAAAGCGGGCGAGCGCCTCTGCAGGCGGCTCAGGACATTTGCGGCATTGATCAACTGACTTCCTGCGAGGACCTTCGGCACCTCGATCATAGGCCGGTCATCAGCCGGGATAAATACGCACACAACATCTCGCCCATGGCCTCGGACCAGGCTTCCACCTCGGCCTTGGAGCGGGATTGCTCGGAAACCTTCTTTCCGACCACGGACAGGGTGGTCATGACCACGTCGGCGGCAAAACGGCGCTCCTTGGTCGAGGCGTCGGGGAGCACTTCGCCCAGAAATCGCAGGGAGCGGTGCAGTCCGTCCTTGCGGTGTTCCTGGACTTCCGGCGCCTCACGATAATTGAGCGCGGCATCCCCGAGCGCTATTCGCAAAGACGCCTCGTCCCACTCGGACAGGAAGAAGGCCTTCACCGCGGCTCGAAGCCGGTCCAGCGGTGCGAGGCTGGAGTCAGCCAGGATGGAGTGCAGGAGCTCGCCGGTCCGCTGCCACTCGTCCGTCTGCAGACGGAACAGGATGGCTTCCTTGTTTGGAAAGTACTGGTACAGCGACCCGACGCTCACGCCGGCCGCTTCGGCTACGCGGGCAGTTGTGAACCGCTGCGCACCTTCGCGGCTCAAAACGCGAGTAGCCGCCTCGATGATGTCCTCGACGAGCTGTGCAGAACGCCGCTGGCGGGGGCTTTTCCTCGCGGAAATCACGGGTTTTTTGGCGGCTTTCATGGGCGTAGCGGGGAATGCGAATAGCGAATGCGACGAATCATTCGTATTCTAGGACCGCTCCAGGCCGTGCGCCACAACAAACAGGATCGTGACATGACAACCCTGACCACCCCACCGCTTGCCACCCTTCTGACGCAGCTTTTCGAGGACGCGGAAGCCTCCAGTGCCCTCCTCGAGCAGACGCGGACCACCGTATCCGCCGAAGAACTCACCAGGTTGATGACCAGTACCACTGACTACCGCGCGATGTATGAACGGATGAAGGACTTTCACCTGGCCGTGTCGCGCGAGACCGGCACGCTGCTCTACATGTTGGCCCGCGCCTCAAAGGCGTGCTCAATTGTTGAATTCGGTACGTCATTCGGCATATCAACATTACACCTCGCCGCTGCTCTGCGCGATAACGGGGGTGGGCGGCTCATCAGCACGGAGTTTGAGACTTCAAAAATCGCCAGGGCGCAGGCAAACATCGCGGTCGCGGGCTTGGCGGACCTGGTCGAGATCCGCGCCGGTGATGCCCTCGAGACGCTGGCGACCGATCTGCCGGACCACATTGATCTCGTGCTGCTCGACGGGGCGAAATCCCTGTACCCGAAGGTTTTTGCACTGCTCGAACCGCAATTGCGGCAGGGCGCCCTGATCGTGGCCGACAATGCCGACTGGTGCCCGGAGTACCTGTCACGGGTGCGGGCGGTGGGGGGGCCCTACCTTTCAGTCCCTTTTGCAAATGACGTGGAATTGACAATAAAGCTTTGAATCGTGCTGCGTCAGAGTAATCCTACGACGTAAATGCTCACGAGACGGCTGACTCTGTAACACAACAGGCGCATGCTTTGTTCAGAACGCACTCGCACTCGCACTCGCACTCGGGAGGAGGGCCTATGGAGCATCGTCTTGGTTCTCGACACGCCGTCGACTTGGAAGTGTATCTGCGAACGTGGGGTTCCACGGTGTCGGCCAAAGGACGCCTGGCGGATTTGAGTGTAAGCGGTGCCTTTGTCTCGACCCAATTACCGTGCCAACCTATGCTGCACGTCAGCGTTCAAATCGTTCCTGAGGGACGAACTCGGCGCACGGGCATGTCGATTGAGGGTCTGATTGCGCGCCTGGCGGAAGGTGGAATCGGTATAGAGTGGGACGAACTGCAGCCAGAGCTGCTGACCCAGCTCATCCTGATGCAGCACGCCGAAGATCACTCGAGGGCATCTAGCTCGGTACGCTAGGCGCTAGTGCCGCTGCGCAAGATGGACGATTAGAGCGACTCCCACCGCGACAGCGGCGCACGACGCCACCAGCACGGCAGCCGCAGCGCAATCCTTGACGATTTGAATCTGGGCGTGGGTGTCCGGGTGGAGATGATCTGCCAGATGCTCCAACGCTGTGTTGAACAGTTCGGCCGCCAGCACGCTACCGCTCGTCAGCAACACAAGAGCCCACCACACCGGCTCTATTCCGAGCACGATCAGCACAACCACAACGGCTACAAGCGCTCCGACCTGAATTCTGAAGTTGCGCTCGCTTCGCCAGGCCGCAGCGAGACCCATCAGGGCGAATCGAAACCTGTGAACGAACGGCTGGTTCTTGTGGACGGTCATCCGGTGTACTTTACCGCACCTGAAATAAGCGTAGCCATGACCCGGTCTATACTGGGTAACTCGTGTGATCCGCGCTTCGGGAGCCCATGTCGCAAGTCAGCCTGGATAGCTCACCGCAATCGTCCGACTCCATCCGGCTGTTCGACGACTTTCTCCAAGCCCTTTGTGATCCTGAAGGCGGCGGCCGGCTCTACCAAATGCACGCTCCCGGTGCGGCCATCCGCTGCGGCGATGGCGTCAAATCAGCCGCGGACGTGGACCCAGCCGAGTTCGCCGCCGCTCATCGGGACATCAGCCTGGGTGGTGCGGACTCGCTGCCGAGATTCCACCAAGCCACTCTGCTCGACCTGACCCACGACGCCGATACCGGTAAATCGATAGCCTGGTTCCAAGTGGCTGACGCCCGAGAGCAGCTCAGTCTGCCGGTTGCCGTGGGGTTTGTGACAACGCCGAACGGACTACGCGTCGGATGGTGCACTGTGGCACCCCAAGTAAAACCCTGGTCGTACCGCGACGGGCTTCTCCAGTCACTGGCTAACTATCCTTGGATGCGAAACGGGACCCCTGCGCCCGCGCGGGCAATATTGGACGCCAGCTATTTCCGGCACTACTGGCGTACGCCACTGACGTTCTACACGCTTCCGGACGCTCGGTTCAGCTGCATGATGAGTGCAGTTTGCTGTAAACATGACTACGAAATAACGCTGCCTGCCGAAGCGCAAATGCTCATTGATGCCGTGCCGTGGCAGGACGTTCAGCCACAGCTGGCAGGCACGCAGCTACCCGTTCGCCCGGATGGCAACCTGCAACTGAAGACTTTGAACGAGCATTGCCGTTTTCTCGGCAGCCGCAACCAGTGCCTGATCCATCAGACATTGGGGCGCCAGCCGTTCGGGTCCTGTTCGGTCTTCCCTTTTTCTTTCGCGCATACGCCGGACGGGGTCTCGGTGGCCATGAGTCCCATCTGTGGCGCCGCACGTCGCGGGATGGGTGTCGCACCGCTCCACCGCGAGCAAGATCTACGCGAGCGTTTCGTGCAGTCAGAGGCGCGACAGGCGGATGGCTTTCGCCTCGCAGTAGGCGCGGAAATTCCCTGGGAAAGCTTCCGGGACATTGAGAAGACGCTTTGCGACTGGCTCGCCGAGGATGGAATTGCCTTGCGTCGGCGGTTGTATCTGGGCACTCGACTGCTCGGCGCGCTCCGCGATGGTGAGCCCCTGGATATGAACCTCTGGCTCAACGAGCCCCCGATCGAGATCAGCGACGAGCTGCGCGAGGCGATCCGCGGGATGCTCGCAAAGGTGCTGGGTTGGGATCGAGCCACTTTACGCACGCTTCCCTCGCTCATTCCTCCCGCTCTTTCAGACCTGGAAGCGAGCGACACCCCGATCCTCGCGCGCATCCTGCGGAACACCCTGTTCTCGAAGGTGTATTCCTATCAGTTCGATCTGACGACGGCACACAATTTCCTGATTGTCCTGTACCTGTTGGCGCTGCTCATGCAGGCCGCCGCGCCGGACGGCGTGCTGTCGGATGTTATGTGGCAGGAGCTGGGCTCGTTGGGCGTCCATGGGCTGCTGAAGTTTTTGCTCCACGAGGGCGTACCGGACGGCTTCCGTGCTACTTTTGGCACTGCAGAGTTCGGGCAATGGATGCTCGCCACATAACAGGTTTACTGTGCGAAAAATGCTCAGGTTGTTGGGGGCCGCGATGATGGCCATGGCGGCGATGGCCGCTTCTGCGGCGGGGGCAGGCAAGCCGCTGGCCGCATCACCCCCCATGGGCTGGAACAGTTGGGATGCCTACGGCTTCACCATCAACGAGGCGGATTTTAAAGCCAACGCCAAAGTCCTCGCCCGGTTGCGTCAGTTTGGCTGGACGTATGCAGTCATCGACGAGGGGTGGTACATGGGGAACCCCGCCGGTGAAAAGCTCGAGCAGCGTGACTACAAACTGGACGCTCATGGTTTGCTCGTGCCGTCGATCAACCGTTTCCCCTCCTCCAAGGGCGCGGCCGGCCTCGCTCCGCTGGCGGCCTGGACGCACGCCCAGGGTTTGAAATTCGGCATCCACATTGTGCGCGGGATTCCCAAGCAGGCAGTGCGCGACAACCTGCCCGTCGCCAATTCGAACTTCCATACTTCAGACGCGGCAGACACGGCCGATGTTTGTCCTTGGGACGATGGCAACTACGGCGTCCGCGACAACGCCGCCGGTCAGGCCTACTACGATTCGATGTTGAAACTCTATGCCGACTGGGGCCTCGACTTCATCAAGGTCGACTGCATAGCAGACCATCCGTACAAGGCGTCGGAGATCCGCCAGATCGCCACTGCAATTCAACACAGCGGGCGGCCGATTGTGCTCAGCCTGTCGCCCGGCCCTACTCAACTCTCGCACGCGAGCGAGATCGCGCAGTACGCTCAAATGTGGCGCATCTCCAATGACATCTGGGATGGCTGGAACTTCACGCACACCAAGCCGGGCGACGACTTTCCCAACGGAGTGGTCTCGGCATTCGACAATCTGGCCAAATGGGTCCCGTTCGCCAGGCCGGGGAACTGGCCGGACGCCGACATGCTTCCCTGGGGCTCACTCACACCGAGTCCTGGCTGGGAGTCCGCGCGGGAATCGCGACTCACGCACGACGAGCAACAGACTCAGTTTGTTCTTTGGGCAATCGCCCGCTCACCCCTGATACTCGGTGCCAACCTGACCAAGCTCGATCCGTTCACGCGCTCACTCGTGAGCAACCGTGAGCTCATCACGGTCAATCAACACAGCTCGTACAGCCATCCGGTGGGCCTGCTCCCGCCCGGCTTCGAGAACATTCGTGTATGGGTTGCGAGTGGCCCGGTTGTGGCCCTCTTCAACCTGGCGGAAGCGCCCACGTCGATTCAGGCCACCTGGGCGCAATTGGGGGTGCCCGCAGGGGCGCATGCGGCGCGCAACCTGTTGGATGGTCAGGTGGCAGCTGCATCGCCGGAAGTCAAACTGACTCTGCCCGCTCACGGCTGCGCCGTGTTCCGGTTAGATGCGGGCGTCGACGACCGTCGAAAGTCCCGCTGACGCCCACGGTTGCTCTGCAATCATCGGAGAGCACATCGTTGCAGGTGAGACGTGTTGGTTGCAGACGCAACTCTCGAGGGCCAGGAAATGAATGAGTCTTTTTTAACCAGCGGAAGTGCAGTCATCACCGGCGCAGCGAGCGGGATCGGCCGCGCCGCTGCAAAGCGCCTCGCGCAGCGGGGCATGCGCCTTTGCCTGTTCGACGTGAGTGAGGACGCGCTGAAAGCGTTGGCCTCTGAGCTCTCCGTGGAGACCCGCATCGTTTCCGGCGATGTATCCAAACCTGAAGATATCGCGAGACTTCATGACACTGCCTACGGTACTTTCGGCTCTGTCACCTTGCTCATGAACAACGCCGGCACGGGTGGCGGCTCGAGCTTCACGAGCGGGCTCGACCGGTGGCACCGGATCATCGACGTGAACTTGTGGGGCGTGATCAACGGTGTGAATCGCTTTATGCCCTCCATGCTGGCACAGCAGACTCGCTGTGCCATCGTCAACACGGGTTCCAAGCAGGGCATCACCAATCCCCCGGGTGATCCGGCGTATGCCATTTCGAAAGCAGGCATACGAACGTTGACCGAGCAACTCGCACACGCTTTGCGTGAGGAAGCCGGCGACAGAGTGTCAGCGCATTTATTGATTCCCGGGTGGACCCACACGGGCATGACCAAAACAACCGATGGCGCGAAACCCGCTGGCGCATGGACTGCCGAACAGGTTGTCGACCGGATGATTGCTGGTGTTACCGCGGGTGATTTCTACATTCTGTGCCCGGACAATGCCGTGTCCAGTGATTTGGATGAGCGGCGGTTGCGTTGGAGTGTGGGCGATATCACCGAGAACCGTCCGGCTCTATCGCGGTGGCACAAGGACTGGCGCGATCGGGCAAATGAGTGGTTGGCGAATACGGATAACTAACCGACTGTCTACCTAACATAAACATGTGATATCCATCGCCCGACCCCGCTGGCAAGGTAAACACCTGGCCACTGGAAGTTGCGTCATGGAAACAACAGTCAACCTCACGGTTACGACTTGCTTCAAGCGAACAAAGGGGGGCCTGGCACCTTGGCAGGTGCGACGCCTCGGGTCCTACATCGACGAGAACCTGCACGCCGAGTTGAGCATCGGCGAGTTAGCCTCCATTGCACGCCTGAGCCGCTCGCACTTCAGCCGAGCATTCCGCGACAGCTTCGGCAAGCCCCCGCATCAATACATCATCCGCAGAAGACTGCACCGAGCCAAGGGACTCCTCCTCTCCACCGGCGAGCCCATTGTCAAAATTGCCGCCGAGTGCGGGCTCGCGGATCAGGCCCACCTGACCAAGCTGTTCCGCAAGATCGTAGGAGAGAGCCCGGCGCATTGGCGGCGAATGCGCATGGACCCGGTCAACTGGGCAAGGTGAATTGAAACGTCGCGCCGCGCGGCACGCGCGGCGTGGCCCACAGGCGACCGCGGTGTGCCTCAACAATGCCGCGGCAGATCGAAAGTCCCAGGCCCATCCCCTCCTTGCGTGTTGTAAAGAACGGCTCGAAAATGCGACCCAGGTTCTGCTCGTCCAGACCCACTCCGGAATCGGACACAGCCACCAACACCGAGCCGTTCTCATCGAGGCAGGTGCTCACCTCCGCAGACCGCGAGCGCTTCGGGACCTGCGCCAATGAATCGATGGCATTCTTCATCAGGTTGACGATGACCTGTTGCAGCTGAGTCCGATCTGCCAGGACCATTCGCAGATCGGGGGACAAGCGCAATTTGATGGAGATACCAGACCTGCGCAACTGAGGCGACAAGGAGGCGAGCGCGTCGGCGACCACATCGTTGATTCTCAGGGGGGCCGTCTCGAGCGATTCCCGCCGCAGCATGGCGCGGATACCCCGAATGACGTTGCTCGCATGGAACCCGTTGCTCACGATTCGTTCCGCCGCCTCGCGCGCCCGGGCGACATCCGGCTGCGGCTTCCCCAGGGACACGAGGCAACACTGCGCATTCGCGACAATTGCCGCCAGGGGCTGATTCACTTCGTGCGCAATTGATGCCGCCAGCTCGTCTGCTTCAAACATCCTCCCCTGCTGTCTCATTGGTGAGTCTCCTGTTTGATTTCGACGGTCTTTGCGTTGATCACCCGGAAGTTGAGTCCGGACTGTGCCAACAAGGCGCGAATCGCCACTTCCAATGTGTAATAGCCATCGAGCGCAGGGGCCTGCAGCCCATGCGTTAGCCGGGAAAAATACACGACCTGTACCCCACTTTGCCGGGCAAACTCCTGTAGCGCCGAGTCCAGGGGCTGGGGGGCGATCTGCAAGTGATATTTTACCGGCGCGGCGCCCTTCGACGCTCGACCGGTGACGAAAGCCCAACCCAGACCCACGAACACCAGAAGTCTGCGTCGACCGCCGCGCGTTCGAATCCTCATTTCGAGGGACCCGCGGGGCGGCCAAGCGTAACCACGGCACCCCCCTGACCATCGTCTCGAACGAGCACTCCCGGAATGCCGGACAGAAATGCGACGAATGAGTCCGGGTCATTGGACTGAAACACGCCAGTCACTTCCTGCAGGCGCAACCCGGCATCACCAATCACGATGTGCCGGCGGTTGTAGCGATTGAACTCCCCCGCCACCTCGCCCAGGGGGCGTTTCTCGAATACCAGCTGGTGTTGAGTCCACGCGAGGGTCGCAGCGACATTGACGCCGTGTTGAGTGACACCCGGATGGGATTGGCTGATCACCAGGCGGTCGGCAGCCTCCAGGACCTGACGACCGCGGGCAGGCCCAACACTGGAGCCAGTGCCGGCATCCACTGCAACACGACCGTCTACAACGGTGACCGTAGTCGAGCTCGAACGCAGATCCACATCAAATTGCGTTCCAACCGCACGCAAAGTGACACCGCCAACGCGAACGTCGAATGGCCGCTCGGGGTCGTGAGCCACTTCGAAGAGCGCCTCACCCTCCAGCAAGCGGATCAGGCGGCCGTCCCTGCGCAGATCAACCTCCACCTGCGATGCGGTGTTGAGTGTTATGCGCGATCCATCAGCGAGGGTGACTGAGCGTTGCTCGCCAAACTTCGTTTGAAACTGCTGCGGGCGGTTCAGGAAATACCAGCTCGCGGCGCACGCCAGTAACACGCAGGCAGCCGCTTTCAGCCATACACGTGGGCTCGCGGACTGCTCGGCAGGACTCCTGCGAGGCAGCTGGCGGACCTCGCCGTTCGCGGCCTGCGCTTCACGAATCAACTCTTCGGCGGACGTTGCAGGCCAGCGGACCTCGTGTGACCCGAGAGTCTGATGAAGACGAGCCACCCTCAGGTAAGCCTCGACACGCTCCGGTGACCGGGCAACCCAGTCGGCAAATTCGCGATGCTCCAGTGCCTGTGCGCCGGGCTCGTTGAACAACACCCACCACCGGGCCGCCTGTTCGGAAATCGAAATGTCAGGACCTGCTTCGTGCGCCATTTCAGGCCTCCAATGCCGCGCGCATGCGGTCATAGCCTCGTGCCAGATAACGCCTGACCTGCCGGTCGGTAATGCCCAGGTCTCGTGCTATGTCCTTGTACGAACGCTCGTCCCGAAGTCTCAGCAGCAGTACCGCACGCATCATCGGCGACACGGCCGCCAGTGCCTGCTCGAGACGCTTTTGTGACAAATCGGCGTCGATCTCCAATTCCGGGGCGCAGTCATCAACCAGGTGCTCGTCTTCCAGGGCCACAACCGAATCCGCCTGTGGCTGATGGTCACGCCATTCCAGGATGACGTGCCGGGCGACCCGCAACAGGTAGGCCTGGGGATTGCGCACCTCCCCAAGATCACGCGCGCGCAGCAGCCGCAGGTAGGTCTCCTGGGCCAGATCCTCAATATCTACGGACGTGCGGACCCGTCGGCGCAGGAATTGGAACAAGCTCCGATTCCAGCGCCGCCGCCATCCTGCCAGCACAGATCCGTTCGCCATTGCGCGGGTTGCGACCTTTTGAGGAACACCAGCCCCTTGACCCACTAGAGGGCCAAAAGGAGCGCTTGGCCCCCGGGTCCGCAAAAATATATTTTCAGGCGGACTGCTGATCCAGGGCCGCTTGGAGCGAGCCCGCCATTCTCACCAGGGAGGCCAGGGACTTGGCCTGCATTTTTTTCATGATTTTACCGCGGTGGATCTGCAGAGTGATCTCGCTGATGCCCAGTTGGGCGGCCGCCTGCTTATTGAGCAGACCGCTGACCACCAGCGGCAGGACCTCGCGTTCCCGAGGCGTCAGGAGGGAGAAACGCTTCCAAAGATCCGCCCGCTCGGACCGTTCCCGACGTCCCCGTCGATCCTGCTCCAAGGCAACCCGTACGGCCGCCAACAGCTCCTGCTCCGCAAAAGGCTTAGTTAGAAAATCGACCGCACCTGCCTTGATCGCCCGAACGGACGTGCGTACATCCCCCCGGCCGGTAATGAAGATGATGGGGGGATGGTCGAGGCCCGCAAACTGTTGCTGCAGGTCCATGCCATTGATGTCGGGCAACTCGACGTCGAGCACCAGGCAGCCCGCCAATTCAGGCTTGGGAAACGCAATGTACCCGGCCGCGGATCCAAACGTCGCACAGTTGAATCCAAGCGACGTCAGCAGCGCGTACAGCGCCTCACGCAGCTGTGAATCGTCATCGACGACAAAAACGATGTGATCCGGTGCGCTCACGCGCAAATGATAGGCTCAACCGCTGTCGAGATGCCAGCAGTGAAAGTTATGTCAGTGTAGAGAGCGGGCCGCGGCACCCACGATGGCCTTCTGACCCGTGCCCTGTACTAGCACTGCGACATCGGTAGCGTCAACAGGAATTGACACTCTTGGAACATCGAAGCGGGCGCTGTCTCCACGCCAGGGGCCGAGTTTGCGGATGCTGCGCACGATGTTGAATTCTTCGAGCTCGAGTCCGGCGTTCTCGCCGCGACCGACAGCCGACACGGCATGACGCAGATATGACACGAGAATGACATCGCCGCCCGCGAATTGCGGGTTGGTTCCAATCTCAACCTGCAGATCCCGGTCGGCCAGTGTGACTGTGACGGGGACGCCATCTTTGACAGCTGGCAACCTGCCTTTCGTGCCGGCGCGGTCGTCCACGCCGTCGACGACGAGTTGGGGGGTGTAGACGGTGGAGCGGTGGAGGTTTTGGGCATAGACATTCTGGCGATCAACGGCTTCGGTCAGGGCAAAGCGATCTCGCCAGCCGAGGTCATCCCAATAGTTCACATGGAATGCCAACGCGATGACATCCGGACGGGTGCTGAGCTTTCCGACGTAGGCATCCGCTGGTGGGCAGGAGCTGCAGCCCTGCGATGTAAACAATTCGATGACAACAGGACGGGGGCTCGCGTTGGCCAGGGCACTCACGGTGAGCAGCGTGATGGTCATCAGACTTCTGAGCATGGGTCCTCCTCAACGAGTGAGACCGGACGGGTGCGGAAAATATTGCTGCGCTTCGACGGCCGGAACCGAAAGGTCACAATTTGCGCAGAACCGTTCAATCGCCCATGGGAATGATCTCTCTATCTTGCACTGCAGGTGAGGAGGAACCTTCGATGGCGTCTACCGTTGAGACGGATTCACCCCCTATGCAGCGGGTTGGCGGTTTTGCCATGATCATAGCGGTCCTGCGCTCCCTGGTTGTTCTCGGCCTGCTCGTCTCACTGGGCGGTTGCGGGGAAACCGTGCTGTCGCCGATCGGGCCCGTGGGCGCAGCCGAGCGGACCATTCTGCTGGATGCCGTTGCCATCATGCTGGCTATCGTCGTCCCGACAATTGTCGCCACATTGGCTTTCGCATGGTGGTTCAGAGCGGGCAACAGCCGCGCCCGCTATCTGCCAACCTGGCAGTACTCCGGCCAGCTCGAGCTGCTGGTGTGGTCGGTCCCCGCCCTCGTGGTTATCTTCCTGGGAGGCATTGCCTGGATCAGCTCGCACGAGCTGGACCCGGCACAGCCGCTCACCTCCACTGTGAAACCCGCACCGCAGACATTGGAGGTGGAGGTCGTCTCACTGGATTGGAAGTGGCTCTTTATTTATCCCGACCAGCAGCTCGCCAGCATCAACCGGCTGGTCGTACCCACCGGCGTCCCGCTGCACCTGCGGGTGACCTCCGCGACGGTGATGAATGTCTTCTTCGTCCCCCGGCTCGGCAGCGAGATCTACTCCATGAGCGGCATGGCGACGCAACTCAATCTGCAGGCCGACCAACCCGGCACCTTCCCCGGCCTGTCTGCCAACTTCAGCGGCGACGGCTTCTCGGACATGGCATTTACTATGGAAGCCGTGGACTCCGGGAAATTCGCCGCCTGGGTCGCTGAGACGAAAAATGCCGGTGACGTGTTGGACGACAACGCGTACCGCCAGCTGCTGCGCCAGAGCCAGAACATTCAACCCTACACGTACCGTGCTGTCGACGCAGGCCTGTTCAACCGGATCGTGTCGATGCATCTGCCACCAGGCTACGGCCCGGCCGGGTCGCCATCGACTGGGGAACATTGATGTTTGGAAAGTTGACTTGGGATGCCATTCCGCTCGACCAGCCGATTCCCCTGGGAGCATCGGCGCTGGTGGCGCTCGTCATGATCGGTGTGCTGGCCTGGGTCTTCCTCAAAGGATACGTCCCGTATCTGTGGCGCGAGTGGATCACGAGCGTCGATCACAAACGCATCGGCGTGATGTACTGCATTCTGGCACTGATCATGCTGCTGCGAGGCTTCATTGACGCCCTGATGATGCGGTCGCAACAGGCCCTGGCCTTTCACGGCCCGGGCTTCCTGCCCCCCGAGCACTACGACCAGATCTTTTCGGCCCACGGCACGATCATGATCTTTTTTGTCGCCATGCCGTTTGTGATCGGGCTGATGAACTTTGTGGTGCCGTTGCAGTTGGGGGTGCGGGATGTTGCGTTTCCCACGTTGAATTCGGTCAGCTTCTGGTTGACGGCCTCGGGGTCGTTCCTCGTGACGATTTCCCTGGTGGTCGGCGAGTTTGCACGCACCGGCTGGCTGGCCTATCCGCCGCTCTCGGAGCTCACCTACTCGCCCGGTGTGGGCGTGGACTACTACCTGTGGGCTTTGGAGATATCCGGTATCGGCACGCTCATGGCCGGTATCAACATGGCCACGACCATACTCAAGCTGCGCGCGCCAGGACTGACGTATAACCGAATGCCCGTCTTCTGCTGGACTTCCCTCGCATCCAATCTCTTGATCGTGGCGGCCTTCCCGATTCTCACGGCCGTGCTGGCGATGTTGCTGCTGGATCGGTACTGCGACTTTCATTTCTTTACCAATGAAGCCGGTGGCAACCCCATGATGTTTGTCAATCTCATCTGGGCGTGGGGACATCCCGAGGTTTACATTCTCATTCTGCCGGCGTTCGGGGTGTACTCGGAAGTGATCTCCACGTTCTCCGGAAAGCCCTTGTTCGGCTACCGCTCCATGGTCGCGGCCACCATGGCGATCTGCATTCTCTCCTTCACCGTCTGGCTGCACCATTTCTTCACCATGGGTGCGGGGGGCGATGTGAACGGCGTCTTCGGCATATTGAGCATGGTCATTGCCGTGCCGACGGGTGTGAAAATATTCAACTGGCTGTTCACCATGTATGGGGGACGAGTCCGTTTCACCACCGCCATGTGTTGGTCGGTGGGTTTCATGGTGACGTTCGTGATCGGCGGCATGACGGGCGTCCTGATGGCCATTCCCCCAGCGGACTTTGTTCTGCACAACAGCTTGTTCCTGGTGGCTCACTTTCACAACGTCATCATTGGAGGTGTGCTGTTCGGCGCGTTTGCGGGCTACAACTACTGGTTCCCGAAGGCGTTCGGCTTCACTCTCGATGAGCGGCTCGGCAAAGCCTCCTTCTGGTTCTGGTTCGTGGGGTTTTGGGTCACGTTCGTGCCGTTGTACATGCTGGGTCTGATGGGAATGACCCGGCGGATGCAACACTACGACCGGCCGGAATGGTATCCGTGGACATTGATATCCATGGTGGGCGCGCTGCTCATCCTGACCGGGATCATTCTCCAGGTCGTACAGTTGTTTGTGTCGATTCGCACGAGGGATCGCCGGCGCGAGCCTACGGGCGATCCGTGGGATGGCCGTACATTGGAGTGGGCAACGCCCTCACCCCCGCCCGTATTCAATTTCGCCGTCTATCCGAACGTAAGCGGGGAAGAGCCTTACTGGGGAATGAAGCAGAAGGCGCGGGAGTCGCTGCAGATGAGTGAGGAGCCGAAGTACACGGCTATCGAAATTCCGCGCAATACGCCGACCGGGTTCGTGACGGCGTTCTTTGCGGTCGTGACGGGCTTTGCGTTGATCTGGCACATCTGGTGGCTGGTTATTGTCGGCCTCGTCGGAGCCTACGCAACGTTTGTTGTCTTCGCCTGGCGGGATGTGAGCGAAACTGAGATCCCAGCCGCGGAAGTTGCGAAAATCGATCGCGCCAACCGGGCAGCGCGCAATGCGGAGTTGATCGCATTACAACGGAAGGTACCGGCATGAATACGGCGGCCGCTTCGCACGCCCCGGAAAACTCTGAACCGACCAGCGCCGACGGGCCCGCCTCGCGCCGCATCATTGTCGGCTATGGCTTCTGGATCTTCCTGCTGTCCGATATCATCATGTTCTCGGCTTTCTTCGCCGCCTACGCGGTGTTGAATGGTGCGACGAATGGCGGTCCAGCGCCTGCGCAACTGTTCGATACCAACAGCGTCGCCATTGAGACTGCGTGCCTGTTGGCTTCGAGCTTCGCCTGTGGACTGGCCTCCCTGGCGGTGGCCGAACAAAACCAACGGTGGACACAACTGTCGCTGCTCGCTACGGGCATACTGGGAGCCGCGTTCCTGGGTCTCGAGTTGAAGGAGTTTTCGAGCCTGGTCGGGCGGGGTGCGGGGCCTACACATAGTGCATTCCTCTCCTCCTTTTTCACCTTGGTGGGCTGTCACGGCGCGCACATAACAGCCGGGCTGCTCTGGCTCGGCACGATGATGGCGCAGTTTTACGCCAAGGGATTCCGCGAGAACATTCAGCACCGCTTTCTGTGCTTCAGCCTGTTCTGGCACGCCCTGGACATCATCTGGATTGCCATCTTCAGCCTGGTCTACCTGAATGGGACGCGCGTATGAGCTCCGAGGCTGAATTCGGAACGCCCCCAGGTGCGGATACCACTCCGGGAGATGCGCCAGGATCGGGGCACTCCACACGGCGCGGCCTGCGCACTTACCTCATCGGACTGGGGCTCGCCATTGTGATGACGATGGCCTCTTTCTGGGCGGCGCAGACTCATCTGATCTATGGGCCGGGAGTCTCCGTGGCCATTGTGGTGCTTGCCATCGCGCAGATGGGCATCCACCTGGTGTTTTTTCTGCACATCACCACGGCCCCTGACAACGCCAACAACGTGCTGGCGTTGGCGTTTGGCATACTGATCGCCTGCCTGGTGATTTTCGGCTCACTGTGGATCATGGCCAACCTGAATCACAACATGCTGCCCCTGCAGCAGATGATGGACATGCAACGCTGATCTTCAGCGCAGCTTCCACCAAGCGAGTAACGCAACGACGGCTGGAATAGCAAACACGAGGAGGAATATGGGCATCTCCTCTCGCACGCTGTATCCAGCGGTTTTGACACCCAGATACAGGTTGATTCCGGCGCCGATCAGCCACAGCGGCAGGAAAATCAGAGCGCCCGCAGCCAGACCGGATGCCGCGCCCAGCGAGTGCCCGGCGAACAGGCACACAGCCAGCAATGCGAAGCCGATCGCAAGCACGATGACAGTATGCATCGCTCAGGCCTGCCCGATGTCCAGGCGCTCGATTTTGCCGTGCGCGGACAGGAACAGAGCCGCCCAGGCGTGCTGGTCGCCCTTCTGCAAGGCCTCGATGGCCGCCTTCACGGTCGTATTGGTCAACGCATCGGTATTCATGGCCGTCCCTCTCCCAGGTGCCCGGAAGAGTATGATCGCTCCCCTTGCAATCGCCAATCCGTAAGAGGCGCCGCACCGGTGATCGTCCATCTCATTGACGGGACCTACGAGCTTTTTCGTCACTTCTACGGATTGCGCCGTTTCAACAAGGGGCAGGACAAGCCATTTGGCGCGGTGATCGGCGTGCTGACCACGGTTCTGCAGATGATTGAGGAACGGGCAACACATGTCGGTGTTGCCACCGACCATGTCATCGAGTCCTTCCGCAACCAGTTGTGGCCGGGATATAAAACGGGCGACGGCATCGACCCTGCCCTGGTAGCGCAATTTCACCCCCTCGAGGAGGCTCTGGCGGCCATGGGGGTGGTTGTCTGGCCCATGATCGAAACGGAGGCCGACGACGCATTAGCCTCGGCGGCACGGCTCGCGTCCGCGGACTCAAAAGTCGAGAAGGTTTGTATCTGGACGCCTGACAAGGATCTGGCCCAATGTGTCCGCGGCGACCGGGTGGTGCAGATAGATCGCAAGAGTAAGGCAGTCCGCAATGAAAGCGGCGTCCGCGAGAAATTCGGCGTGGATCCGGTGCGTATCCCTGACTTTCTGGCGTTGGTGGGTGACACGGCGGACGGCTACCCGGGTATTGATGGAATCGGCAAGGCGACGGCGGCCAAGCTGGTCAACAAGTACGGCGCCATCGAGTCGTTCCCGAAAGATGTGCTAGGCGAGCGCAAGGCGTTGGCGCTCAAGTTCAAGGAGCTGGCAACGCTCAAAGACGACCTTCCGCTGTTTGCCAACAGTGATGAGTTGCGATGGGCCGGGCCGACCGCGAAGTTCACCGCATGGACAACAGCGGCTGAGGCCGGCCGGTTGCTGGAGCGAAGTCAGAAAGCCGCGGCGTCGTTGCTGGCATAGTTGGGCCAGTGGGCGCACCGGCATCGCAGCCCGATCTTGGCGGTGGCTACGGGCGCCGTTTGAGGATGGCGCGTGCGGGTGCCGCCTCGTGGCCGGTAATCCGAATCGGCAACACGATCAAGTCGTAATCACCGGGCGCCACGTCTGCGAGCGACAGGCCTTCTACAACCGGGATTCCCTTCGTCAGCAACGCCAGGTGGGTCTTCGGCTCGGGCGAATGAAATTTCTCAATGGACAGGTAGTCGATGCCCACCAGCTCAACACCGGCATCGGCAAGCAATTGCGCTGCATCGGGTGCGAGGTACGTGAAGTCTTCGTGGAAGGTGGGGTCTGTCATCCAGTGATTGCGACTGTTCCGGGTGCGAAAGAGGATGCGCCGGGCTCCCTTCCAATCGTGTTTATTCAGCTCCGCGGCATCGATCAGTTTCGCATCGGGTGAGCAGTCGATGACCCGCGCCGGCCCCACAAGGTGGTCCAACGGCACCAGGTCAACTGACATACCGCCTTTGATGAAATGCAGTGGCGCATCGACATGAGTCCCCGTGTGAGCGCCGAGGGAATAGCTCGACAGGGCCAGCTTGTCACCCTTGTCGTAATACAGCATAAAATCGAGTTTGACGGGCGCGTTTCCCGGATACACCGGCGCTGTCTTCGGATCAATGGGGGCCGAGACATCGATCCAACTGCCGGCGCGCGGCTCCGCCCCTGAGAAAGTCGAGTAGCTGAGGGTGGCAATCAGTGCCGCGAGCATGGCGAGACGCTGTTTCAAGGTGGGCCTCCGTGAGACGAACACGCTAGCGTACGGCGGACTACAGCGGTTGCGCAATGAGTCCTGACATCTACGCGCGCCGCGCCAGAATCTGGTCGACGTAGCGGCGATAGTTGCGCAGGATGTCCCCGGCAAACTCGCCGAAAGCCTGGACTTTCGGTGAGTCGCGCAACACCGCCGGATACACGATTGAAATGGGCGCGCCCTCGGCGGACCAGTCAGGCAGGATGGCCCGCAGATGTCCGTTGGCCAGGCCTTCCGCAATCAGCAGGTCCATTGACTGCACGATTCCGACACCTTTCATGGCCGCCAGTATCCGCGCCTCGGCGGAATTGAAAGCCACGTTGAAACGGAATGCCACGTCTTTGCGCTCGGACCCTTTTTGAAAGGTCCACTTCCACGGCCGCCGTCCACTGGCGGACGAATAGCCGATGAGCTTGTGGTCCCGAAGCTGTCGCAACTCCGTTGGCTCACCGTACTCCTGCAGGTACTCCGGCGAGGCACAGGTGAGCAGTCGGGTGTTCACAATCCGGCGCGCGATCAGATTGGGTGATTTGACGGTGCCCACCCGGACGGCAACATCCACTTGTTCTTCGATGAGATCGATGATGCGGTCGTTGAATTGCACTTCCAACTGCAGGTCGGGGTAGCGGGCCGTGAATTTCGGCAGCGCCGGGATGAGGAGATTCCGGCCGAACGCTTCCGGCACATCCACTCGCAGGCGGCCCTGCGGTCGCACCCGGGTACGCTTCAAAGCTTCGTCGGCCGTCTGCAGATCGGCAAGTATCCGGCGGCAATGCTCGCGATACTCGGCGCCATCGGCAGTCACACCCACGCGTCGCGTAGTGCGGTGCACGAGCCGGGTTCCAAGATACCGCTCGAGATCCGCGACCTGACCGCTGACCACCGACCTGGAGAGGCCGAGCGAATCAGCGGCCTTGGTGAACGATTGCATGTCCGCGACACGGACGAAAGTCCGCATGCTGTCCAGTTGATCCATGGACCCACCTATTGTGCTCATTCGCAGAACAATGAGTTTGCGATTAGCGTGTTTTTCCCGAACGCAGCGGACTCTACACTGGTGGCCACTGAATTCGAAAGGAGCCACCTTGTTTATTTATGCCAGGCCGCTCCTGCCGGTGATGGCGGCGCTGGGTGTGGCGTTGCTGATCCTGTGGCTAGAGCGTGAGTGCAACTCGCCGCGGCAAGTGTCGCCGGAAGGAAACATGGCGAATCAAACATCATCAGAAGGTGTTCCCAGGCAGCAACAATTAACGAAACTTTAATAGCGTTCCAGGCTTGCGGCGTGCAGGATGCAGTGCGACCCGAACACACGGCAAAAGGAGTCCGCCCACGATGCACCGCCCGCTGTTCGCGGCTTTCGCCGTTTTCCTCAGCACATCCGCCGCAGTCGCCCGAGTCAGTGTCACCACCCAGCACAACGACAACCTGCGCACTGGCGCCAATCTAAACGAGACCCTTCTCACGCCCGCGAATGTGAATTCCGGGCAGTTCGGCAAGCTTTACAGTGTCACCCTGGATGGGCAGGTTTACGCGCAACCGCTGTATGTGCCGAATGTTGCGATTCCCGACCAGGGTAGTCACAACGTAGTCTACGTTGCGACCATGAACAACAGCGTGTATGCGCTGGATGCAGACAACGGTGGCAGCCAGATCTGGAAGGCGAATTTCGGGCAGCCAGTCCACCCTTGTGACGTCGAATGGCACGAGAACGTGACGCAAGGCTCCAGCATCGGCATCCTGGGCACGCCGGTCATCGATCCGACGACCAACACGATTTATTTCGTGTCACGCAATGAGACCAACTTCAATCCCCAGCTGTGTAACTGGAACTCGGCAGCACAATCGACCGGTGTCAATCAGGGTGTGTTCACTCAGTTCCTGAACGCGCTCGACATCACCACGGGGGCCCCGAAATCCGGCAGCCCGGTGCAGATCGAGGCGACCTACACATCACCCGACGGCACCCTGACCTTTGACCCGCAGACTCAGAACCAGCGCACAGCTGTGACACTGGCCAATGGCGACATTTACATCGCCTATGCGTCGCACGACGACCTGGGCGCGTACCACGGTTGGATCCTATCGTACGGGGCCGCCACACTCGCCCAGGACAAGACATACAGCGATACCACGACCGGGACCAAAGGTGGCATTTGGCAGGCCGGGCAAGGCTTGACGGTCGACGGCAGCGGGAATTTGCTCGTATCCACGGGCAACGGGGAATTCATGCCTTCCGCGAAGGGCGTCCATCAAACCGGCAACAGCTTCGTAAAGTTGTCGCCGTCGCTGGCGCTGCTCGACTGGTTTACTCCGAGCAACAGCGTGGCGCTGAACAATGGCGACCAGGATCTGGGCTCGTCGGGCGTGCTGAGCATTCCCGGCACAACCCTGATTGCCGGCGGCGGCAAGCAGGGCCGGATGTACCTCGTTGATACCACCAACATGGGGCACTTCGAGCAATCCGGCGACCTCGTCAAACAGGAGTTCCAGGCGATCATGGGGGTCGGCACCCAGCACATTCATGGCACGCCTGTGTATTTCAACAGCCAGGCGGCAGGTCCCATTGTGTATGTGTGGGGCGAGAACGACTTCCTGCGTGCCTACTCGTACGATTCGGCGAAACAACTGCTGGTCACGCCGCCCCGGGCGATGAGCACCATGACGGCGCCCGAGACGAACAACAATGGAGCCATGCCGGGCGGCTTCCTGTCGATCTCGGCCAACGGTGGAACAAACGGCATCATCTGGGCAGCGACACCGTTTTCGGCTGACGCCTCGCAGGCAACTGTTGAAGGCGTCTTACATGCCTTTGACGCCATAACCCTGCAGGAGATCTGGAACGACAAACAAAACAAGAGCCGTGATGGCATCGGGAACTTCGCGAAGTTCGTGGCGCCCACCGTCGCCGACGGCAAGGTGTTTGTGCCGAACTTTGGAGCGCTGGGCGCGGCTGATGGGTCGGGATCGTTGAACGTCTACGGCCTGCTGCCGGGCGGCGGCACTCAGACGCCACTGGTTCCAAACGGAACCTACACAATTCGCAGCCGGTTCAGCCAACTGGTCATTGACGATCCCGCCTTTTCCGGCGAGGGCGGCACGGTCCTGCAGCAATGGACGGTCAACGGAGGTCTGAACCAGAGTTGGCAGCTGACCAACGTCAGCACCAACGTGGTGTCGTTGATCAACAAATCGAGCGGCCTGGCCCTCGAGGTGTCGGGGGCGTCCAAAAGCAACAGTGCGCTGGTCGATCAGAATCCCTACACGGGGAACCCGTCGCAGTTGTGGAATGTCATTTCGGTGGGCGATGGGTTTTACGAGTTGACCAACGTGAACAGTGGACAGGCGCTCGATGTGGACGGCGGCGTCACCGACACGGGTGCGCAGATTGACCAGTTCCCGTACAAGTCGGTGGCCTGGCAGCAATGGAGTTTCAATTAGCTGCTGATGAGGTATTTTTTTATTGTGGCGGCCGGATTGGCCTTGGGGGCCTGGCAGATGTCGGGAGCGGCCGAATCGCTTGCCCGTGCGCGCTCGCCGCGGCCCGCCACCTCCCCGTCCCGTTCTGCCAGTGCGCCGCCCCACTTCGACGCCGTGGATCTAGGCTACTTCATGGCGCGGGAGATCGATGAGCGCCCTGGGTTGAACCAGTATGCGCACGTTGCGTCGTGGCAGGTCGTAGGGGAAACACGAGTAGATGCCGCGGCGCTTACAGCCGAGGGTGTCATGCTCATTCCGGGTACACCGGAGTCGAGTAATAGCTTCGCATTTGCGATCAACGATGGCGACGAACTGGCGGGAATCATCGAGTCTCGCGGCGATATCCGAGATACGCAGGCGTTCATGTATCGGAGCGGATCGTTGCAGATACTTCCGTCTTTGGGTGGCAGATCTGCTGCGGCGAGATCTATCAACAAAGACAGCATTGTGGTCGGAAGCGCTCTCACCGACGGCCGCAAGATGCACGCAGTCGAGTGGAAAGAAGGCCAGGCGCACGACCTAGGCACCCTCCCTGGCGGCGACTTCAGTCGCGCCTTCGAAGTGAACTCTCACGGTGATATCGCCGGCGAGGCAAACAGCGGCTCTCAAGGCCGGGTCCACGCGGTGCTTTGGTCGCACGAGCGTATCCGCGACCTCGGGCTATTGCGTGGAGGGACGCTAAGCAGCGCGCAAGGTGTGAACGGAAAGCGGCAAGCCGTTGGCTATGCCGACGACAGCGATGGTGGCTCGAGGGCCGTGCTCTTTTCGGACGGTCACGTCACTGACTTGGGGTCGCTGGGTGATGAGCCCAGCAGCGCGCTGAGCATCAACGACGCAGGTCAGATTGTCGGCAGCTCAGCAGTTGCCGAGGGCAAGATGCACGCCTTTCTGTGGGAAAAGGGACATCTGTATGACTTGAATCAACTGCTCCCGTCAGAGTCGGGGTGGGTGTTGCTGGCGGCCTATCGGATCAATGCCAAGGGGCAGGTTTTGGCGTATGGGTTTTATCAGGGGCGTACGCATGCGTGTTTGTTGAGCCCTGGGCAGGGTGGTGCGACAGCTGTCAAAAAGTAACCTCGGGGTTTGCCGAAAGACCCCCGAGCGCAGCCTTACACGCGGCCAAACCCTGACCTAAGGCCATCCCCTGCCAAATGGGTTCATCAGAATGAAACGCTGCACGAATCAGGGCCTTTATCGGTTTTGCTTCGACAGCAAGCGGATCTCCATGGGCGTGGAGCCACGCATCCGCGCGCAGAGCAAGCGCGACGTCCGTAATCGGCCGGATCCCGCATTCCAACGCCACGATGTCGACTTGCGCATGGGGCACCAGAGCTGGAATGGCGCTCGAGCTCTCTCCTTTTATCTCGGATGAAACCGAGCCGTCCCCGAAGAGAGATTTTGCTGCAGCACCCATCCAGGCGCGAGTGCGCGCGAAGCCGGGATCTGTCCGTGCGCGGCCGATGATGGGTTCGGCATAGCCGTAGGGTCCCAGTCCCGTATGGAAGTCCAGGATACAGACCCGCGAAGCCTCCTGAAGGTTCCAGGTGAGAATGGCCTCCAAGGTTTGACGAGACCAACTCGGGTGGGTGCCGCCATAGAAAAGACCGCTTGGGTGCTGCCACTGCCCTGCAGAGACCGCCGCTTGATAGGCAGCAGGCCCGTGTCCGCAGATCCAGGCCATTATGCGAGCGCCCGTCTGCGCTTGCGACTGCTGGGACCAATCGCTCGGGCAAAGGTCATCCGCCAATTCGTTGTACAGGGGATTGGTGGGTAGCGGCTGTTTGAAGTCGATCCAGTTGCGGTTGATATCGACATTGTCTTCGTTGGTGCGCCTCAACCACGCGAATCCATAAGGGTTTATCGCGTGGATGTGAACCACCGCAACCTCTTGCGGCAGCGGCGGCTCCGTCGAAGCACGATTGAGCCATTCGATTTGAGTGGCGGATCCGAAGAACCCTTCCACACCGTGGGTTCCCGAGATAGTCACGAGCACATTCCTGGAGGCCGAGGGACCGACGCGCGCCACATCGACGGACAATTCAGTCCCGTCTGGTCCGCGTTGATCCAAAGAGTAGCGTGTCGTCTGTGCCCCTGCTCTGCCCGCGGCGGCCAGGAACTTCTGTCTCGCCTCTGCGTAGTCTTCGCTGAATGACTCAATCATCGCATCCGCTCCCTGGGCCCGCCTGGCCTAACCCGATATTTGACGGCTCGGGAATCATAAGCGCAAGTTCGCCATTACCCCAAATCAGAAAAGTCGAACGTTTGCCCCGGCTCGGCTGCAATGAAGCGCTCGGCATCGACACCGGCACGGGCTAAAGCATCCAACAACTCCTTCCGAGGTGACTCACGGCCCTCGTCGGTCAACTGGAAAGTCCCCCAATGGATCCCCAGCGCGTGACGCGCACCTATATCCTGAAAAACGCGGACTGCAGCCTGAGGGTCGACGTGTTGTGCCGCCATGAACCACCGCGGCTCGTAGGCGCCAATGGGAATCAACGCAACATCAGGTGCACCATAACGGGCGCGCAAGTCTTGAAAGATGGAGCCGTCCCCGGGGCCGCCGTAGTAACGATTGCGTGTGCTCATCCAAGTGTAGACGTTTATCGGCCGAAAAAATTGTTGAGCGTGCGCTGGCTGCCCCTGAAACGGCTACTTGACCCGCTGTTTTCCCAATTTCCGCGCCAACGTCCGGCGATGCATACCGAGGCGTCGCGCGGTCTCAGAAATGTTGAATCCCGTCTCAGCGAGTGTTTCGTGGATGCGTT